>DASUFJ010000020.1:0-17275 GCA_036274575.1 Candidatus Limnocylindria bacterium
CCTCCTCCTCGTACACCTCGATCGTCGCGAGCGCCGTGGCGCACGCCAGTGGATGCGAGTTGTAGGTGAGGCCGCCGTAGAAGACGTTCGAGTCGAAGTGCTCGGCGTACTTGCGCCGCATGCCCAACGCGCCGAGCTGGACGTAGGCGCTGGTGAGGCCCTTCGCCATCGTGATCAGGTCGGGGATCACGTCGTAGTGGTCGACCGCGAACCACTTGCCCGTGCGTCCGAACCCGGCCATCACCTCGTCGGCGATCATGAGGATCCCGTAGCGGTCGCAGATCTCGCGCACGCCCTGGATGTAGCCGTCCGGCGGCACGAGGATGCCGTTCGTTCCCGTCACGGTCTCGAGGATGAACGCGGCGATCGTGTTCGGGCCCTCGAGCTGGATCGTCTCCTCGAGATTGGCGAGCGCCTCATCCGCGGAATCCCAGCCACGTTGGATGCCGTGATAGGGGTCCATCACGCGGACCACCCCGGGGATCCCGGGCTCGGCGGCCCAGCGCCGCGGGTCGCCGGTCAGGCTGATCGCCCCGGCCGTCCCGCCGTGATACGACCGATAGCGCGCGATGATCTTGTGCCGGCCGGTGACCATCCGGGCGAGCTTGATCGCGTTTTCGTTCGCCTCCGCGCCACCGTTCGTGAAGAAGAAGGTGTCGATGTCGCCGGGCGTGATCTCGGCCAGCTTCGCGCCCAGCCGCGCGCGCGGCTCGGTGGCCATGAACGGGTTGGCGTAGGCCAGCGTGTCCGCCTGCTCCTGGATGGCGGCGATGACCTTCGGGTGGCCGTGGCCGATGTTGGTGCACATCAGTTGGCTGTTGAAGTCGAGGAATCGCTTCCCCTCGGGCGTCCAGAAATAGCAGCCCTTCGCCCCGGCCACGGGGATGGGATCGACCTTGCTCTGGGCCGACCACTCGAAGAGGGTGTGGCGCTTGGTGAGGGAGACCATCTCGTCGCCCGTCATGCTGCCTCGCTCAGTCTCGATGGCCATGGAAGCTCCGTCATCTTGGGTGCGGACGAACCTACACGATACCGCTCTCGCTTGAGGCTGCGGCGTAGACTCGATCCATGGTCACGCTGCGACGGCGGGCATCCGTCCCCGAGGAGGTCGAGGCGGCCGAGCGATCGGTGCTCGGGCTGACCGGCGGCGTCGGCGCCATGGCCACGCTCATCTCGCTCATGGTCGGCGACCCGCTCGCCGTCGTCGGCGTGCCGAGCCTACTCATCCTCGTTTGCCTTGCCCGCCGCGCCACCGCGCCGGCGGCCTGGGCGGCCGTGGTCGCCTGGCTGGTGTTCGCCACCCGCGCGCCGAACGAGGCGCTCCTCGTCCCGCTGGCCATGGCCGTGGTGTGCCTGGCGATCGCCATCGGCCCTGATCGCTTCGGAAGCTGGCTCCGCGATGACGTGGGCGGCAGCCATGGGACCGAGCCTGGCGACGAGCGCGGCTGGATCGAGGAGCGACTGGGCTGAGCTTCAGGCGGTGGCCGGGACGGCCGTCGCCGCGCGAAGGATGGCCTCGACGGTTCGGTCCACATCGGCCTCCGTCGTCGACCAGTTGCTGACGCTGATGCGCATGGCGGCCATCCCGTGCCAGACCGTCCCGCCCATCCAGGCCGTGCCGTCCTGCTGGACGGCCGTGATCACCGCCCTGGTGCGCTCGTCGTCGCCGAAGCGGACGAGCACCTGGTTGAGCACCACGTCGTTGAGAACCTGCACCCCATCGGCCTCGCGCAGCCGGTCGGCCATCCGCCCCGCCAGCGCGCAGCAGCGCTCGACCATCGCTCGGATCCCGTCCCGGCCCAGGGCGCGGATGGCGGCGTAGAGGACGAAGCCGCGCGCACGGCGCGAGCTATCCATGACCCACTCCCAGTTCTCGCGCTCGTCGCTGCGCATGAGGTAGGCGGCGCTGGCCGACATCGCCGCCTGGTGCGCCTCCGGGTGCCGGACGGCGACGAATCCGCAGTCGTAGCCGACGTTCAGCCACTTGTGGGCGTCGGTGGACCAGGAGTCGCAGCGCTCGACACCTTCCACGAGGTGGCGCAGCTGGGGCGATACCGCGGCCCACAGCCCGAAGGCACCGTCGACGTGGAGCCAGGCGTTCGGGTGTCCGGCGACGGCGTCCGCCAGTTCCGCCAGCGGGTCAAAGCCGCCGGTGTTCACGTTGCCGGCCTGGGCGGCCACGATGAGGGGGCCGTCGGTGGTGGCGATGGCGTCGCGCGCCGCATCGGCACGCATCCGGCCCTGGTCGTCGGTCGGAATCCTGATGACTCGATCGCGACCAAGGCCCAGGTACTGGAGCGCCGTGAGCAGCGTGGCGTGCCCCTCGTCGCCGATGAGGACGGAGATCTCGGGAGCGCCGTACAGCCCGCGCGCCTCCACGTCCCAGCCGAGGCGGTCGAGCACCGCGTGGCGGCCGGCGGCGATGCCCACCGCGTTCCCGATCCCGGCGCCCGTCGGCAGGCCGAAGCTCGCGTCGGCCGGGAGCCCCAGCAGCTCGAGCATCCACTCACCGGCGACCTGCTCCGTGGCGGCAGCCGCGGGCGACAGGGCGTTGAGCGCCGCATTCTGGTTCCACGCCGTGGTGAGCCAGTCGACCGCCGCGGCGGCCGGCAGCGCGCCGCCGATGACGAAGCCGAAGTAGCGCGGGCCGGTCGACCCGACGAGGCCCGGCTCCACGGCGGCCGCGAGCTCCTCCACCACGGTCGTCGCGTCGGTGCCCCGCTCGGGAAGCGGCGTCGCCAGGCGTGCCCGCAGCGTCGCGGCATCGATCGCCGCCCCCACCCGCCGTTCGGGCAGGGAGGCGAGGTAGTCGAGGCCGGCCTCCGCGGCCCGGCGCATGGCGCGCTCGCGCTCGTCCATGCCGGTGATGTTAGATGCCTCCGATCAACCCGCCGTCGACGGCGATGAGCTGGCCGGTGACGTAGGACGCGCGCTCCGAGGCAAGGAACGCGACGAGCGCCCCGAGCTCGGACGGCTGCCCGTAGCGCGCCGCCGGGATCGTGCGCAGATGGCCGGCGCGGACCTCCTCCTCGGTCGTCCCCTCCCGCTCGGCACGGCCGGAGTCGAGCTCGTGGATGCGCGGCGTGGCCAGGCGCCCGGGCATGACGCCGTTGACCGTCACCCCGTCGCGGGCGACCTCGCGCGCCGTGGTCTTCAGCCAGGCGGCCAGCGCCGAGCGGCCGGCGTTCGAGTACACCAGGTCGGGGATCGGCTGTCTGACGCCACTGGACAGGATGGAGACCACGCGGCCCCACGACCGCTCGCGCATGCCGGGCAGGAGGCGCGTCGCGAGCTCGATGGGCGTTGCCGAGAGGAGCTGGAAGGCGCGTCGCCAGCCGTCGGCATCGGTGGCGGTGGGATCGACGGTCGGTGGCCCGCCGGCGTTGAGGACCACGATGTCGATCGGCCCGAGGTCAAGGGCCGCCGCGGCGACCCGCTCGGCCGCGCCCGGGTCCAGCGCATCGGCCGCGACGTATGCCACGCGCACGCCATGGGTCGCCGCAAGCTCGTCGGCCGCCGATGCCAGGCGGTCGGCGTTGCGCGACCAGATCAGCAGGTCGCAGCCCTCGGCCGCCAGCGCCTCGGCGGAGGCGCGGCCAAGGCCCGACGAGCCGCCGCCGATGACGGCTCTGCGTCCGGCCAGGCCGAGATCCATCGCTCAGTCGTGCTGGAGCTCGAGCGGCCGGAGCTCGCCCAGGGACTCGGCCACGACCACCGCATCGTCGCCATTCGCCAGGCGGAAGTCGGCCGGCGGGTTCGTCATGCTCGAGCCATCCCGCGTGACCGCGAGCAGCGTCGCGTGATGGTCGCCGCGCAGCTTCGCCGACAGCTCATCGATCGAGAGCCCCACGTACCCATCCGGCAGGGCGACGCGGTAGAGCTCCGAGCCCCCGCCACCCGAGACGATATCCGTCACCAGCTCTGAGAGGCCGGGATACAGCGCCGAGCGAGCCAGGAGCCGGGAGGCGAGACGCGAGGTGACGAGGATCTCGTCCGCATCGGCCCGACGGAAATGGTCGACGTGGGAGGGGTTGTTGGCCTCCACGACCGTCCGGACGCCGGGCGCCAGCGCCTCGATGGCCATGACGGCCAGGATCGAGCGCATGTCGGCCTCGTCGGTGCGGTCCGACGGGAAGACGATGGCGGCGTGCGCATCGCGGACGCCGCAGCGCTCGAGGTCGTCCGTGTTCGTGATGTCGCCGCGCACGAAGTACACGCCGTCGCCCGCCGGGTTGCGCTCGCTGTCGTGGAGCAGCACGACCTTGGTGGTGAACTCGTCGCCCTTCAGCTCCTCGATGAGGTCGCGGGCCGTGGTGTTCCAGCCACAGACGACGATGTGATCGGTGTAGCCCGCGGCTCCCATGCCCTGGCCCTCCTTCAGCAGGAAATCGATGACGAAGCCGACAACCGCCCCGGTCATGGCGGCCACGATGGCGACGCCGAAGAACGCGAGCAGCCAGCCGATGATGAAGCCGCCCGGAGACGTGACATAGCTCGCGTCGCCGGAGCCGATGACGGTGGTGATGGCCCAGTAGAACGAGCTCCCGAGTCCTGCGAGCGTCCGCTTCTCCTCCTCGAGCAGCGTCACCGCCAACGCGGCGACGACCACGAAGCCGACGACCGCGGTCAGCAGCGCGCTGAAGAAGTGGCGGTCCATCTGGCCGCCGATGCGCCGCGCATGGAAGCCAATGCGCCGGAACAGCGGCGCGGAGAAGACCGCCCGCAGCGGGTTGGGCAACGAGGTCCTCCGTGAGTGGGCCAGGGGAGTCCGTTGGCGAGGCGGATTCTGACACTCTCCGATGGCCGTTGAGTAGCGACATTCGGCCGATCTGCCTCGCCGCCGCGCGACGTATCGAGCCAGTTTCACCAAAGGGCATGCTGGCGCGCCATTTCCGCGGTGCACCGAGGATCCACACGCACGAGCCGCTCCCGGAAGCGAGGGTCGTGCGTCACACCCCTCGACAAGGCGCGGACACCGCGCGCGGAACGAGGCTCCGGTGAAATCGGCTCGCTCGATCGAGACACGGCACCGCCGCTAGCCGAGTGACGCGCTGAGCTGTCCCTCCACCAGCGGTTCCCCGACGATCCCCGCCAGTCGCTCGGCGATGGCCCACCAGTCGAAGTCGGCGGTGACGTTGCTGGCGGGGACCGTGAGGCATCGGTCCGCAGGCAGGTAGACGGGCAGGACGCGGTCGAGGATGGCCTCGATCTCGTCGCGGAAGGCATCGCTCGTCGAGCGGACCCCGTCCTCGAGCAGCCCAACGTCGGGGAGGAGCCGGACCGAGAGGTCATAGGTCGTCGCCCAGCGACGGATGAGCGGCTCGACGCCGAACGGGTCCTCGCCGCCGGTCACACGCAGGCAGTAGGCGAAGTTGTCGACGACGGAGCGATCGGTGACAAGGATATCGGCGCGATTGGCGAGCTCGAGCTCCTGCTGGATCTGCGCCATGAGCACCCACAGCTGCGCCTCAGGCGTCGCGCCCTCGTTGAGGCCGAGCGGGTTGAAGCGCACAACCTCCCGCCCGACCTCCACCGAGCGGCCCGCGCGACCGACCGTCGAGGCGAAGGCGTGGACGGCGTTCGACTTGCGCACGGAGTGCGAGCCGATGAACGCGATCTTGGCGTGGCGCGACCAGGCCATGCGTCGAGCGTAGCGCGTGGCGCAGAGTCAGGCGTTGTCAGCGGGCAGGACCCAGTCGTTGCAGCGCAGTTGGTGCCCGCGAAACTCGAACTCGTCGACCCCGACGTGGCGGAAGCCGAGCTTTCGGCAGAGCGCGTTCGACGCTTCGTTCGTCACGCTGGGCCACGCGTGGATATCACCCCAGCGGCCGTCCTCGTGCGCCAGCCGGATGAGCTCGCGCAGGGCCGCCGACGCGATTCCGCGGCCCTGGTAGGCGGGAAGCACGCCCCAGCCCGCCTCGCTCGTCCCCGGCGGATGGTGGGCTTCATGCCAGACGCAGACTCCTCCGACGAGCGGGCCGTTCGGGCCGAGACGGATCGTGAAGTACCACGTATCTCCGCGCTCGATCCCCTGCAGGCGCCGAGCGTGAATGTCCGGAATCCGCTCGGGGTCGGACGGTCCGCCGAGGTGGATCATCATCGCCGGATCGGTCTCCAAGGCGGCGGTCAACCACTCGTCCTCGGGCCGCAGCAACGCGAGCTCAATCGGGGGCGGCTCGACATGCTCCGTCGCCATCGCGTGCAGCGTACCTTTCAGAGGCAGGCGCCGGTGTCGACGGCGATCGTCGACCCGAACGCCGGACCGAGGCTCGCGATCGCCTCGTCAGAGCCGATGGCGTAGCCGACCTCGCCGGAGACGCGCGACGCGCCGAACACGATGCCCCCGACGGTGCCCGGCGCAATGACGAGTGGCCCGCCGCTGTTGCCGCGGCGGATGGCGGCGCGCAGCTCGACGACGTCGCGCGAGTAGAGGCCGTCGCCGTAGATGTCCGGGCCTGGGACATCGTGCGTGGCGGTGACGGCCGCCGGTGTCACCGTGAGGTCGCCGCCTCCCGGGAAACCGAGCACCGCCGCAGGGGTGCCGCGCTCGGGCGGCTGAGGGCTGAGCTGGAGGGCGGGCGCGCTCGCTCCCGGAACGTAGAGCAGCGCGAGGTCCGCCTCCGAATCGATGGCCACCACGATCGCGTCGCGGTCCACGCCGCCGACGCGCACCGTGGTCGAGCTCGCTCCCGCGACGACGTGAGCGTTGGTGATGGCGTGCGTGCGCGACACGAAGAACGAGCTGCCGACAGCGAGACCCGCCCCGCAGCCACCGGCGACGACCCGCGCCGTGCTCCCCAGCGCCGACTGTGCCAGCTGCGAGATCGTCGCGTCGGGCGGCAGGTCGACCGGTGGGGCCGGCGCCGGCTCCAGGCCTGCGAACAGCGGCGGCAGGTCGGTGGTGTCGAGCAGTGAGAGCAGCCGGCCGGCGACCACCGTCGGCGATGGCAAACGCTCGGCCGTGATCTGGACCGCCAGCGAGTCGCGCGCGACCTGGCCGATCGTCGGCGCGAAGCCCATGGCCAGCATCCCGCCGATGAGCCACACGAGCAGGAGGATGTGGGCCACGCCGACGAAGGCTCCGCCCAGGGCGTCCACCGGCCGCAGCGGGCTGGTCCGAATGCCGCGGCTCAGCATCGCGCCACCCGCGGCGCCGATTGCCTCGCCGGTGACGACGAGCGCGCCGAGGCCGAGGAACGTGACGAGCGCTCGCGTCGGCTGCTCGATGGCGGTCAGGGGCTCACGCAGCGCCGAGGCCAGGACGACGGCGACGGCGAAGCCCACCAGCGCGCCGGCGAGCGCCAGGATGGGGCCCAGGAAGCCGGCGCGGGCGCCCGCGATCAGGCCGACGAGCAGCAGGAGCAGGACCAGGGCGTCGATGGGGTTCATGTACGGCCGCCAAGCCTAGCCGCGAAGGGTCCCGCCTGCTCCGGCGCGGGGAGGCCGTCGACTGGGCTGGGGTCCGGATCGGCTCGGTGTAGTATCGGCCTTCCTTCACCGGAGGACCCAGATTTCGATGGCGCGAATCGTTCGAGCCGCGCTGCTCCAGGCGGAGTGGACCGGCGACAAGGACTCGATGATCGAGAAGCACGTCAAGTACGCCCGCGAGGCCGCGGCCCAGGGCGCGAAGGTGATGTGCTTTCAGGAGCTGTTCTACGGCCCCTACTTCTGCCAGGTCCAGGACCCGCAGTATTTCTCGTACACCGAGCACATCCCCGACGGACCCACCACCAAGCGCATGCAGGAGCTGGCGAAGGAGACCGGGATGGTCCTCATCGTGCCGATGTACGAGGAGGACGACCAGACGACCGGCATCTACTACAACACCGCCGCGGTCATCGACGCCGACGGCACGTACCTCGGCAAGTACCGCAAGACCCACATCCCGCACGTCAAGGGCTTCTGGGAGAAGTACTACTTCCGCCCCGGCAACATGGGATACCCCGTGTTCGACACCGCGGTGGGCAAGGTCGGCGTCTACATCTGCTACGACCGCCACTTCCCGGAGGGGGCCCGCGCGCTCGGGCTCAACGGGGCGGAGCTCGTGTTCATTCCCTCGGCCACCTCGCGCGGCCTGAGCGAGTACCTCTGGCGCGTCGAGCAGGTGTCGCATGCCCTGGCCAACGGCTACTACGTCGGCACCATCAACCGGGTCGGCGTCGAGCCGCTGGGCGACGACGACTTCTACGGCCAGTCGTACTTCGTGGATCCACGCGGCCAGTTCGTGGGTGACGTCGGCGACCCGCACGACGAGGAGCTCATCGTCCGCGACCTCGACCTCGACAAGATCGAGGAGGTGCGCCAGACGTGGCAGTTCTTCCGGGATCGCCGCCCCGATGCCTACGAAGACCTGGTGCGGCCGTAACCACCGACAGATCCGCGGGCCGGTTCGCACGGCGTTCTTCATCGCCGCGGCGATGGCCTGCGGGGCACTTCATGAGGGAGCGCGCCGGCGAACGGTCAGAATTCACACCTAGTGACCGATATGCGTAGCGACAGCCCATCGGACCGTCCGGATTCACGCCGGGCGTGAATTGCGACTATTCAGGCCAGCTTCAGGGGGCGTAATGCACAGGTCATGTGAATCGTGACGCTTCGGGAGCGACGGAGGACGACGAACCCATGAAATTCGGGTTCACCCTCAAGCCGGAACACCGGTTCGACCGCGCCGTGGATCTCGCGCGACGAGCGGAGGCGAACGGCTTCGAGTACGGCTGGATCTTCGACTCACACGTCCTCTGGCGCGAGCCCTACCCGCTCCTCACGCTCATCGGCGCGGCCACCGAACGGATGCGGCTCGGCACATGCGTCACCAACCCTGCGACCCGGGACGTGACCGTCACCGCCAGCGTGCTGGCGACCCTGAACGAGATCACCGGCGGCCGGATGGATCTCGGCATCGGTCGCGGCGACTCGGCGCGCCGGGTGATGGGCAAGAAACCCACGACCGTGGCGTACATGGAGGAGTGCTGCCGCATCGTGCGCGCGCTCACGGCCGGCGAGAAGGTGACTGTCGACGAGACCGAGCTCCAGCTGACCTGGGCGACCCACGGGCCGGTCCCGGTCTGGGTGGCCGGCTATGGGCCGATGGCGCTCGCGGCCGCCGGCCGGGTCGCGGACGGCATAATTCTGCAGCTCGCGGATCCCGACATCATCCGCTGGTGCATGGGCTTCGTTCGCGCCGCCGCGGAGGAGGCCGGGCGCGATCCTGACGAGATCCAGGTCATGGCGGCGGCTGCGGCGTACGTGTCGGACGACGTCGATGAGGCGCGGGAACGGGTGCGCTGGTTCCCGGCGCTGGTGAGCAACCACGTTGTCGACCTCATCAACAAGTACGACAAGGGCGATCTGCCCGAGGCCCTATGGCACTACGTCGAGAGCCGTGAGGGCTACGACTACCGCCACCACGCCGAGGTCGGGAGCGATAACGCGAGCTTCGTGTCGGACCAGATCGTGGATCGTTTCGCCATCGTCGGGCCGGCCGCGGCGCACCAACAGCGGCTGGAGGAGCTGCGCGACGCCGGCGTGACGCAGCTCAACATCTACCTCATGAACGGCGACGAGGAGGCCCAGCTCGACGCCTACGGCGCCGACATCGTCAGCGCGGTTGCGTCCGCGGGCTGATCAGCCCCTAACCCCGACGTAGACGAGCCAGGCGCCGAGCAACGCCACGATCACAATCCCGATCACGCCGTTCTCGATGCGGTCGAGCGCCGGGCGTGCGCGGCGCTCAACGGCGGCGAACCGATGCGGCGCGAAGATCGACATGAGCATCAGCCCCCAGATCGGCGTCTGCCAGATGGCAACCATGATTCCGCCGAAGATGAGCGCCTCCGGAACGGACTTCGCCAGGACCGCGATCCGATAGCCGCCGGCCAGAAGCACGAAGAGGCGTCCGGTGGACTGGAAGGAGACGCCGACTCCGACGCCGAACGCCGAGAGAATCGGATGCCGCGGCTCGGCCTCGGGTTCGGGCTGCCGGCGCCGGTGGACGACCGTCATGCCCGCGGCGACGATGAGCATCGCCACGCCCGCCACGATGGTCAGCGTCGACTGCGCATCGCCCCCCGCCTGCACGCCGAGCAGGCCGATGCCCACCGCGATCCCGAACACGAGGGTGCTGCCCGCCAGATAGGCGAGGGCGCGGGGCCACGGCAGCGTCGCGCCGGTGAGCATGACGACGGCCATCGCCGCGCGGGTGGGTGAGAAGAGCCCGACCGCACCGAATGCGAGGCTGGTCAGGATGAGCTCGAGCGTCGTGCTCACGGTCGCCCGGCCCCGGCCGCGCGGCGCGGCGTCATCCGATCAACTGTACCCGGGGACGCGGCCGCGACCACCAAGGGCGCCGCCGGCATACGACGCGACGTCGGCGGCGAGGGATAGAGCCAACCAGAACCAGTCACCGCCGGTGACCCCGCCCTCGGCGACGAGCACGTACATGAGAGTCGTCCAGGGCAGGAAGAGGAAGCCGAGCAGCGGCCAGATGAAGGTGCCGAAGGCGGCCGCCCAGAGGACCGGGTTCGCGATCCACCAGATGAGGAGGATCGCGCGCGGGCCGAGCAGGAGCAGGGTCAGGAAGAAGCACATTGCGTCGCGCCCGTTCGATGGCTCATGCCGGACAGTCGAGGTCCTCGTCGAGATCGGCGAGGGCGTCCGCGACGGCCTGGCGCTCGGACTCGACCGAGTCGATCGCCTCCGACATCGAGGCATCGGAGGGGAGGGCATTGAGCGACCGGGCGAGCGCGTCGACCGCGTCCTCGACCGCGGTCACCTTCGACTGCGCCCGCTCCCGGGCGTAGAACTTCACCTCGAGGAAGTCGTCGCGCACCATGACCCACGCCCCTCGGAAGTCCTCGACGCTCGCCGTCGCCGGATCGAGCGCCCGGAACGCCTCCACGTCCTCCTGGAGCTGCGCGCGAGCGTCGCACGCCGCCTGGAGGTCGTCAGTCGATCCGCTCGGCGCGCAGGCGGCCAATGCGCCGGCCATGACGACTGCGACGAGTGCTGCACGCCTCACGACCTCACCGTTCCCTTCCGTATTGATATGCGCGACAGCACCAGTACGACCGATCGCCATCCGATGGATCGGGTGTCCACGGCGCACGCCTCAGTCGGTCCGACGACGCCGCGCCGCGCCAGACGTTGGGCACGGGCGCGGCGCCGGTGAGCTGCCGGCGGCCGCCCTCGAGGAAGACGGCCGCGCCGAGCAGGTTCGAGAGGATCGTGAAGAACGTGAAGAAGTTGAGCGGGTTGAAGGCGCCCTCGTCGACGAGGACGCCGATCATGAAGACGATCGCCACCAGCACCAGGACGCCGAAGCCGATGCGCAACCAGGCGAGCCATCGCTCACTCACGTACGTGACCGTAGCACGCCGCTGCTGGCCGCGGTCGGCTGCACTGCCGCCCGCGGACGGTGTGGTCGCGTCACGGGTTCCTGACACGCGGCGTCTGGATCGGCGGCTAGCATCGGTCCATGAGCGTCGTCATCAACAGCCTGACCGTGGATTGCCACGACCCGCAGGCGGTCGCCGATTTCTGGATCGCAGCGCTCGGCTGGCTCGTCATCGCGGAGTCGGACGAGGGCGTCATGATCGCGCCCTTCCAGGACCGGCACCCGGGAGTCTTTCCGGTGTACTTTCAGGCCAACCCGGACGAGAAGCGGGTGAAGAACCGCTGGCATTTCGACCTCGCGCCGAGCGATCAGGCCGCGGAGGTCGAACGGCTCGAGGGACTCGGCGCGCGACGGGCGGACATCGGCCAGGGCGCCGTGCCCTGGGTCGTGATGGCGGACGTGGAGGGCAACGAGTTCTGCGTGCTCACATCGCTGCCGAAGGAGGAGGCCTCGTGAAGATCGCGTTCATCGCCGGCTTCGGGCCCATCGTCCCGGACACCAATGCGGCACGCCGCTTCTGGGGCGACGGACTCGGCATCGCGCTGGAGGAGGCGGCGCCCGGCTACTTCACCAATGACGACCTTGAGGGCGTCCGCGCCTTCGCGCTCTGGCCGCTGTCGCAGGCCGCCGAGTCGACTTTCGGTACGGAGTCCTGGCCAGACGACCTGCCGACGCCCCAGGCCTGGATCGAGCTGGACGTCGAATCGGCGGATGCGGTCGCTCCGGCGGTCGCTGAGCTTCAGGCCGCCGGCCATCGCGTGCTGCGGGATGCACACGAGGAACCATGGGGTCAGACGACCGCACGGCTGCTGAGCCCGGAGGGGTTGCTGGTGGGCGTCACCTTCACGCCCTGGATGCACGACCACGACCATGACCACGACCACGACCATGAGCACGACCATGACCACGAGTGACACCGTCGCGGCCTGAATCGGGTCGGATAAGCGCCTAGCGGCTCCCCTTCGCGTAGTCGGCGGCCTCGGCGCGGTCGGCCCACGGCTCGAACTTCTCGCCCGACTCGCGGAGCTGCGCCTTGTACGCACGCTTCTTGGCCTGGTAGTCGGCCAACGCCTGCGGGGAGTCGACGTCCCCAAGGGTCGGATAGGACGGCATGACGTCGTCGAGGCCGAGCAGGCTGACGCCGAGACGCTTGACCAGGACGGCGATGAGGGAGCGCACCTTCATCTCGCCGAAGCCGGGCATGGCGCCGATCCGGCGCTCGAGATCGTGGCCGTCGGACGCATCGGTCCAGACGCGGGCGGCGTCGCCGTCGTAGGTGTCGGCGATGTGCGTCGCGAGCTCGCGCACCCGCTTCGCCATGGCCGACGGGAAACGATGGATGGCGGGCGGACCCTTCGCCGCTCGCTCGAGGTCTTCCATGTCAATCGAGGCGAGCTGCTTGGCGTCGATCGAGCCGAGGCGATCCAGGAGCACCTGCGGGCCGGAGAACGCCTTCTGAACGGGCACCTGCTGGTCGAGCGCGAAGCCGATGAGAAGCGCCATCGGGTCGGTCACGAGGAGCCGGTCGGCCCGGTCGTCGCCGGTGAAGTGCAGTCCGTCGGTGGTCTCGATCACGCCTGCATGGTACGTCGCCGGCGCTAGGATGGCGCCCTTGCCACTGAGACGGAGGAACCGATGCGGACGCTGATCAAGGGCGGAACGATCGTCAACGCCGACGCCACGACACCGGCGGACGTCCTGGTCGACGGGGAGCGGATCGCGCTCATCGGCTCCGACCTGGCGGTCGAGGCGGAGCGGACGATCGACGCGTCCGGGAGCTGGGTCATCCCCGGCGCGATCGACGTGCACACCCACATGGAGCTGCCCTTCGGCGGAACCTTCGCGAAGGACACGTTCGAGACCGGCACCCGCGCGGCGGCGTTCGGTGGCACGACCACGATCATCGACTTCGCCGTGCAGTCGAAGGGCATGAGCCTGCGCGAGGGGCTCGACGCGTGGCATGCGAAGGCCGCGGGCAAGGCCTGCGTCGACTACGGATTCCACATGATCATGAGCGACGTCACCGACGAGACCCTGAAAGAGATGGACCAGCTCGTCGACGAGGGGATCACCGACTTCAAGCTCTTCACCGCCTACCCCGGCGTCTTCTTCTCCGATGATGGCGCCATCTTCCGCGCCATGCAGCAGACGGCGAAGAACGGCGGCCTCGTCCTCATGCACGCGGAGAACGGCCTGGCCATCGACGTCGTGGCGGCCCAGAACGCGGATGCCGGCAACACCGATCCCTACTATCACGGCACGTCGCGATCGCCCGTGATGGAGGGCGAGGCCACGAACCGCGTCATCCGCCTGGCGCAGGTTGCCGGCGTGCCGGTCTACATCGTCCACCTCTCGGCGGCCGAGGCGCTCACCGAAGTGCGCCGCGCACGCGACGAGGGGCTGCCGGCCTACGCCGAGACCTGCCCGCAGTACCTCTTCCTCACGCTCGACGACCTCGGCAACGGATTCGAGGGCGCCAAGTTCGTGTGCTCGCCGCCCCTGCGCCCCGCCGAGCACGCTTCGGAGCTCTGGAAGGGCCTGGCCAAGGATGACCTCCAGGTCGTGTCGACCGATCACTGCCCGTTCGACTTCCACGGGCAGAAGGACCTCGGTCGTGACGACTTCCGGAAGGTGCCGAACGGGCTGCCCGGCGTCGAGGACCGCGTCAATCTCCTCCACTCCGGCGGCGTGGCGGGCGGGCACCTGACGCCGAACCGATGGGTCGACGTGATCAGCACCGCGCCGGCACGCATGTTCGGGCTCTCCGGGCGCAAGGGCGTGGTCGCCGCCGGCGCCGATGCCGACCTCGTCGTCTACGACCCGTCGGCGACGCACACGATCAGCGCGAAGACGCACCACATGGACGTCGACTACTCGTGCTACGAGGGCTGGGACGTGACGGGCAAGGCGCAGATCGTCATGTCGCGCGGCAAGGTCATCGTCGACGGCGACGAGTGGCTCGGCGCGGCGGGCGACGGCCGCTTCCTGAAGCGCGCGCCGACCGGGGGCCTGCTGAGCCGCACCTGAGCGCGGGGATGGCCGTTTGGCACGGCGGTCGCTAGACTTCGCAGGCTGTCAGCCCAGAACGGAGCATTCCCTTGAAGCCCATCTCAATCCTCCTCGTCATGCTGCTCGCATTCGTCGTCGCGGCATGCTCGAGTGAGCAGGCGAGCCCCTCGGCGACGGTGGAGCAGCCGACTCCCACGCCCGAACCGTCATCCGCCGCGCCCGAGGCATCCGGCTCGGCCGGCGCGACGCTCGGGGCCATCCCCTCGTTCGATCTCAACGGCGACCCGGAGCTCGCCGCTCGCTTCCCCGACACCCTCGGTGGCCAGCCCCTTCAGGTCCAGAGCTTCCGCGGCGACCAGTTCCCGACGGACTCCGCGGATCCGGCGTTCCAGGACTTCCTGACCTCCATCGGGGCCGACCTGGAGGACGTCTCGGTGGCATTCGGCGGCGCGGTCATCGGACAGGAGTTCTTCTCGGCGGGCGCCTTCCGCGTCCTCGGCGCTTCCGAGGACGACCTCGAGCGCGAGTTCATCGCCGCCGCCGACGAGTCCGGCGACATGAGCGGCCTCGAACCGGCGACCGTGGGCGGCAAGGACATCCTGACCGGCGCGGATCCGAGCGGCCAGACCGAGGGGCGCGTCTTCCTCTACACCAAGGACGACACGCTGTACTTCCTGACCGGGTCGGAGGAGCTCGCCGCCGAGGTCCTGGAGGCGCTGCCGTAGCGAGCGGGCGCGCCGCGATCTTCGTCAACCGCGGCGCGGGGGGAGCCGCGCAGCAACGCGTCGAGCGGACGATCGAGCTGGCTCGGTCCGCGCTCGATGCCGATCTCCACGTCACCGCCACTCGTGAGCCGGCGGAGCTCGAGGCCTGGCTCCGGGAGCATGTCGGGGGCTATGAGACCGCCATCATGGTCGGCGGTGACGGCTCGCTCAGCGTCGGATACAACGTCGCCGCGGGTCGCGAGGGCCTGACGCTCGGCTACATCCCGGCCGGCTTCGGGAACGCCAGCGCCCATCTGCTGCGCCTGCCGCGCGAGCCGGAAGCCCTCGCCGAGGTGCTGCACGCAGCCGATGCGCGACCGGTCGACCTCGTGGCGGTCGACGGTCGACTGGCACTGTTCGCCGGGGCCGGCTGGGACGCGCGCGTCGCGGGCCGCTACGCGGCGGCCGGCGCGAAGCGGATGCGCGGCTGGGCGACGGCGGTCGCCCGTTCGGTTCCCGACCTGCTCAGCCGGCAGCCGGTGGAGGTCACGGCCGATGGCTGGACCGTGCACCGCGGGCCGATCGAGCTCGTCGTGATCGGGACGACGCCGTACTACGGGCGCGGGCTGCGCGTGAATCCCGGCGCCCGCTCCGATGCCGGGCGGATGGCCCTCCGCGTCTACCCCGGGCCGGCGCCGCGTCTGGCGATCGAGGCGGGGCGGTGGGCGCTCGGCGCGCGGCCGCACGCGGAACGCATCGACGCGCTCGAGGCGACCGTGCGATCCCTCGACGGCACGCCGATCCCGGTGCAGGCCGACGGCGACGTGATCGGTGAGCGGCCGGAGTGGACCTTCGCAGTCCGCCCGGCGGCCGTTCGGCTCATCGGTCGCTGGAGCTGAGCCTCCGGACGGCGTCCAGCGCCGCGAACGCGGCGCGCCGCAGGCGCTGTGGCCCGGATCCGTGGATGCGCAGCTCGGTCGGCGGCATCCTCACCGCCCCGCTGAGCGCGACCCGCACGCGGCTTCGGCCGCCCGAGTCCTGGTGGAGCAGCGAGAGCTGGAGGATCGCGTCGCCCACCGGCGGACCACCACTCCCGCCCATGTCGAGCACGCCTCCGACGTAGCGCGCCGCTCCGTCGACCGGCGTCGCGGCCGACAGGATCGCAAGCAGCGCGCCTTCCGTATCGGCCTCCCAGCTGCACAGCTCCCTGGTGCCGAGCTCGCCGAGCCGCGCCAGCGCCACCGAGGCGAGGTCGTCCTCATCGGTCCCGTACACGCCGTCACCCAGGGCCCCGAGCGCCTCGGCGACGCAGCGGTCCAGCGACGCGGGATCGCCGCGGGTCGCGAAGCGGACGTGAACGCCGTCGTCGCGGGCGTAGATCCCGGTCTCGACCCCGTCGGGTGGCTCGGTGAGCAGTGACCCCAGGCGCTCGGCCACCGCAGACTCGCCGATGCCGAACGCCTTCACGGTGCGCATCGCCAGCGGCGCGAGGGCGAAGCGCGCGGCGAGGCGGGGACGGACCTGCTCGGACCACATCAAGCGCATCTCGGAGGGCACGCCGGGCAGGAGCACCATGATCGAGCCATCCCGGTCGACCCACCACCCGGGTGCGGAGCCGATGGGGTTCGCGAGTGCCTCGGCCGAGGGGATGAGCATCGCCTGCCGCCGGTTGGTCGCCGGCATGGGGCCGAAGGCGCGGAACCGCTCCTCGAGGATGGAGATGAGCGCGGGATCCTCGGTCAGCGTCTCGCCCAGGCAATCGGCCAGGCCCTCGCGAGACAGGTCGTCGTGCGTCGGGCCGAGGCCGCCGGTGGCGACCACGACCTCCGAGCGGCCACGGGCCGACGCGAAGGCGTCGCGCAGGACGGCGCGGTCGTCGGGGAGCATCCGTACGCCGCTCAGCGGCAGCCCGAGCGCGGCGAGCTCGCGTCCCAGGAAGGCCGCGTTCGTGTCGACCGTCTCGCCCAGCAGGAGCTCGGCCCCGATCGAGAGCAGCTCCGCGTTCGCCATCGGTGCCGAGTGTAGGGCTACACTGGAAAACAGAGCGCCCCATCGCTCGGCGATGCCGCTGGCATCGGTCCTGCCATCCGAGGACTGCCGTGAGTGACCCTGCCCTGACGGTCCAGACCGTCCTGACCGATGAGCTGCGCGCGTGGCTCACCGAGACCCT
>DASUFJ010000021.1:0-76778 GCA_036274575.1 Candidatus Limnocylindria bacterium
GCCGCGTCCGTCCCGCAGGGCGTCGGCGTCCATGGCTCCCAGCTCCGCCCACAGATGGACGAGTGCGACCATGCCGTCGCGGATGTTGCGGAGGCTCATCCACTCGTTCGGCGCATGGAAGTTGCCCGTGGGGTTGGCGAAGCCGACCATCAGCGTCTTCAGCCCCAGCGCATGATCCAGAGCGGCCACGACGGGCACCGAGCCGCCGGAGCGCTGGAAGAGGGGCGGCTTGCCGAACGCCGCTTCGAGGGCGCGCGACGCCGGCTCGATGCCGGGATGGTCCAGCGGCGTGATGGCCGGAGCACCGCCGTGGATGACCTTCACCTCCACCCGGCACGTCGACGGCGCGATCGACTCGAGGTGCTCCTTGACGCTGCGCTCGATCTCGCGATGGTCCTGGTCCGGCACGAGGCGGGTCGAGATCTTCGCGGCCGCCCAGGCCGGAATGATGGTCTTGGCGCCCTCGCCGCTGTAACCGCCCCAGATGCCGTTGATGTCGAACGTCGGCCGTGCGGACAGCCGCTCGAGGAGGGTGTGCCCCAGCTCGCCGTCCATGGGTGCGGCGACCCCGGTCTCGTCGGTCCAGGCGTCCTCGTCGAAGGGCAGCTCCGCATACGCGGCGCGCTCATCCGGCGTGAGGTCGCGGACCTGGTCGTAGAAGCCGGGGACCGTGAACCTCCCGTCCGCATCGGTCAAGGAGGCCAGCATGCGGACGAGGACGTTCGCCGGGTTGTCGACGCCGCCGCCGTACTGCCCGGAGTGCACGTCCTGGCGAGGGCCGTGGACGCGGACCTCCCAGTAGGCGATGCCGCGCAGGCCGTAGCCGATGGCCGGCGTCCCGTCGTCGTCGTAGGTGTCGCCGTCGCTGACGACGCAGACGTCGGCGCGGAGCAGGTCGGCGTGCTCGGCGATGAACGCCTCGATCGGCTCCGAGCCCACCTCCTCGTCGCCCTCGAAGAAGAAGCGCAGGTTAAGGGGCAGGCGTCCGGCGGTCGCGATCCAGGCCTCGACCGCCTTGAGGTGCATGAACAGCTGGCCCTTGTCGTCGCCGGCGCCACGCGCGTAGATGCGCTCGTCGGCGTGATGCGGCTCGAACGGCGGATGGTCCCACTCGTCGAGCGGATCGGTTGGCTGCAC
Organism: Candidatus Limnocylindria bacterium; assembly: GCA_036274575.1. Classification (GTDB taxonomy): domain Bacteria; phylum Chloroflexota; class Limnocylindria; order QHBO01; family QHBO01; genus JACDBZ01. Next base: position 1,138 of record DASUFJ010000021.1, read on the forward strand.
GTCGTAGTGGCAGTACACGAGAACGGTCGGCGCCGCCTCACCCGCCCCCATCCACTCGCCGGTGACGATCGGGTGGTGGGAGGTCTCGTGGATCGTCGCGCGCTCGATCCCGAGGCGATTCATCTGGTCGACGATCCACTCGGCCGTGCGACGGACGTCGGCGGCGCGTTCGGGATCGGCGCTGATGGTCGGGATCGAGAGGAACTCATCCAGCTGGGTGAGGATCGCCTCGTCGTTCTCGCGGAGGTGGGCGACGGCAGCGTCCGTCGTCCGAACGCTGTCGGTCTGGGTGGTCATGCTCTCGATTCTAGGGAAATGCGTGCCGCGCGACCTCGGGACGCCTTCCGAGGCCCGGATACACATACCCTCTGACGCCCTGGCCCGCCGGGAGAACGGCAACTCGTTGGCCGATACGCCCACCGGCGCAATAGCGCGACCGTCAGCTGAAGACGCCCATGACGAACCCGAAGAACAGCGCCAGGGCGACCGCCGGGACGAAGCTCGCGACGCGCAGCGTGAGCGGCCATCCAGGATCGCCGAAGAACGCGTAGGCCGGGATCGAGATCGGAAACACGAAGGCTGCCGCCGACCAGCCGATGCGGGCGCGTGGCGAGAGATCGGGCCGATCCTGCACGTCGAGCCAGTAGGCGGCGATCATCAGGAACCCGCCCACGGCGAGCACGACGAACACGGTCCAGACGACGGGGAGCATGTGCGCCCGATGCTAGCGCCGAGCCCGCCGAGGCGGCGTCAGCGCTCCGACGCGCGCCGCGCGATGTCGTCCGTGCCGTTCAGCAGGTCGGTGAGGAAGGCCATCGGTCTTCGCGCTGGCTGGCGCGGCTCACGATCGGGGAGGAGGGCTTCGACGGCCGTGCGGATCCGCGCGTCGAGCTCCGCCCGCGCCTCCCGACCACGAGCCCCGTCCGTCGCGATCGGGGTGCCGAAGCGGATCTCGATTCGCTTCCGGAACCAGAGATCCGTGCTGCCGAGGATCGCGCACGGCACGACCGGCACGCCGGAGGCCGATGCGAACACCGTCGCGCCGTCCTCGAACGGCAGGAGCTCGCTCTCGCGAAAGCCGATGCGGCCCTCTGCGAATATGGCGAGGACGCCATCGGCCTCGAAAACGCGCCGTACGGCGCGCACCGCGCTCGTCAGCGTTGTGCGCTCCGGGTTGTAGGGGATCATCCCGCCGAAGAACCCCATGATCCGGTTCTTGAAGCCCTTGCTGAAGTCGGTTTCACGCGGGCCGAACCAGGTGATGCGCGGCTCGACCGGCGCGACGGCGATGACCAGCAGCGGATCCCAGCCGTTGTGGTGGTTGGCCACGATCTGGAACGGCGGTGCCGGCCAGTGGTCGAGTCCCGTGGCCCTGACGGCGAAGAGCGGTCTCACCAGCGCCCGGACGATGCCCCACATCAGCCGATAGCGAAGCGTGACCTCGACGCTCAGCTCGCGTGGGCCGGTGCGTCTTGCGCGTTCGCGCGTTGCGCCGCTCATGGTTCCGCCGCTTACCAAGGGACTTCGACCTAGGCGCCGGAGCGAGCCGGCATCACGCCCTCGGCAAGCTCGCGGCGACGCGGATCGACGCGGGTGAGGGCCAGCGCCGAGACACCGAGGAAGACGGCGGCGACGGCCATGGCCGCCCGGGGCCCAACGGGGTCGCCGAACGACGCTGCCGCGAGGTCCTGGATCGGTCCGGCGACGATGATGAATACCGGCCCGGCCATGGCGGTGCCGGCGTTGAGGATGCCCATGTAGCGGCCGGCGGTCTCCTTGGGGATCACGTCGGCCATGAGCGCCCAATCGGCCGAGAGGAAGAGGCCCATCCCGACGCCGAACGGGACCCAGGAGGCGACAGCGAAAGCGGGGCTCGGCGCGAGCGTCACGCCCAACAGACCGATGCCGGCGATGAGCCCCGCGGCCCAGATGACCGGCCGACGGCCGAACCGATCGGACAGCCGGCCACCCGGGATCGCCGCCAGCGCGGTCGTCACCCCCACGATGGCGGTGGCCGCGAAGACGATGGCGTCGGCGTCGGCGTCGGCCATTCCATGGGAGCGCCTGAAGTACCCGATGGCGATGAGGGTCGCGTTGTAGGCGCCCAGGAACATGAGGCGCACGAAGAGCAGCCAGAGCACGTCGCGCTGGTCGAGGATGTCGCGCGCCCAGGCCGACATCGCGATCTCGCGCCAGGGTCGCGTGCGCTTGGGTCCGGCGCGGCCCTCGTCGACGGTGGCGACGAGGATGACCATGGTCACGACCTCGACGAATCCGAGCGCGAGGGTCGCGAGCGCCAGCTGGTCGGTGATGCCGCCGATCGTCGCGATCCCCACGCCGAGGATGGTGCCCAGGGTCAACATGAGGCCCATCAGCCCGCTCGCCAGGCCGACCTGCTTGGCCGGCACGAGGTCGGGCACGTAGCCCTGGAACGGGCCCTGTGCGAGGTTCGAGCTGACCTGGAGCAGGAAGTAGAACGCGACCATCGCAACGAAGTCGTTGTTGAAGGCGATTCCCGCGAGGAACACGACGTCCAGCAGTGAGCCGATGACGATGTACGGCTTGCGCCGGCCCCAGCGCGTGACGGTGTAGTCGCTGATCACACCGACCGTGGGCTGGATGACGATCGGCGCCACGGCCCCGGCGATCATGATGATCGCGAGCATCGTGCCCTGCGTCTCGCGGCTCATGTCGTCGAGGCGGCCGGGGATGATGGTGATGTTGAGGCCGCCCCAGATGGTCTGGATGCCGAGCCAGTAGATCGACAGCGTCAGCAGCTGGGACAGGGGCAGGAATCCGCGGGATCGCTCGGAGGCGGTCGTCTGCATCGGTCCTTCCATCTGTTTCGCGGAATCTAGCCGCCCTCGGTGGGGCTTGGCGAGAGAGTGGCGGACGGCCACTGCGGTCCGAATGCGGCCCTTGGTCTACGCTCCCCCGAGCATGCCGACCGATGCCTCCGCCGCGCGAGAGGAGGAGTCACTCTCCGTCCTGCGCCATCCCGACCTGCGTCGATACACCACCGCGCGCTTCCTCGCGGCCGTCGCGACGCAGGTGCAGACGGTTGCGGTCGGCTGGCAGATCTTCAGCGCCACGGCGAATCCGCTCGACCTCGGGCTGGTAGGCCTGTCGCAGTTCCTGCCGTTCGTGATCCTCATCCTCCCTGCCGGCCACGTCGCTGATCGATACGACCGGCGCCGCGTCCAGCTCCTGACCTATGCGCTGCTGGCCCTCGCTGCGGTGATCCTCCTCGCGCTCACGCTCGCCGGAATCGAGGACACGGCGCCGATCTTCGGCGTCATGGTGCTGTTCGGCATCGCCCGGGCCTTCAACATGCCGACCGGCCAGGCGCTCCTCCCGAACCTCGCCCCCTTGAGCCTCTTCCCGAAGGCGGTGGCCCTCAACTCGTCGCTGGGGCAGGTGGCCACGATCGCCGGGCCGGCGCTCGGAGGCACGCTCGTCCTGCTGGGCGTCGGGGTGGCCTACGCCCTGTCGGCTGTGCTGCTGGTGGCGGCGGTGGTCGCGATCGCCGGCCTGCGCGGCGGCGGACGCACCGAGCCATCGAAGGAGCCGCTGTCGTGGGCGTCGCTCCTCTCCGGCGTCTACTTCGTGCGCTCGCGACCGGTCGTGCTCGGCTCCATCTCGCTCGACCTCTTCGCCGTCCTCTTCGGCGGTGCCACGGCCCTGCTGCCGATCTTCGCCGGCGAGATCCTGGCGGTCGGTCCGGTGGGCCTCGGCGTCATGCGCGCAGCGCCGGCGGTCGGCGCGGCAGTGCTGGCCGGGGTCCTCGCCATGCGCCCGATTCGCCGCCACGTGGGTCCGTGGCTGTTCGGCGGCGTGGCGGCGTTCGGCCTCGGCACGATTGTCCTGGGCCTCTCGACCAGCCTCGCGCTGAGCATCGGTGCGCTGGTGGTGATGGGCGCCGGCGACATGGTGAGCATGTACATCCGCCACCTCGTCGTGCAGCTCGTGACACCGGACGAGATCCGGGGTCGGGTGAGCGCGGTGAACGCGGTGTTCATCGGGGCGTCGAACGAGCTCGGCGAGTTCGAGTCGGGCGTCACCGCGGCGTGGCTGGGCGTCGTGCGCTCGGTCGTCATCGGCGGCGTGGCGACACTGGTGGTGGCGGGTGTCTGGTCGCGGATCTTCCCGCAGCTCAGTGGCCTCGACCGCTTCCCGAATGCGGAGCCCGCCGCGGCCGAGGTCGCACGCCATCGCACGTCCTACGATCGTGTCGAGGAGGAACCGACATGAAGGATGCATGCATCAGCTGCGCTCGGGACACCAGGTGATCCCCGGCGGGCTCCCAATGGGTGACCGGCCCGACCGTCGCCGCGGGGCTAGAATCGGCCGGTGATCGATCCCATCGCGCTCCAGATCGGTCCCTTCCAGCTTCACTGGTACGGGATCATCATCGCCGCCGCCGTCCTCATCGCCGGCCTACTCGGCTCGCGCGTGGCCACCTGGCTGGGCGAGGACCCGGACGACGGTTGGTCGATGCTCCTGATCGTCATCGTCTTCTCGGTCGTCGCGGCCCGGCTCTATCACGTCGTCCACATGTGGGACCACTACATCGCGAACCCGATCGAGATCCCGCAGATCTGGAACGGCGGCATCGGCATTCCGGGAGGCATCGCCGGGGGCGCGCTGGGCATCTATGTCGCGAGCCGCTGGCGCGGGCTGAACGCCGCGCGCTGGATGGACATATTCGCTCCGGCCCTGCTCCTGGGCCAGGTCATCGGCCGGCTGGGCAACTACGTGAACCAGGAGCTCTACGGGCCGCCGATCAGCGAGTGCGGCAACGGCTTCCCGCCCTGCCTGCCGTGGGGCATCCAGATCGACGCCGCCCACCGCGCCGGGACGCCGTGGGACGCGGTGTCGTTCCCCGTCGAGACGACGCAGTTCGTGCCGATGTTCGCCTACGAGATGGTCCTCAACGTGATCGGCATGCTCCTGCTGCTGTTCATCATCCGTCGCTTTGCGCCGCGCCTCTTCGCCGGCGACGCGGTGCTCTTCTACCTCGTCTGGTACGGCGCGGTCCGATCCGTCCTCGAGCTCTACCGCGTGAACAACTGGATCATCCTGGGCGTGCCCACCGCGATCTGGGCCGGCATTGCCGCGATCGTGCTGGCAGCGGGCTGGTTCGTGATCCGGCACTGGAAGGGCTGGGGCTCACCCATGATCAGGCCCCCCGCGCCCGACCGCGACGCCGATGCGCCGATTCCGCAGCCGCAGGCCGAGGCGTCCCCTGGCTGAGCGCCCGGGCATCCTGCCCGACGTGACCGCCGCGGTCGGCGCGACCCCGCTCGTGGCGCTGGATCGGATCGCGGCTCACGTCTCGCCCCGGCTCGTCGCCAAGCTCGAGCATCTCAACCCCGGAGGCTCGGTCAAGGACCGCATCGCGCTGCCGATGATCGAGGCAGCGGAGCGCGCTGGTCTGCTGAAGCCGGGTGGGGTCATCGTCGAGCCGACGAGCGGAAATACAGGCGTCGGCCTCGCCCAGGCGGCCGCCGTGAAAGGCTATCGCTGCATCTTCGTCATGGCCGACAAGCAGTCGGAGGAGAAGCGCGCCCTCCTGCGCGCCTACGGCGCTGAGGTCGTCATCTGCCCCACCGATGTCCCGCCCGACGACGAGCGCTCCTACTACCGCGTCTCGGATCGCCTGGCGCGCGAGACGCCGGGTGCCTGGAAGCCGGACCAGTACGCCAATCCCGCCAATCCGGGGGCCCATTACGCGACGACCGGACCCGAGATCTGGGAGGCGACCGCTGGGAGGATCACGCACTTCGTCGTCGCCCTCGGGACTGGCGGCACGGTCACCGGGACGGGGAGATACCTCAAGGAGCGGAATCCGTCCGTGGTGATCGTGGGCGCCGATCCCGCGGGCTCGGTGTACTCGGGCGATGACCCGCACCCGTATCTGACCGAGGGGATCGGCGAGGACTTTTGGCCGATCACCTACGACGCCGGCGTCTGTGACGTCGTCGTGCGCGTGTCCGATCGCGACTCGATGCTCACCGCCCGCGCCGCCACCTCCGCCGAGGGCATCCTCATGGGCCAGTCGGGCGGGACGGTCATCTGGGCCGCCCTCCAGGTCGCGCGCGAGCTCGACGACCCGGAGGCGCTGCTCGTCGTCCTGCTGCCTGACTCGGGGCGCAACTATGTCGGCAAGCTCTACAACGACGATTGGCTGCGGTCCGAAGGGCTGCTTCTCGCCGAGGAGCAGGTCGCGGACTATGACTGGCGCGCGACGCGGCCCGAGGTCATCCTCCGCGGCAGCGACATCCCGCGCGGGCCTGGCTGACCCGAGGCCTCAGGCCGGCTCCATCCCGGCGGGCATCCAGGCATCTCGATCCTCGGCGTCCGAGTAGACGCACCCCGAGTGGGCCACCGCAGGCGGATCGGCGCGCTCCATGCGCGCCTCCTCCGGCTCGATCGGGTTGCCGCACAGCTCGCACCTCTCCACGGGGTTACTTTACGCATCGGTGCCAACCGCTCGCTGCGTGAAGGGTGACCGATCCAGCGACCGGTCCCGACACGGCCGCACCCAGAGACCGTCTCAGGCGATTGGGCTCGATTCATCGAGGCCGAGGCACCGGAGGCCCCTGGCGGGTGCCGTTTCCTCGACCGATCGAGCGCACGGGAGCGTTAGCCACGCGCCGGGCTGACGCTCATGCGCATCGGTCCTTGATCCATCGCGGAAACCGCTCCCCGGACGTCCTCCGCGTGAAACCCGCTCGATCCATCGAGCGCTTTGCGCGATCGCTGTGGGTCATCCTGCGAACGGCCTCCGCGGCTGACGTTTCGGTGCCCGCGGGGTAAGGTGGGGGCTCAGCACCATACCGAGCAGCAGACGAGGAACCGATGACGCACGTCGCAGAGCCGCCGGTCGCGGGGGGCAGCGACGCCACCGCACTCGAGCGAGTAAACCACTGGATCAACGGCGCCCGCGTGGCGGGCGCCAGCGGCCGGCGGGGCCCGGTCTACAACCCGGCCACCGGGGAGCTCGCCCGCGAGGTTGACTTCGCGTCGGCCGACGAGGTCGACGCGGCGGTCGCGGCGGCCCGCGAGGCCTTCCCCGGCTGGCGCGCGACGAGCATCAGCAGGCGCACCGAGATCCTCTTCCGGATCCGCAACCTCGTCGAGCAGCATCGCGAGGAGATCGCGGCGCACCTGACCCGCGAGCACGGCAAGGTCCGCACCGATGCGCTGGGCGAGGTCGCCCGCGGCCTCGAGAACCTCGAGTTCGCGACCGGCATCCCGCACCTGCTGAAGGGAAGCTTCAGCGAGCAGGTCTCGACCGGGATCGACGTCTACCAGATCCGCCAGCCGCTGGGCGTGGTGGCCGGCATCACCCCCTTCAACTTCCCGGCCATGGTGCCGATGTGGATGTTCGCCAACGCCATCGCCTGCGGCAACACGTTCGTGCTCAAGCCATCCGAGAAGGACCCGTCCGCATCGGTCTATCTGGGTGAGCTGCTGAAGGAGGCGGGTCTGCCAGACGGCGTCTTCAACGTTGTCCATGGCGACAAGATCGCGGTGGATCGGATCCTCGAGCATCCGGACATCGCGGCCGTCAGCTTCGTCGGCTCCACGCCGATCGCCCGCTACATCTACGAGACGGGCACGAAGAACGGCAAGCGGGTCCAGGCGCTGGGCGGCGCCAAGAACCACATGATCGTGCTGCCCGACGCCGACATCGAGATGGCCGCCGATGCCGCCGTGTCCGCCGCCTACGGCTCCGCCGGCGAGCGCTGCATGGCGATCAGCGTGGTAGTCGCGGTCGGCGATGTCGCCGATCCACTGGTCGCGGCCATCGAGGAGCGGCTGCCGAAGATCAAGATCGGCCCGGGCAACGAGGACGGCTCCGAGATGGGTCCGCTCATCACCCGCGAGCACCGCGACAAGGTCGCCGGATACGTCGAGCATGCCGCCGGCCACGGCGCGACTGTCCGAGCCGACGGTCGTCAGCACGTCCTCTACGACCAGGAGAAGGGCGGCTTCTTCCTCGGCGTCTCCTTGCTCGACAACGTCACCCCCGACATGGAGTGCTACCAGAACGAGATCTTCGGTCCCGTGCTCGAGGTGGTCCGGACGCACGACTATCCGGAGGCGCTGAAGATCGTCAACGACAACCAGTACGGCAACGGGACGGCGATCTTCACCCGCGATGGTGGGGCGGCGCGCCAGTACCAGTTCGACGTCAATGTCGGCATGGTCGGCATCAACGTGCCGATCCCGGTGCCGGTCGCGTACTACAGCTTCGGCGGCTGGAAGGCCTCGCTGTTCGGCGACCTCCACATGTACGGACCGGAGGGCATCCAGTTCTACACCCGCTCCAAGGTCGTCACAGCCCGCTGGCCGGACCCGGGCACCAGCTCGGTCGATCTCGGCTTCCCGCGCACCAGGTAGGGTTCGAGCACCGCCCGTCAGCTGCGTCGCGGGGTCCGAGCAACACACGGAGGAACGCTCACATGGCCCAGCGCATCGCGCGTCCGGTGCATCTCGTCGTCGCCGGGTTGCTCGTCGTCGGTCTGTTCATCCAGGTCTTCCTGGCCGGGATGGGGGTCTTCTCGTCGGCCACCGAGTTCGAGACGCATCGGCAGTTCGGCTACACGCTGACGGTCCTGCCGGTCATCCTGATCGTGACCTCGATCGTCGGACGCTTCGGGCGCTGGGAGGCCATCGCCGCGGCCGTCATGTTCGGCCAGTTCATCCTGCAGTCGGTCCTGGTCCTGATGCGCGACTCGACGCCGGAGGTCGCGGCGCTCCACCCGGTCAACGGCTTCCTGGTCCTGCTCATCGCGATCTGGCTGCTGCTCGATGCCTGGCGGGTCTTCAACCGGGCTCGCGTTCCCGAACCGGAGCACGCCGGAGCCGGGCACGAATCGACCGCCGGCTGAGGCCACCGCCCGGTGCTGGCACAATGGCCGGCACCATGACCGATCGTATCGAGACGCTCGTCGTGCACGCCGGCGCCGAGCCGGACCCACAGACGGGGGCCGTCGTGCCACCCATCCACATGAGCGCGACGTTCAAGCAGGACGGCGTCGGGGGGCTTCGAGGCGGGTTCGAGTACGGGCGCTCCGGCAACCCGACCCGGCAGGCGCTGGAGGAGACGATCGCCGTCCTCGAGGGCGGGACCCACGGCATCGCCTATGCGTCGGGACTGGCCGCCTCGCAGAATCTCCTCTACCTGCTCGACAGCGGCGACCGCCTCCTGATGAGCGACGACGTGTACGGCGGGACGTGGCGGCTGGCCGACAAGGTCTGGCGCCGCTATGGGATCCAGACCGACGCGGTGGACCTCACCGATCTGGATGCCGTGGCCGCCGCGTTCGAGGCCCAGCCAGCGCCGCGCATGGTGTGGATCGAGACGCCGACCAACCCGCACCTCAAGCTCGTCGACATCAGCGCCGTGGCGCGGCTGGCGGCCGTGGCCGGCGCCATCACTGTCGTCGACAACACCTTCGCCACGCCGTACCTGCAGCGGCCACTGGACCTCGGTGCCGACTTCACGCTCCACTCGGCGACGAAGTACCTCGGCGGCCACTCCGACGTGATCGGTGGGCTGGTGGCCACGAGGTCGGATGAGCTTGCGGAGCGGCTGCGCTTCCACCAGAACGCTGCGGGTGCCGTGCCGAGCCCATTCGACTGCTTCCTCATCATCCGCGGCATTCGCACCCTCGCGCTGCGGATGGAGCGCTCGAGCGCCAATGCGCTGGTGCTCGCCCTCTGGCTGTGCGAGCGGCCCGAGGTCGAGCGCGTGAACTACCCGGGACTGCCGGACCATCCGCAGGCCGATCTCGTCGCGCGCCAGATGCGGCTTCCCGGCGCCATGCTCAGCTTCGAGATGCACAGCGAGGAGGCAGCGCGGGCGCTCGTGGCCAGCACGCGCCTCTTCACCCTCGCAGAGTCGCTGGGTGCCGTCGAGTCGCTGGTCGAGCTGCCGGCGCCCATGACTCACGCCTCGGTCGCGGAGTCGACCCTGGCCGTGTCGCCGACGCTGGTGCGGCTGTCGGTCGGCATCGAGGCCGTGGATGACCTGCGCGCCGATCTCGAGGCAGCCTTCGGCGCATCCGGATCGTGACCGTCGAGCGTCCGCGCGAGGACGGCCCCACCGAGGTCGTCGAGACGGAGGAGGGCGAGCTCGTCGAGCGGCTGTCGGGTGGAACGGCAACCCTGCTGCTGACCTGGCTCATCGGCGTCGGTGCCCTGACGACCCTGCTGGCGGCCTGGATCTATGTCTGGCTCGTGACCGGCGATCGGCTTGGCATCGGCGCGCTGTTCGGTGGCTTCGGGGTCTACACCGCCGTGGCGGGGGCTGCGGGGCCGTGCGTCCTGTGGCTCACCGGCCGCGCGCAGAACCACGGTCTCGGCTGGTTCCTCGTCACCTCCGCCAAGATCGCGCTGGTCATGGTCGGCATCGTCCTGCTCTTCATCCTGCTCGCGGTGGTCGTCATGGCAGGCGCCCTCCCCGGCGTGCCGGCCATCCTCGCGGCGCTGCTCATGGCCGTTGTGGCCATCCCGCTCAGCGCGCTCTGGGCGGTGGCGACGTGGGCCGCGGACCGATGGATCGCGCGCGCCAGGCTCGACGAGTCGGTGCCGCGCTAGATGTCGTAGCTCTTCGCCGGCTCCGCGATCGCGACGTCACCGCCGTAGGCCTCCGCTGCCAGGTTGGTGGCCCACGAGCCGTCGCCGTTCACCGGCATGTGGGTCAGCAGCAGCCGGCGGGCCCCCCCGTCGCGGGCAGCGGCCCCCGCCTCGCCGGGCGTGAGGTGACCCCGCGGCTCGGGCGGCGCGGCGTCCTCCTCGAGCGATCGCAGGGTCGCCTCGCTCAGCAGCAGGTCGGCGCCCGAGGCGATGACGCCCAGGTTCTCGCACGGTGCGGTATCGGCGGTATAGGCGAGGAGCCGTCCGTCGCCCTCGATCCGGAAGCCCCAGCAGGGTATGTAGTGCTGCGTCGCGATCGGTGTCAACGACAGCTCGCCGAAGCTGAACGGGCTGCTGCCGTCGTGCTCGGAGAGGCGGAAGCAGTCCTCGAAGTGGCGGGGGTTGCCCACGCCCTTGGCGAGGTCGAGCATCTGGTCCGCGGACCCCGGCGGCATGATGACACGCAGCTTTTCGTCCTCGGGCAGCGCGCGCCACGGGTAGACGTAGCGCAACGTGACGAGGTCGAGCATGTGGTCGGCGTGCATGTGGCTCACCACGATGGCGTCGAGCTCGCTGGGATGGTGTCGGCGTACGAGCTGCGAGACGACGCCCGGCCCGACGTCCACCAGGATGCGCGCCCCGCCGCCCTCCACCAGGTAGCCGGCGCACGCCTCGGTCGGGTTGGGCGACGCCGGCGAGCGGCCCATGATGCTGAGCCGCATCAGGCGGATCGCCGCTCGATGGAGACGTAGTCGCGCGCGGCCTGGCCGACGTACACCTGGCGCGGCCGCCCGATCTTCGTCTCCGGCGACTCGATCATCTCCTTCCACTGCGCGATCCAGCCCGGCAGGCGGCCGATGGCGAAGCAGTTGGTGAACATGTTCTTGGGGAAGCCGATAGCGCGGTAGATGAGGCCGGAGTAGAAGTCGACGTTCGGGTAGAGCTTGCGCTCCACGAAGTACTCGTCGTGCAAGGCCACCTCCTCCAGCCGTTGGGCGACCTCGAACAGCCGATCGTCGGCCCCGGTTGCCGCAAGGACACGGTCCGCCGCCTTCTTGATGATCGTGGCCCGGGGATCGAAATTCTTGTAGACGCGGTGCCCGAAGCCGGCGAGGCGGAAGCTGTCGTCCGGATCCTTGGCGCGGTCGACCCACTTCTGGACGTCCCCCCCGTCAGCGGCGATGCGCTGGAGGGTGTTGATGACCGCCTCGTTGGCGCCGCCGTGCAGCGGGCCCCACAGGGCGCTGATGCCGGCGCTGATGGAGGCATACAGGTTGACGTGTGTGCTGCCGACCAGGCGCACCGTGGAGGCGGACGCGTTCTGCTCGTGATCGGCGTGGAGGATGAGGAGCAGGTCGAGCGCCTCGGCCACGCCCGCATCGACCTCGTAGTCCTCGGTCGGGACGGCGAACATCATGTGCAGCAGGTTCGCGGCGTAGCCGAGGTCGTTCCGGGGGTAGACGTAGGGCTGGCCGATCGCCTTCTTGAACGACCAGGCGGCCAGGGTCGGGAGCTTGGCGATGAGCCGGTTGATCGTGACCTCGACCGCATCGGCGTCGAAGATGTTCTGGCTGTCGGGGTAGAAGGTGCTCATGCCGACGACGCCGGAGGCGAGGACGGCCATGGGGTGGGCATCGGTCGGGAAGGAGTCGAAGAAGTGCCGCATCTCCTCCCGGATGAGGGTGTGGTGCACGACCTCGGAGACGAACCCATCCAGCTGCTCCTGGGTCGGCAGCTCGCCCCAGATGAGGAGATAGGCCACTTCCAGGAACGTCGAGTGCTCGGCCAGCTGCTCGATCGGATAGCCGCGGTAGCGGAGGATGCCCTCCTCGCCGTCGAGGAAGGTGATGGCGCTCGTCGCGGCACCGGTGTTCCCGTACCCCGGATCAAGGGTGATGAGGCCGGTCTCGGGTCGGAGCTTGCCGATGTCGATGGCGTCGTCGCCGTCACTGCCCCGGACGATCGGCAGCGAGATCTCCTCGTCGCCGATGCGGAGCGTCGCGGCGTCCGTCGTCGCCGGCGACCTGGTGGTCACCCGAGGAGCTCCTCGACCGCCGCACGCTCCTCCAGCAGCTCGTTCGTCGTGGCCTCGATCTTCTGCCGCGCGAACTTGCCGTGCTCGATGCCCTCGACGATCTCGACGCCACCGGCCGTGCTGCGCAGCGGGTAGCCGAAGACGAGGCCCTCGGGCACGCCGTACCCGCCGTCGGTGGGCGCCGGGATGGCCGACGAGAACTGGTGGCCGTCGGCGTCGACGATGCTGCGGACGGTGTCGACGACCGCGTTGGCGGCGCTGGCCGCGGAGCTCTGGCCGCGAGCCTTGATGATCGCCGCTCCGCGCTGCTGGACGGTCGATATGAATTCGTCCTCGAGCCAGCCGTCGTCACCGATGACCTCGGGCGCCGGCCGCCCACCGATCGAGGCATGCCATGCGTCGGGAAACTGCGTCGACGAGTGGTTGCCCCAGATGGCGAGGTCGGTCACATCGCGCACGTGGACCCCGGCCTTCTGCGCCAGCTGCGTCCGTCCGCGCTTCTCGTCGAGCATGGTCATGGCGAACCACCGGTCCCTGGGCATCCCCTCGCGGGCAGCCGCCGTCGACCCGATGAGCGCGTTGGTGTTGCACGGGTTGCCGACGACCAGGACCCGGCAGTCGCCAGCGGCCCTGCGCGCGATGGATTCACCCTGGCCGGTGAAGATCCCGCCGTTGATGCTCAGCAGGTCCTTGCGCTCCATCCCCTCCCTGCGCGGCACCGCCCCGACCAGCAGCGCCCAGTTCGCCCCATCGAACGCCTCGCCGGTGTCCGAGGTGCAGACGATCCCATCGAGCAGCGGGAAGGCGCAGTCCTCCAGCTCCATCCGCACGCCGTCGAGTGCCGGCAGCGCGGCCTCCAGCTCCAGGAGCTGGAGCGTGACCCGCGTGTCGGGACCGAACGCCTGCCCCGAGGCGATGCGGAAAAGGAGCGCATAGCCGATCTGGCCGGCGGCACCGGTTACGGCAACGCGAAGGCTTGGATCGGCCATCGGTCTCCTTGGGGATGCGGGTCTGCCCGAGTGTAGCGGGCACCTCCCGGCGCGTCAGTCACTCTCGGGTTCGGTCCGCGTCCGCGCCCATTCGACCAGTGCCGCGGCCATGGAGCCGAAGGCGATCCGCGGCAGCCATTGGCCGAGCTCCGAGCGCGGCACCCAGGCGTGGTCGCTCGACTCGGCATCGAGGCGGACCGGGGCATCTGCGCGGATCGCGCGGCCGCGAAACACCGCCGTCACCGCGTTCGCGGGGGCCGAGTGATAGAGGCCGTTGAGCCCGATCAGCGTGACTTCGATGCCCGACTCCTCGAGCGTCTCGCGCCGCGCGGCCATCTCGAACGACTCACCGGGGTCGAGGTACCCCGCCGGCAGGTCCCAGTCGCCGAATCCCGGCTCGACCGCGCGCTTCAGGAGGAGGACCGATGGCTCGGCGTCCGCCTCGCCCTGGCGCTCCAGCAGCACCGCCGCGGCGGGTCGTGGGTTGGCGTACCAGCGCCACCCGCAGCGGTCGCAGGTGAGCGGCTGCTCGTCGCCGGTGGCGCAATGCGGGCAGGCGGGGACGCTCCGGCTCATCCGCGGCAGGGTATCAGCGGGTCAATGTCCACCACTGTGGATAACCTGTGGAAAAGCCTCGGGGGCGGCGCGAGACTCGTGGAGAACCGGGATTGCGTCGCCGATTCGGCGGCGCCTATGCTGCCGTCGTCCCGAAGGGGCAGCCAACAGCACCGGCGATTGCATCAAAGGTCTGGCGGCGGTTCCTTCGGGACATTTCGTTGCCCCGAATCTCGCCGGAACCCGCTAGCGGTCGAGATCGCGCTGGAGGCGCCTGACGACCTCCGCCGTCTCGTCGTCAGGGCCGTGGCCGGGCTCGGAGGCCGGCCCGGCGAACGTCCCGAACTGACGGTCGCCCGCATCGCCCAGGCCGGGAACGATGTAGCCCCGCTCGTTGAGATGCGAGTCGAGGGCCGCGACGTGGATGTCGACGTCGGGATGGGCGCTGCCCAGCGTCTGGACGCCCTCGGGCGCCGCGATGAGGGAGACCTGCTTGATCCGCGCCGCTCCCCATGCCTTGAGGATGTCGACCGTCGCGGCTGACGAGCCGCCAGTGGCGAGCATCGGGTCCAGGATGAGGCAGACCTGGACGGTCGCCGCGTCAGGCAGCTTGTTGTAGTACTCGACCGGCTTCAGGGTGCGCTCGTCGCGGTAGAGGCCGATGTGCCAGACCTCGGCGGTCGGGATCAGCTCGAGCATGGCCTCGACCATCCCGAGCCCCGCGCGCAGAACGGGCACGAGGCCGACACGCGGCTCGACCTCCGCGCCCGGCGTCGCTTCCAGCGGCGTCTCCACCGTGCGCTCGCGCGTCGCGAGGTCGGCCATGGCCTCGTACCCGAGGAGCCACGTCAGCTCGCGCACGAGCTCGCGGAACTTCTTCGGCTCCGTGGTCTTGTCGCGCAGGATCGCCAACTTGTGCGCAACCAGCGGGTGGCTGCTGACATGGAGCGGCATCGCGGCCGATTCTAGTCGCGACCCCCGACCCGCGGCGCTGCGCACAATGCACCGATGCGTCCGCCCCAGCTTCCCCTCGCCTTCGCGGTATTCGGCGCGGTGTGGGGAGCGTGGCAGGCGGCGCTCCCCGACCTGGCGTCGCACTACGGCCTCTCGAGCGGACCGCTGGGCCTCATCCTGACCGCCGCCTTCGCCGTCTCGCTGCCGGCCATGCTCGTCACGGGACGGCTCACCGACCGTATCGGCGCGGGCTGGGCGATCGGACTCTGCGCGGCGGCCATGGCCCTCGGCCTGCTGTTGGTCGGCCTCCTGCCCGGCATGCCGCTGTTCGTCGCGGCGGTCGTCCTGTTCGTGACCGGCAGCGGCTCGTACGACGTCGCCATCAACGGTGCCGCAATGGGCAGCGGCCGCTGGAGCGGCCCGGCCTCGCTGACGCTGCTGCACGCCGGATTCAGCGGCGGCGGCGCGCTCGGCGCCGTCGCGGCGGGCCTCGTCCTCGGCGCCGGAACCCCGTTCGCGCTCGTCTACCCCGCGGCGGCCGTGTCGCTGGCGGCGGCCGTGGCGCTCGTCGTGCGTGGCCGCTGGCCGGCCCCACCGGGCGCTCAGGGCCGGGTTCCGCGCGCCGTCGTCATGGCGTTGCTGCCGCTGGCGGGCCTCGCCGGTCTCGCCTTCCTGATCGAGGGCTCCATGGAAAGCTGGTCGGCCATCTACCTGCGCGAGGTCCTCGGCGCGGCCGCCTTCGTGGGTGCGTTGGGCCCTGCCTCCTTCCACGCGGCCATGTTCACGGGACGGCTCGTCGGTGCCGCAATCGCGGCACGGCTGGGCAGGGCCACGACCGTCCTCGTGGCGGGCTCGATGATCGTTGCCGGCATGGCGGTCGCGCTGCTGGTCAGCTCACCGGCTCCGGCGGTCGCCGGCATGGCGGTGGCCGCGCTGGGGGCCTCATTCGTCGTGCCGGTCGTGGTCAGCCTCGCGGCCGTCCGCGCCGGATCGCACGCCGGGCGCGCCGCGTCGTACGTGCTGACGCTCGGCTATGCCGGCTTCCTCATCGGTCCCTCGCTCATCGGCATCCTGGGCGAGGTGGCCGGCCTGCGCGTCGCACTCGCCGTCGTTCCCGCCGCCGCGGCGGTCATCGCGATCGCGTCGCGCTCGCGCCATGTGGCGGGAGCGGATGTGCCGGCCTGATGACCCCACACTCTGGTGCACGTGGGCGGCCTCACGGCCGCCGATTGGCGATCCTTTCCAGTTACCAACCCCCGGGTCGGTCACGGAAGGCGAATCGACCCCGCGATCGCACACGCGCCGAGATCTGAGCTTGGCGACAGCCAGCACGTCGCCCGCTGTGCGCGCCGCGGCCGTCATGGCCGATCGTGGTTGGCAGTTGGCAGAGCCTGGCGCGGATGCGCTGGTACGCAGTCTGCGGCCAGGAGGGGGATCTACCTCCTTCGGCGGCATGCTGGTAGGCTATCGGTCCTGCACGCACACCTGAACATGCAACGGACCGTGCCCAGACCGTCGCCGGAGCCGTACCTGAGGAGGTTAGGAGAGCATGGTCTTCGGATCGAAGCGTGAAACCAAGCCGGACAGTCTCTCGCGCGAGGACGTCGTCGGAAACCTGTATCCGGATAGCCTGACGAGTGAGGTCGATGTGGCACAGCCAGCTAGCGAGTTCCCACGCGGCAGTGATCGGGGCAACGAGTCGGTGATCGATCCCCACGCACGCTTCAACGGCAAGTACGTCAGCGACCGTGACCTCCGCATCGAGGGTGAGGCGCAGGGCGAAATCGAGTGCCAGGGGACGCTGATCATCAGCCCGCAGGCCCGGGTGCGCAGCGCCATCAAGGCGCACAACGTCATCGTCAGCGGGGACTACGAGGGCGACGTCGACTGCGGTGGACGCTTCGAGATCGGCTCCACCGGCCGGGTCAAGGGCAACATCAAGACCCAGGTCCTTGTCGTCAAGGAAGGCGCCCATTGGGAGGGCGGCGTGACCATGACCCGCGAGCCCGGCGCGCGCCCGACCGCTCCGGCGCCCGGCGCATCGGGAACGGGGGCGTCCGGCTCACAGCCGTCACCGCGCTCCGGCGGAAACGCCCAGGGCGGTGGCAGCATCTTCAGCAAGGGCGAGCGCGAGCCGGCGGCCGCCGGCGCCGAGCAGCGCGAGGGGCAGCCTGCCGGCCAGGGTGGCGGAGGCCAGTAGGCTCTCCGACACCCGTCCGTGACGCGGGGAGGGCGCGGGTCCGCATCGGCTCCGCCGGTGCTGGTCGAGGTCACCCGGGGAGACCGCGTCGAGTCGGTCCACCGCGGCGCGATCGCCTTGCTGGCCGGCGATGGCAGGCTTGTGGCCAGCGTCGGTGATCCGGACCAGTTCGCCTTCATCCGCTCCAGCGCCAAGCCGTTCCAGCTGGCGCCGTTCGTCGCCTCCGGTCGCTTCGACGAGTACCGCCTCGGCACCGAGGCCCTCGCGATCATGGCCTCCAGCCACAGCGGTGAGGACCGCCATGTCCGGCTGGTCCAGGAGATCCTGCGTGGCGCCGGGCTGACCAGCACCGTCCTCCAGAACCAGGTCCACGCCCCGTTCGACGTGAGCACGAACAAGCGCCTCATCCGCGACGGCGAGAAGCCGACGGTCCTCCGCGGCAACTGCTCGGGCAAGCACGCCGGCATGGTCCTCTTCGCCAAGGCATCCGGCTGGCCGATCGACAGCTACTGGCATCCCGATCACCCCGTCCAGCGGCTCGCGCTCGAGACGGTCTCGGCCCTCTCCGACGTCCCGGTCGAGGAGATCGCCACGGCGACCGATGGGTGCGGCGTGGTGACCTTCGGGATGCCGATCCGCGGCCTGGCAACCGCCTTCGCGCGCCTGGCAGACCCATCCGCGGTCGCCGACCCACCGCTGCGATCCGCGCTGACCCGGATCAGGGACGCGATGATGGCGCATCCGGAGCTCATCGCCGGTGAGCATCACCGGATCGACACGGCACTGATGCGCGCCCAACCGTCGCGGATCGTCAGCAAGGGCGGGGCGGAGGGCGTGCTGGCCATGGGCATCCCGCCCGGGGCGCTGCCGCCCGACGCGCCGTTCGGCAGCGAGCCGCTGGGCATTGCCGTGAAGGTCGAGGACGGCAACCTGGCCCGTCGCGCCGGCGACGTCGTCAGCGTGGAGGTGCTCCGGCATGTCGGGCTGCTGACCGATCCGCTGTCGGACTCGCTCGACGAGTACGCCGATCCGCCGATCGAGGACCCGCGCGGTGAGCGATCCGGGGAGGTCCGGGCCGTCTTCCGACCGCGAGCCGCCTGACCCAGCCGCCGCTCTACGTCGCGCTCGGCCGGCCTGACCGCTCCGCCGGCCGGCGCATGTGCCTGGCGTCCTCCGGCGCGAGCAGGCGCTCCAGGCCGTTGGCGCCAAGCGACCGCAGGAGACCGATGAGCTCGGCCTCGTCGGCTCCCGGGTCGGCCGACAGGTGCCGCTCGTCGACGAGGCAGAGACAGAGGTGAAGCGGCAGGTCGAGTGAGCGCCATGCCTCGGCGGCCGCTCGATACCGGCCGCGCACGTCCGGGTCGCCCTCGAGCGCGGCGAGCCCGGCGCGGAGGGTCGTCGTGGTTGCCGCGGTCGCGCGGCCGCGCTGGTCCACGCCCTCGAGCGCATCGATGGCAGCGGCTGCCGCCTCGCGATCACCCTGCCAGAGGCTGGCCCGTGCGATGAGCGTGCGCTGGTACACGGGGTCGGCACCGCCGTAGCCCGCGACCGATGCCTCGCCCTGTGACCTCGCCTCGTCGAAGCGGCCGGCCACGAACGCGGCCCAGCCCCGCGCCTGGTGCACGCCGGCGAGGACCTGGGCGTCGGTGTCGGGAGGGATCGGCTCGAACGCGTCGAGGCCGCGCATCGGCGCATCGTCGCCCTGCAGGGCGTGGATGATGGCGGCGCTCGATGCCAGGACGATGCGATACTCGTCCGCCATCCCGTGCTCGGTGAGCTCATCGATGGTCGCCAGCGCCCATGCCCACTCGCCGGTGTCGATCGCGGTGGTGCAGGCGACGTCGGCCAGCTGGACGGCGACGTCGCCGAGGCCCATGGTCGAGGCCAGTTCGAAACCCTGACGCGCGATCTCCATCGTCGTGCGCGGGTCGTCGGCGACCAGCAGCCACGCCAGGTTGTTGCGCGCGCGCAGCTCAGTGTGCAGCGACCCGGCCTCCGCCGCCTGGGCGATGGCGGTGCGCAGGTCCGCCAGGCCGGCTTCCTCCTCGCCGAGCGCGTGGCGCGCCGTCCCACGCGTGATGAGGACGTCGGTGGCGACATTCGTCAGCCCAAGCGTCTGGGCGGCGGCGAGCGCTCGCTCTGCCCACTCGAGGGCGCCGCGGCTGTCGAGGATGACGAGCCGCGCTCGGGCGAGCTGGGCGGCGAGCTCGACGCGCGAGGGATCGGTCTCGAGGTGGCGGACGGCGCGCATCGCCGACTCGAGCTCGGCGAGGGCGGGCTCGTTGCGCTGACCGGAGAGGAGCACGCTCGCCAGGCGGGCCCGCGCGCGTGCCGCGCTCGACCGGTCGCGCGCCGACTCGTGGAGCTGCATGAGCCGCCGCAGATGCCGCTCGCTGACGTCGAGCTCGCCGGCGGCCCGCGCGGTGTCGGCGGCCTCGTCCAGGAGGGCGATCGTCTGCTCGGCGCCGTCCGCCAGCCGCAGGGCGACGTCGAGGTGAGCCAGCGCCCGCTGCGGGAGGTGCAGCCGGTTCGCGTCACGTGCGGCGGCGCGCAGCGCGGACACCGCTCGGCGCGCCAGCCTTCCTGCCTCTCGCTGGTCCGTGGTGAGGGCGTGCGCTGCCACGAGATGGCCGGCCAGGGGTTCGGCCGATCCCTCGTCCTCCCGCGACTCGAGGTAGCGTGCCGCCGCGAGGTGGAGCGCGCGACGATCGCTGCGCGACAGCGTGCGATAGGCGAGCTCGCGAATGAGCTCCTGAACGAATGACAGCTCGCCTCGGCGTGGCGAGTTCAGGTCCTCGTCCACGGCCAGGAGCTCGCGGCGCACGAGGGCCTCGATCCGCTCCCGAGCGTCCTCGACGTCGGCACCCGCCACGCTGAGCAGCGCCTCGGGCCGGAACCGATGCCCGAGCACCGCCGCCGCCAGCAGGAGGCGCCGCTCCGATGCCGGCAGCGCATCGATGCGGGCGGCGATGAGTCCGTGGAGCGAGTCCGGAATCTCGATCGCGCGTGCCGCGTCGGCGCCGTCCAGGATGCGGGCGACCTCGACCGCGTAGAGCGGCACCCCGCCCGAGTGCTCCAGGATGCGGCCGACGAGCTCGCTTGGCAGGTTCGCCGCACGGCCGAGCAAGAGCTCGCGCATGGCGTCGTCGGGAAGCCGTTCCAGGTGGAGCGCGGTGAAGCTGCCGAGACCGACGCCCCATCCGGGCCGATGGTCGAGCAGCTCGGGCCGCGCCAGCGTGATGAGCAGGATCGGATGCGCGCGTGTCCAGGTGGCCAGGTGCTCGATGAACTCGAGGAGTCCCGGATCGGCCCAGTGGATGTCCTCGAACACGAGAACGGCCGGCGTGAGATCGGAGACACGCTCGAAGAAGCGTCGCCAGGCGGCGAACAGCTCGTCGCGGTCGAAGCCGTCGGCCCCCTCGCGGTCGAGCAGGACGGCCAGCCTGGGCTCGATCCAGCCGCGCTCATCCTCGTCGCGCACGAACACGGCGAGCGCCGTGCTCAGCTGGCGGCGTGCCAGCTCGGGCGCCATGCCCTCCTCGATCCGCAGCCTCCGCCGAACCATCTCGGCGACCGCCGCGTAGGCGACCTCTGCGCCGTACGCGGGTGCGCGGCCCGCGTGCCAGGCCACCTCCTGCGGGAGCTGGTCGATGTACGCGTACAGCTCCTCCACCAGGCGGCTCTTCCCGATGCCCGCAATGCCCACGATCGAGACGAGCCGGCTGCGCCGGTCGCGCGTCACCGCCGTCAGGAGATCGGTGAGCTCACGAAGCTCGCGCTCGCGTCCGACGAAGGCGCCGGTGTGCCGGCCGGCCGGACGGCCCGGGGTGGCCGCGTCGGACGGATCCGCGCGGTAGGCCTCCAGCCGGCCGGACCTGCCCTTCAGCGAGAGGCTGCCGACCGCCTCGAACGCCGCGGCCTGCGGCGCGAGGTCGCGCGTCGCGGTGTCGACCAGGACGCCGGCCCGGGGAGCGCGCGACTGCAGGCGGGCCGCGACGTTGACGAGGTCGCCGGCCACCATCCCCTGCCCGAGGGCGCCGACGGTCACCGCGGCCTCGCCGGTGGCGACCGCGCCCCGAGCCCGAAGCGATCGGCCGGACGCGGGGCCGCCGAGCCGACCGACGGCGTCGACGAGGGCGAGGGCGGCCCGGACCGCCCGCTCGGCGTCGTCCTCGTGGGCGGTCGGCGCGCCCCACACGGCCATCACGGCGTCGCCGATGAACTTCTCGATCGTCCCGCCGTAGCTGGCCACCACCGATCGCGCGACGTCGAAGTAGCGGGACTGGACGGCGCGCACCTCCTCCGGATCCATCGACTCTGCGAGGGGGGTGAAGTTCTCGAGGTCGACGAACATGACCGAGACCCGGCGGCGCTCAGCGGTTGCCGGTGCTTCGGCCGGCGCATCGATCGGGGCGGGGATCGCCCCGCCGACCGGCGTGCCGCAGGATGCGCAGAAACGGGCACGCGGCGGGAGCTCCGCGTCGCAGCTGGGGCACGTCGAGGCGAGGCGGCTCCCGCAGGACGCGCAGAAGCGCGCGCCCTCCGGGTTATCCGACTCGCAGGTCGCGCAGAGCATCAGGCGTTGGGACGGGTCAGACGCCCTCGCCGAAGCCCGGCGTCTCCTGCGACGTGTCCTCCTGCTTGTAGATCATCATGCCGGCCCGGGCGCCGTCCTCGGCGACGAGCGCGAACCACTTCCAGCGGGCCATGGTGCGGTCGTGATTGATGACGAACGTGCCGATCTGGGCGTGGGCGTCGTCATCGGGGAATCCGTCGATGCCGCCCTCAATGCCGTCGACCTCGCCACGGAAGACCTTGTGCGGCTTGTGCAGCATCCATTCGGATTCGCGGGTGCTGCTCTTGAAGACGGCGAACGTGAAGCTGAACGGCGCGTTCAGGAAGGCCTGGATGACCGGGTCCTCCCTGGCTTCGTCCGTGAACAGCGCGGGGTTGTTGAGCCGGGTGAAGGCGTTGTAGCCCTCATCCGGACCGTACCCATTGTCCGCCCCGGCAGGAAAGGCGTCGTAGTTGGCTTCTTCGTCGAAGCCGCCCTGGTTGACCACCATTGCTCGGACCTCCGGTGCTATCCGGCGATGATAAGGGCGGTCGAGGGTGGTGCCTACCCCTCGGGATCGGGCTGGTAGCATCGACGCATGGACCGACCGATGCGGGTGCGCATGGCGCCCAGCCCGACCGGCCCGCTCCACATCGGCACCGCGCGCACCAGCCTCTACAACTACCTGGCGGCGCGGCACGCCGGCGGGACCTACGTCCTGCGCATCGAGGACACGGACACCGCTCGGAGCACGGCCGACCACGAGCGCGACATCATCGACAACCTCCACTGGCTTGGGATCACCTGGGACGAGGGTCCCCAGGTGGCCGGCGGTGAGGACGTCGGGCCGTATGGCCCGTATCGGCAGAGCGAACGGATGGACCTGTATCGTCGCGAGGTCGAGCGGCTGCTGGTGTCGGGCGCGGCGTATCGGTGCTGGTGCACGCCGGAGGAGCTCGAGGCGGTTCGCAAGGCGCAGGAGGCAGCCAAGGAGCCGCCCCGCTACAACCGGCGCTGCCTGAACCTGACCGATGCGGAGCGTGCCGCTTTCGAGGCGGAGGGTCGCCCCTCGGTCATTCGCTTCAGGGTGGAGCCGGAGCGGATCCGCTTCGACGACCTCATTCGCGGCGAGGTCGAGTTCGACAACGCGCTGCTCGGCGACTTCGTCATCGTTCGCGCGGATGGCGTCCCGCTCTACCACTTGGTGGTGGTCGTGGACGATCAGGCGATGGAGATCACCGATGTCATCCGCGGCGAGGACCACCTCAGCAACACGCCGAAGCACATCGCCCTGATCCGCGCCCTCGGCTACCGCGAGCCGCGCTTCGGGCACATCCCGCTCATTCTCAACCCGGACCGCAGCAAGATGAGCAAGCGGAAGAGCCAGACCGCGATAGGCGACTACCGGCTGCAGGGCTACCTGCCCGAGGCGATGGTCAACTTCCTCGCCTTCCTCGGCTGGTCGCCGGGGACGGAGGAGGAGATCTTCAGCCTCGACCAGCTCGCCGATCGGTTCTCGATCGACAAGGTGCACAAGGGTGGGGCCATCTTCGACCGGGATCGACTCGACCACCTCAACGGGGTCTACATCCGCGCGCTGGAGGACACCGAGCTGGCGCGCCGCCTGCGCCCGTGGGTGCCGGAGGAGGTGACGGACGACGCGCTCGAGGGCCTCGTGCCACTCGTCAAGGAGCGCATGGTGCGGCTGGGAGACGTCGCCGAGCTGGCCGGCTTCACCTGGGAATCGGACGACCTGGTCGCCAGCCGCTACTCGCCGGAGGGCCTGGAGCCGAAGCGCGGCGGGCCGGATGCCGCGCGCATGGCGCTCGCGGGCGCGCGGGAAGCGGTCGCGTCGGTGTCCGAGGCCGATTTCGACGCCGAGATCCTCGAGGAGCGATGCCGCGCTGCCGCGGAGGCCGCCGGCATGAAGGCCGGTGACTTCTTCGCGCCCATCCGCATGGCGGTGACCGGCCGCAGCGTGTCGCCTCCGCTGTTCGCCTCGATGGCAGTCCTCGGCCGTGAGCGGGTCCTGGCGCGCATCGACGCCGCGCTGGGCACGCTGGTCCCGGAGCCGGCGGCATGACCGACGCGACGCCCGGCGAGCAGGCGCCGCGCCTGGACCAGCTCCTGGACGGCGACCTCCTCGTCCCCATTCGCTCCTCCTCCGGCGAGATGCCCGATGCCGAGCGGCTGCTGCCCGACGCCTATCGCCATGGCACCGATGAGTCGGGTGAGCGCTTCATCGCCGCCTTCACGGCGCCCGACACGCTGCGCGACTACGGGCCGCCGGGCAGCGACCACGTCCGGATGGCGGCCCGAGACCTCTTCGAGCGTGCCGATGCCGTCCAGGAGCGCGTGGTCATCGATGCCGGCGCGCCGACGCAGGTCGAGATCGCCGTCGGCGTGCTCCCGTTCCTGGCCGCGGGCATCGACCCCAACCGTCCGGATGCGATGCGGGCGCGGAGGCCACTCGGCGACCTGCCGCCGCTCGAGGCGCCCGAGCAGGTGCCCGACCCGTTCGGCCGAGAGCTGACGGCGGCGCTCGAGGAGATGGCGAAGGTGGACCGCGCATGGCTGCTCCGAGCCGGTACGGCCTGGACCGCCGGGATCCAGCTCGCGCCGGACGCGGTCCTGGCCGACTTCGATGCCGTTCGCAACCGGCTCCACGCGGTCGCCACCGAGCACCTCGGCTCGCGGCGCCTGCTGGCCGTCACGGACCTCCGGGCGCCGGCGCTGCGCGAGCTGTACGACGCCACCGCCGCACCGTTCTACGTGCGCCGGGGCGCGCAGAGGAGCATCCTCGGCCGGATCTTCGGCGGCTGACGCAGGCCGTCAGGGAACCAGGACGAAGCGCCCGTCCACCTTCCGCTCCCGCAGCTTCGCGTGCGCCTTCGCGGCGTCCCGCAGCGGCACGCGCTCGACGTTCCATCGCAGGCGGCCGCGGCGCGCGAGGCGCACCACGTCGCGCAGGTCGTCGCGCGAGCCCCAGGCGACGGTCGTGAGCCAGGCTTCGAGCGGGGTCGTCTCGAAGCCGAAGGGCAGATGGCCGCCGGCCTCGCCGACGAGCATGACGAGGCCGTCCGGCGCCACGACGGCGGCGGCATGCGCGAGGGTCTCGTCGGTGCCGACGACGTCGAAGATGACGTCCGCCGCTCCGCCCAGCGCCTCGATCGTCATCTCCGGTTCGCCGCCCAGCAGGCCGTAGTCGGCGCCCAGCTCGGCGGCGCGCTCGAGGCGAGCGGGGTCCAGCTCGCGGACGCCGATGCGACGGCTGGCTCGGCCGCGTCCGAGGCGCAGGTACTGGAGCGTGAACTGGCCGAGCGCGCCACAGCCGATGAGGAGCACGCGCCGCTCGCCCTCGAGCCACGGCCCGGCCCGACGAACGGCGCGATAGGGCGTAACGCCCGCGTCGGCGAGGGGTGCGGCCGCGACCGGATCGAGGTCTCCGAGGCCGACCAGGTATCGCGGGTGCGGCACCAGCATGGCCTCCGCGTAGCCACCGTCGGCCTGGAAGCCCGGCGCCGTCGAGCGGGCGCAGCGCTGCTCCTGCCCCGCGAGGCAGTCGTCGCAGGCGCCGCAGCCCCAGCCGCCGGCGACGACGACGGGGTCTCCAACCTTCAGGCGAGCGCGGCGAAGGAGCTTGGGGGCATCGGGGCCGACGGCATCGATGACCCCGGCCACCTCGTGGCCGAGCGTCCGCGGCAGCTCGACGCGGGCCTGGATGCCGTCGACGACGTGGAGATCGGTGTGGCACACGCCGCAGCCGGCGACGCGGATGCGGACCTCGGTGCCGGCCGGCTCGGGGAGCGGGACGTCCTCGATCGTCAGCTGCTCGCCCGGGCCGCGGAGGCGGACGGCGAGCATCGGCTCAGGCGGAGGCGGCGGCGTCCCGGGTGGCGATGGGCATCGGCTCCGAGAGGATGCGCACCGCCTGGTCGACGATGCTGTCGGGATTCACCGGATCGATCACCGCCCGGACGCGTCCCTCGCGGTCCACCGCCAGCGCCATCGGCCGCGAGACGTTCACGTTGCTGCCGTCGGCAACCGTATCGACCTTCAGCAGGGCCACCGCCGAGCGGCGCTCATCGCTGAGCAGGATGAACGGGAGCTCGTGCTTCTTCACGAAATCGGCCTGCTGCTGCTCCGAATCGGTGCTGATCCCGGCGACCGCGATGCCCGCCTCGCGCAGGCGTTCGTGGCCCGCAGCCAGCGCCTCCACCGCGCTCACGCCCTTCTTGCGCGCCGCCCCCTTCAGGGTCGGGCCGCCGAAGAAGAGGAGGAGGACCGGCTGCTTCGTCACGAAGCTGCGCAGGTTGAGGAGATAGCCATCGGTCGCGCGAAGTCCGACCGAGGGAAGCGGATCGCCCTCGGCGAGGGGGGTGGTCATGCGCCGATTGTAGCCACGCCCAGTCGGAGCCGGCCGCGGGACCGATGGGCGAGCCCGTCTCGCTCCAGCCCGGCCAGGATTCGGGACCAGGCGGCGTCGTCGACCGGCGGACCTATGCGCTCTGCATCGCGGTCGAGGATGCGACGTGCCTCCCGCTCGCGAAGGCTGTGACCGCGAGCCGCGCTCAGCTCCCGGATGACGGCGCCGCGGTAGGCGCGGTCGGAGCCAAGGAGGCGTGGTTGTCGCGGCACGACGACGGGGCTTGCGGCATCGCGTGAGGGACAGCCAGGGGCGATGGGGCAGACCTCACAGCGCGGCGCTCGCGGACGGCAGATCGATGCGCCGAATTCCATCGTCGCGTGCGTCCAGGCGTCCACATCGGCCTCCGATCCCCGCGCGGCGAGGTCGTCCGCCAGCGCCTGAAGCCGGCGCGGTCTGTCCTCCACCGCAAAACGCCGGATCAGCCAGCGCCGCACGTTCGTGTCGACCACGCCCACCGGCTGGCCGAATGCCAGCGAGGCGATCGCCCGCGCGGTATAGGGACCGATGCCGGGCAGACGCTCGAGGCCGGCCACGTCACCCGGCCAGCCGCGCTCGGCGACGGCTCGTGCCGCGGCCTGCAGGGCGGTCGCCCGCCGGTTGTAGCCGAGGCCGCTCCACGCCGCGAGCACGGAGGCCGGCGCCGCCGCCGCCAGCGCCCCAACCGTCGGGAAGCGCGACAGGAAGGTCGGATAGCGCTCAGCCACGCGCGACGCCTGTGTCTGCTGCAGCATCACCTCGCTCACCAGCACCGCGTACGGGTCGCGAGTCCGGCGCCACGGAAAGTCGCGGTGCTCAGTCGCGTACCAGGCCAGGACGGCCGCGCGAACGGCGATCAGGTCTGCGCTCGGCTGGGGCACGCGGCGAGGGTATCAGGGCGGTTGGCGTGCGCTACCGTTGCCGCCTCATGGGCTATCGGCTGCTGTGCCTCGACGCGGGCTTCACGATCCTCTCGCCGCGGCGCTCCCTGTCGGACGCGCTGAAGGGCGTGATCGCCAGCGACGGTCACGCGGTGACCGAGGAGGAGCTGCACGCGGCATGGGAGGCGGGAGACCAGTTCTTCTGGGACGAGTATCACCGCCCCGGGAACGACACCTGGGCCGACGACACACGCATCGAGGACTACTGGCGCAACTACCACAGCGCGATGCTCGAGCGCGTCGGCGTCGCGAGGCAGCGCGACCTCCTCGACCGCATCCTCGCCAGCCAGTTTGCGCCGGGCGCGTGGGAGCCGTACCCGGACGTGGAGCCCATGCTCGACGCCATTGCGGCGCTCGGCGACGTCCGAGTCGGCGTCGTCAGCGACTGGGGCTCGAACCTGCGCGGCGTGCTCGCCGAGCTCGAGCTGGACCGGCGGCTGGACTTCGTCCTCCCGTCGGGCGCGGTCGGCGTCGCCAAGCCGAACGCCGCCTTCTTCCGCATGGCGGCCGATGCAGCTGGAGTGCGCCCGGAAGAGGCGCTCATGGTGGGCGACAGCTACCGCGCCGATGTTCTCGGCGCGTGGAGCGCGGGGATGGATGCCGTCTGGCTGGACCGAAGCGAGGGGATCAGCATCACGCCGGACGGGGAGCCGCGGCCGGATGACGTCCGGCGCATCACCTCGCTCGACGAGGTCCCGGCCATCATCCGCCGGGGCGGCCCGCTGCCGCGCGGCGCGGCAGGGCGGCAGGGACCATCGGAGGCAGTACCGATCGAGCCGTCGACGGGCCATCGGTCGGAGTAGAGTGCCGCGCATCGGTGCCGCACCACGAGGAATGACTGCCCCATGACCCGAGCTCAGACCCATCGGCGGCGCGGGCGCGCTGCGGTCTTGCTCCTCTCGCTGTTCCTGCTGACAGCATCGCTCCTCCCCACCCCGGTCCTCGGCGCGAACCCCGTCATCCGCGGCGTGGTGGTGCAGGACGGCCTGGTCAATCCGTGGGACGTCGCGTTCCTGCCGGGGGGCCAGATGGTCGTCACCGAGCGCCCCGGTCGCGTGCGCATCTTCGCCAGCGGCCTGCCGAACGCCTCGCTGCTGGGGACGACGACCCTCATCAGCGTGCGCGCCGAGGGTGAGTCGGGGGTCATGGGCGTCGCCGTGGACCACCTGTTCAGGACCAACCGGCTCATCTACGTCTGCGCGTCGCGCATGTACGGTGGCCAGTGGGTGAACCAGGTCATCCGGTTCAAGGTGAACACGAACTGGACCCTCACCCAGAACAAGTACCTCATCGCGACCGGCATCCGGGCCAACACCATCCACAACGGATGCGCGGTGGAAGAGGGACCCGACCAGAGGATCTGGGTCAGTACCGGCGAAGCCAACAACCCGATGCTCGCGCAGAATCCGTCCAGCCTGAACGGCAAGATCCTGCGCATCAACCGTGACGGCAGCGTGCCCGCCGACAACCCGATCATGCCCGGCACCAGCAAGCGGACGTTCGTGTACTCGATGGGCCACCGGAACCCGCAGGGCATCGCGTTCATGCCGAGCCCGGCCCGGGTGTACGCGGTCGAGCACGGACCGGAACGGGATGACGAGATCAACTGGATCCGGCCCGGTCGGAACTACGGATGGCCCTGCCGAACCGGTTACAACCACTTCTATCGAAGCTGCAGCGGCGTGATCGGGTCGTTCACGAACCCGGTCTGGACCTCCGGCGCGACGACGATCGCGACCTCCGGTGCGGCCATCGTCAACGGCACGGTCTGGCAGGACGTCTCGCGCCAGCTGTTCGTCGCGACCCTCAAGCAGTCTGACCTGCGCCGCTTCTCGATCGCCTCGGTCGGCCTGCCCGCGACCTACCGGCAGACGTACTTCAACAACATCTGGGGCAGGCTGCGCGCCGTGGTGAACGGCCCGGCCGGCACGACGCTCTACCTGACGACGTCCAACGGGTCGAACGACAAGATCATCCGGGTCATCCCGCGCAGCAGCTAGCCGCGCGGGGGATCAGTTCGCGAAGTTGATGGCCCGGGTGTCCAGGAGCCAGTAGCCGGCCCACGCGCCTGGATCGGGCCAGCATCGGATCCTGCGCCCAGAAGATCCTCTGATTGGAGGATTAGTCCGCGGACCCCAGACCGGGCGCCCGGTCCTGCCCGTACAGTTCAGCGCATGAGGTCCCGGACCGAGCCGCCCATCGTCGTCGACAAATTCGGCGGCTCCGTCCTGCGCCGGCCGGACGATATCGCTGCGGCCGTCGCCGTCGTCGAGCGGCAGCGTGCGCGCGGCCTGCGCCCGGTCGTCGTGGTCAGTGCCTTCGAGGGGGTGACGGACACGATCCTGGGTGCGGCCGAGGTCCTCCTGCCCGCCGGCGCCGGCTGGCTGCGCGAGCCCGGCTCCGACCCCTCCTCGCCCATGGCGCGCGAGACGGACCGCGCGCTCGCCACCGGAGAGGCGCTCTCTGCCGCCCTCTTCGCGCTCGGCCTCCAGGCGCGAGGGATTCCCGCCCGCTCGTTCTCGGGGGCGGAGGCGGGCATCCGTACCGCCGCTGCCCACCTGGGGGCGGAGGTCCGGCGCGTCCTCTCGCGTCCGCTGCGCGCGGCGTTATCCGGGGGCCTCGTCCCGGTGGTGGCCGGGTTTCAGGGAATCGGCACGCACGGCGAGCTGACGACTCTCGGCCGCGGCGGCACCGACCTGTCGGCAGTGGCATTGGCCGTCGCCCTTCGCGCCGACCGATGCGAGCTATTCAAGGACGTCGGCGGGGTGATGGAAGCCGATCCGCACCTCGTCCCGAATGCGCGCTTCCTGCCGGCGGTCGACGCCATCCAGCTCGAGCTGCTGGCCGAGATGGGCGCCGAGGTCGTCCACCCGGTCGCCGTGCGGCGCGCCCGTCGGGGCCGGCTTGACCTCGTCGTGCGCGCGCTGGACGACGATGCGCCGCAGACGGTCGTGCGGCCCACCACGCCCCAGTCGGATGGGGTGCTCATGTTGGCCGTCGACCGCAAGGAACGGATGGCTCGCATCAGCCTCGTCGGCCCGGCCCGCCTGACCCCCGAGGTGCTTCCCGTTCCGGCCCACGGGGAGGGCTCGTTCGACGAGGGCGGGATGCGGGTCGTGTGGGCCGAGGTTCCGCTGGCCGCGGCCGCGTCGGCGGCGCAGGCCGTGCACGCCGCCTATTGCCTCCCGCGCACGTAGCGGGGCTGGCCGTCCGTTGCGTCGGACGACAACCGCCGGCGGATCAGCCCGCCTCGGCGACGGCCTCGTGCTCAGCGGCCGTGGCCGTCGGGCGCAGCTGGAGAAGGACCGCTGCGACGAGGATCAACGCCCCGCCCAGCAGCTGGACCGGTGCCGGCCGTTCGTCGAGGAGCCAGGCGGCGAGCGCGACGCCGACGACTGGCTCGAAGGTGGCAAGGATTGCCGCGCGGGGCGGCCCGAGGCGCCGGATTCCGACGATGTAGCAGACGGTGGGCACGCCGGCGCCCACCAGCCCTGCCGCCAGGACCGGCCAGAAGG
Organism: Candidatus Limnocylindria bacterium; assembly: GCA_036274575.1. Classification (GTDB taxonomy): domain Bacteria; phylum Chloroflexota; class Limnocylindria; order QHBO01; family QHBO01; genus JACDBZ01. The sequence goes on from DASUFJ010000021.1 coordinate 31,937, forward strand.
CGGCCGCGGACGTGAGCGGCTGGCCGAGGGACGCGAACGCCCCGAGGCCGAGCGCGATCGCGAGGTAGAGCACGAACGCGCCCCCCATCGTCATCGTCGCCGCCTGCGGGCCGGGGACGTGGGCGAAGCCATGACGAGCGGCGAGCACGTAGAAGACCTGCATCATTCCGGCGAGGAAGGCGAGACCGATGCCGAGCGCGTCGATCGTCCCGAGGTCGCCGGCGCCGGCGACCACCAGCGCCGTCCCGGCAAGTGACACGGCGAGCGCCCCCCACCGAAGGCGGTCCAGCCGCTCGCCGAGCCAGGCGACCGACACGATCGCGACGCCGGCCGGGTAGAGGTAGAAGACCAGGAGCGTGAGAGCGATCGTGATCCGCTCGAACGCGATGAAGGCGGCCAGGTTGAGGACGGTGTTGGCAACGGCTGCGGCGACGATGAACCATCGGTCGCGCCGCGGCAGCCGGCGCAGCGGGACGAGCCGGCCACGGCCGAGGGCGCGGAGCGCCAGGAGCGAGCCGCCGACGACCGCCGCGCCGAGGCCGGCACGCCAGGTGACGATGGTCAGCGAGTCGACGCCGGCCTCACCGGCGAAGCGGCTCAACGGCCCGAGGGTCCCGAAGCAGGCGGCGGCGACCAGGATGAGCGCCACGCCGCCAGCATCCGGACCGTGCGAGGGCGGCCTGGGGCTGGATTCGCCCTCGCTCACCCGCCGCCGGCGCTGACGGTCGCCGCCTCTGACTCCGCGGCATCGAGCTCCGCTGCAAGCCGGTCGCGCTCGGAGGCGAGCCGGTCGCCGCGGTCACGCAGCAGGTTGTGGCGCTCGACGAGAGCGCGCACCACGCCCGGATCGGCGTAGGTGGCTGGGTCAGCCAGGCGCTCGCTGACCGTCGTGAGCTCGGCGGCGGCGGCGGCCGCTTCGGTCTCCGCCTGGTTCAATGCCGCGCGCAGGTCACGCGTCCGGCGATGACGATCGTTTCGCTCTTCGGCCTCCCGACGCTTGCGCTCTGAGGATGCGCGCGCCGTCTCCCGGGGCTCCTTCACGACCACGCCGCGCGGCGTGCTGCGAGCGCCCTCGACGGCGCCGCGCTGCTCGATGTCGAGGCCGCGCTTGGCGGCGTAGTACTCGAAGTCGCCGGGATACAGGGTGGCATCGCCGTCATTCACCTCGACGATCGTGTTCGCGACGCTGCGGATGAGATACCGGTCGTGGGTGATCAGGACGATCGTGCCGCTGAAGGCGTTCAGTGCGTCCTCCAGCACGTCGCGGCTCTGGATGTCGAGGTGGTTCGTCGGCTCGTCGAGGCACAGCAGGTTTGCCGGATCGGCGAGCAGCTTGGCGAGGGCCAGCCGCGTCTGCTCGCCACCCGAGAGGACGCCGACCCTCTTGTTGATCGCGTCGCCGGAGAAGAGGAAGGCGCCGAGGAGGGCGCGCATCTCGCCGGTGGCCATCATCGGTGCAGCGTCGTTCAGCTCCTCGAACACGGTGTTCGACGGGTTCAACGCCTCGATCTGGTGCTGCGCGAAGTAGGCGACCCGGACGTTGCTGCCCAGCGTGCGCGTGCCCGCCTCGAAGTCCAGGACGCCCGCCAGGATCTTCAGGAGGGTCGACTTGCCAGCCCCGTTCGGACCGATGAGGGCCACGCGCTGCCCACGCTCGAGCGTGAGGTCGAGGTCGCCGTCGTAGACGACGGTGTCGCCGTAGCGCTTGGCGATGTCGGTGAGGGTGATCACCGTTCGGCCGGAACGGGGCGGGGACGGGAAGCGGAACTTCACGCTCCGCGACCGCCGCTGCGGCTGCGCCACCCGCTCGAGCTTCTCGAGCGACTTGATGCGCGACTGGACCTGGCGTGCCTTCGACGCCTTGTAGCGGAAGCGCTCGATGAACGCGGTGGTGTGGGCGATCTTGCGCTGCTGGTTCTTCGCCGCCGCCTCGAGCTGGGCCATGCGCTCGGTGCGCTGCTCCACGAAGTCGGCGTAGTCGCCGACGTACTCGGTCGCACGCCCGTCGTGAAGCTCGACCACGCGGTTGGCGACATCGTTGATGAAGTCACGATCGTGGCTGACGAGGACGATGGCTCCCGCGTACTGAGCGAGGAAGCCCTGGAGCCACTCGACCGAGGCAAGGTCAAGATGGTTCGTGGGCTCGTCGAGGAGGAGGACGTCGGGGTTCTGGAGCAGGAGGCGCGCGAGGGCGACGCGCATCATCCAGCCGCCGGAGAACTCGCCGATCTCTCGCTCGACATCCTCATCCGCGAAGCCGAGTCCGGCGAGGATTCGCCGGGCCTCCGCCTCCAGCCCGTACCCACCCAGCGCCTCGAACCGATGCTGGAGCCGCCCGTACTCGTCGACCAGCTCCGCAAGCTCGTCCTCATCGTCGGCGTCCGACAGCTCGGCCTCCACGTGGCGCATTCGGCGCTCGACGCCGCTCACCTCCCCGGCGCCACCGATGACCTCGGCGAGGGCGCTACGGCCCTTGCTCTGGGCGACCTCCTGGCGCAGGTAGCCGATGACCGTGTCGCGGGCGCGGGCGATGGTGCCGGTGTCGGGCTCCTGGTCGCCGGTGATCAGCTCCAGGAGCGTCGTCTTGCCGGCGCCGTTAGGCCCGACGACCGCGATCCGGCGGCCCGCGGCGATGAGCAGGCCGACGTCGCTGAACAGGTGCTGCGCGGCGTGGCTCTTCGACACGCCCGCCAGTGTCACGAGGCTCATGGGGGGATACGCATGGTAGCCGCGGGGAAGACCGGCGTGCCCAACGCGACTCGGGACCCGCGCGTGGAAGCTTGCTCGTGAGGGCTCCGCAGTCCCTCAGTCCGCGGCGAGCCTCGCCCCGCTGGTATCGAACCGCAGTCGCGTGGCCATGCCCAGAATCCCAGCCGCATTCCAGGCCTTTTCGACGGCGTGGGCCGATGCCGGCGAGTCGCAGATGGCGAGCACCGTCGGGCCGGCGCCGGAGAGGCACGCACCCGCCGCGCCGCGATCGTAGGCGAGCTCGATCAGGTCGCGCGAGCCGGGCAGCCGCGGCAGGCGGAAGGGCTGATGCAGCTCATCGGTCATCGCCGTGCGCAGGAGACCGGCGTCCGAGGTCATCACCGCCGCCGCCAGCAGTGCCGTCCGACCGGCCTGTCGCGCCGCCGCGGCATGCGGCACCACAGCGGGTAACGCGGCTCGCATCTCGGCCGTGAGGCTCTCGCGCTGCGGGATGAAGGCGACCGGGATCCATGCTTCAGGCACGCGGAATCGGCGCAGGACGACGCGGCCGTCCGTGTCGGTCAGTGCAACCGTGAAGCCGCCGTAGAAGGCCGCCGCAACGTTGTCCGGGTGCCCCTCGAGGCGCGATGCGAGCTCGAGCAGCTCATCCGCCTCGACCTGGCGCCGTCCAACCGCCGCGCCCAGGACCACGCCAGCCACGATGGCGGCGGCGCTCGAGCCCAGCCCACGCGCGGAGGGGATCATGCTCGACACCTCGAGTCGCCAGGACGCGGCTCCCGGCGCCATGGAGACGCGCAACCCCTCACGGAAGGCGCGGATGAGCAGGTTGTCGTCGGCGGGCTCGCCGTCGCGCGGCGCCCCCTCGCCGCGGGCGTTCAGCGTGATCCCCGCGTCCTCCCCGTGCCACAGCTCGGCGCGAAGCTTCAACGAGAGTGCGACCGCGAAACAATCGAAGCCGCTGCCGAGGTTCGCGCTCGAGGCGGGCACGTCGACGCTCGCGATGGGGGGCATGGCGTGGCGAGTATAGGGTCGGCCCTACGTCATCCGGCCGCAGCGACGCTCGGCCAACGTCCCACATTCGAGTACGACGTTGTCCGGTGGGTCATCGAACGCCCCCGGGTGAAACTGCGCGCATGACCGCCCAACCCTCGGCTGGCTGCCGCCCCCACGTCCAGGCCGCCCTCCGCGACGATCCGGTGGTCTGGCTCAGCTCCGTGCAGGCCGACGGCCGGCCGCACCTTGTGCCGGTCTGGTTCCACTGGGACGGTGAGCGGATCGTGGCGTTCAGCAAGCCCCACGCGCGCAAGGTCGACAACCTTCGCGGCCAGCCGCGGGTCATGCTCGCCGTCGGCACGCCGGGGCCTGACTTCGAGGTCGAGCTGATCGAGGCCACCGCCGAGCTGCCCGAGGAGCCGGCCAAATCGCTCATCCCGGAGGGCTTCGGCGCGAAGTACCGCGAGCTGCTGCGCCGGGCAGGGCTCACCGTGCAGCGCTACGCCGAGGTCTACTCGCAGCCGATCGTCCTGCGTCCGACGCGCTTCCTCGGCTACGGCGGCCGTGGCTGGGAGGGCGGTCGCGCTCTCCTGACCTGAGGGGCGTCTCAGCCGCTCGACGAGCCCCGCTCGACGGCGCCGATGAGGTCGTCGAACCCGAACGGCTTGGCGACGAAGGTTGCGGCCGCGATCTCGCCGGCCCAGTGGGCGGCGTCGCGCGCCGCGGTCATCACCACGATCGGGATCCGGTGACCGCGACGGCGAAGCTCGGCGGCGAAGCCCCAGCCGTCGAGGATTGGCATCCGCATGTCGAGCAGGATGAGGTCCGGAACGCGCTCCTCGACACGTGCCAGCGCATCGGCTCCATTGGCGGCCTCCGCGACGTCATAGCCCTCGATCTCGAGCATGGCGGCGACGGTGGCGCGGATGTCGGGCTCGTCGTCGACGACGAGGACATGGAGCTCAGGCATCGCCGAGCGCCTCCGCACCGCTGACGGTAGGCGGCACATCGGGCTCAGCCTCCGGCGCGTCGGACGGCACGAGCGAGAGCGAGACGACGAACGTGCTGCCGCCGCCCGGCGTGGCCTCGACCCAGATGCGCCCGCCGTGCGCGTCCACGACGCGCCGGCAGATGTAGAGGCCCAGGCCGATGCCCGTGTCGGTGATGCTCTGGACGTTCGAGGCGCGGTAGAAGCGCTCGAAGATACGGTCGCGCTCCTCGTCCGGAACCCCCAGGCCGTGATCGACGACGGCCAGCCGGGCGTCACCGTCGACGACCTCGAGCTCGACGTCGGGGAGCACGTTGTCGGACGTGTACTTCATCGCGTTGTCGACGAGGTTGTGCAGCACCTGCGCGATGCGCGGCGCATCGATCCGGCTCGCGACCGGCTCGTCGGGAACCCGCGTGCGAATGTCGAGCCCGCGCTCGTGGAGGTCGTCGCGAACGTCCGTCACCACGTCGCGCAGGTCCGCCGGCACCGGGTCGATGGCGGCGACGCCCTGCTCCAGGCGCTGTGCGTCAAGCAGCTGCGTGACCAGCTCGCCCAGCCGCCGCGCCTCACGGGCAAGGCGGGCGATGCCGGCCGCGTCGACGGCCGCGTTCGGGTCGCGCTCGACACGTCGCTCGAGCAGCTCGGCCTGGCCCAGGACGACGGTCAGCGGCGTACGGAGGTCGTGGGCCGCCGCCGACAGGAATTCCTCCTTGAGGCGTGCCGCCTCCTCGCGCGCCGTGACCGCGTGCTCCACCTCGGCCAGGGCTCGCGACTCGAGAAGGACGCCGACCTGGTCGGCAAGGAGCTCGAGCAGCCAGAGGTCGTCCTCCACGAAGATCGAGGCGCGCTGTGCATAGATGCTGATCACGCCCAGCCGCCGGTCGTCGGCCGTGATGGGCGAGGAGATGACCGATTCCGCCTCCGAGCGCTGATAGACCTCGGCGTGCTCGGGGTCGGCCGCGCCGGCGTCGTGAACGAAGATGCGTCGCTGCTCGGTGAAGGCCCGCCCGGCGATGAACGCGTCGTCCGGATGCTCGACCCAGCTTCCGTCGCGGGTCGCGTAGCGCAGGAGCCGGCGCTCGGGCACCGCGATCCCGATGCTGGCGCCACCCGCGCCGAAGGCCTCCGCCGCGGCGTTCTGCAGCTCGAGCACCATGCGCCGCTCGTCGGCCACCCAGGCGAGCTGCATCGACCGCTGGAGGAAGCGACGCAGCTCCGGCTCTCGCCAGGCGCGACGGATCCAGGCCGGCGGTGCGAAGCCCAGGAAGAACGAGACGACGGCTGCCAGGGCCAGGATCTGGCCCGCGATCGCCAGGTCGGGCGGCTCGACGAGGGCATCGATGAAGATGCTGACGATGGCGCCGATGAACAGCAGGGCGCCCATGAAGACCGCGGTCATCCGGCGCCGGGTGATCCCGCGCGCCTGCGTGGCGGCGATGCCGAAGGCATACGCGGCGTAGCCCCCGACACCCAGGAACCAGGCGATCGTGACGATCTCGTACAGCCGCTCGGCCGACGCGATGCCCACGAACCCGAAGACGGCGACGGCCGCGAAGGCCACGTACGCCGCCACGAGCATGCCCCTTGGCGTCGGGCTGAAGTCGGCCACCAGCCGCAGCATCGCCAGCGGTGCGAGGTTGAGCAGCAGCAGGCTGATGCCGACGGTCCACGGCTCGCCGGCGATGTCGAGGCGGTCGGCGACCAGGCCGACGATGACGATCGCGGCCACCGAGCCGAATAGGAGGACGATGTCCAGGCTCGTGCCCGACGGGTCCCGGAGGGCACGCCAAGCGACGGCCGCGAAGAGGCCGATGAACAGGACCTGGTTCGCCAGGGCGATGAGCTCGAGTGCTGTCATCCTGTCGCGGACGAGCGGTTGGCGCCCGATCCAGCACGCGGTGTGCCACTGAGCAAGCGGTTGGTCACGGCTCGGTGCCGCCGAGCGCCGCGTGCCGGAAGCAGCGCACCAGGTGGTCGTTGACGAGCCCGGCTGACTGCATGAAGGCGTAGCAGATCGTGGGGCCAACGAACCGGAAGCCCCGCTTCCGCAAGTCCTTCGACATGCGGGTCGATGCATCGGTCAGGTCCGGGACCTCGCCCATCTCGCGCCATCGGTTCTGGACCGTCCGTCCGTTCACGAAGGACCACAGGAAGCCATCGAAATCGTCGATCTCGGCCAGCGCGCGGGCGTTGTCGATGGTCGCGCCGATCTTCGCGCGGTTGCGCACGATGCCGGCGTCGGCCATCAGACGCGCGCGGTCCTCATCGGTGTAGGCCGCGACGCGCTCGGGATCGAAGCCGTCGAACGCCGCGCGGTAGCCGTCGCGCTTGCGGAGGACCGTGATCCACGCCAGGCCGGCCTGGGCTCCCTCCAGGCAGAGCAGCTCGAAGAGCGCGCGCCGATCGTGGATGGGGACGCCCCACTCGTCGTCGTGATAGGCGCGGTACAGCGGGTCGCCCTCGGCCCAGTCGCAGCGGATCGGGTTGCTCACAGCCGGAGCACCGCGCGCGCGACGACGAAGTACACGACCAGGCCCGTCGCGTCGACCAGGGTCGTGATGAACGGCGCGCTGACGACCGCGGGATCGACCCCGACCCGACGCGCGACGAGCGGCAGCAGCGAGCCGACGAGCGCCGCGAGGGTGCAGACCGTGAGGAGCGTCACACTGACGACGATCGCGATCTCGCGCCCGACGAAGAGCCAGGTCGGCACGAACGCCAGAAGGCCGAGCATGGTACCCAGGAGCAGCCCCACCCTCGCCTCCCGCAGCACGACGACGCCGAGGTCGTCGAAGCGCACTTCGCCTACGGCCAGGGCCCTGGTCACCGTGGTCGCCGCCTGCGCGCCGGTGTTGCCGCCGGTGCCGATGACGAGCGGGATGAACAGGGCGAGGGTTACGGCCTGGCTGAGCGTCTCCTCGAAGGCATGGAGGACGTTGACGGTCAGCGTGGCGGCCACAATGAGGACGAGCAGCCAGACAACCCGCGAGCGCGCGATGTGCATTACCGAGGTGGCGAGATAGGGCCTCCCCAACGGCTCCGCGCCGCCGGCGCGGGCGACGTCCTCCGTCTCCTCCTCCTCGAGGACCTCCATGGCGTCGTCGACGGTCACGACCCCGACGAGGCGGTCCTCCGAGTCGACAATCGGGAGCGCCAGCAGGTCCGCCTCGCGGATGAGGCGCGCGGCCTGCTCCTGGTCGGTGTCGACGCGGGCCGAGAAGACATCGATGTCCATGAGGTCGCCGACCAGGGCGTCGGGATCGGCGAGGACGAGATCGCGGAGGCCGAGCATGCCGAGCAAACGGCGCCGGTCGTCGGTCACCGGCAGCGCGTAGATCGTCTCCGCGGAGTGGCCGACCCGCCGCAGCCGCTCCAGGGCCTCGGTCGCGGTCATGCCGGCTCGCAGGCTGGCCACCTCCGGCGACATGAGGCGCCCCGCCGAGTCCTCGGGATACCCGAGGAGCGTCGCCGTCAGCCGGCGCTCGTTCGCCGACAGCCCGGCCAGCAGCCGATGCGCCACCTTGGCCGGCAGCTCCTCCGTGAGCCGGGCGCGGTCGTCGGGGTCCATCTCCTCGAAGAGCTGCCGGACGTTCGCCTCCCGCATCCCGTCGAGCAGCTCCTGCTGCAGCGACGGATCAAGGAGCTCGAAGACCTCGAGCGCCCGGTCGCGCGCCAGCAGGCGAAACGGCACCGCGCGGGCCTCGCGCGGCAGCCTCGACAGCTCCTCGGCGATCCCGACCACATCCGCCTGTTCGAGCCAGCGACCGATGAGGTCGAGGTCGCCGCTCGTCAGGAGCTCATCCGGCTCGACGGTCGGGACCGCGTCCGGCGTGCCGGTGAGCGTGGGCCGCGTCACGCGCGGAGGATAGCCCGCAGATGAAGACGCCCGGGGCTCGGTCCCGGGCGTCTGGGTCGTTTCGGCGGTCGATCAGCTGGGTTGGTCCTGCATGCTGAAGCGCGGGAATCGGAGGATCGCGGTCCACGAGCCACGCGACTCACGGCGCGGCGCCGGCTCCGGCCGGTGTGTCCGTCGCCTCTGGGCGGCGGACCGCTCGCGATCCTGTTCCATTGCCCGCGCCACCATCAGCGCGGCATACGGGTTCATCGGTCGTTCTCCACGTGTCTCGGGTGGCTCAGTACGGGTACTGCCGGAGCCGGGGGAGCCACGGCTCAGCCGTGTCGCCGGCAAGCTCCGCGAGCGCCTGGCGGATTGAGCCGATGAGGCTCGGGCGCTGGCCCGCGTCCCCCTCGGCGCGCCGGTCCGGCCCCGTGGACCGATGCGGAGGCTGCGGGAAGAACGCGATCTCGACGGCGGCGCCGAAGGCTAGAGCGCCAGCTGCGAACATCGTTCATGCCTCCTTGAAATGCTCAGTGCGGTGGATGACGGTGACATCGTCGCCATGGCCGCGTCCTTCGGCGACTGACACGGGTCGCGGGGGCGCGACCGATCTTCCGCCGACGGCGCCTACGTCATACGGCCGCCGCCTCGCAATTGCCCGCGCACCTATCCTGTGACGTGCCCATGGAGACGGACGCCGCCCTGCGCGAGCTCACCTTCCTGTTTGCCGACGTCGAGGGCTCGACCCGCCTCGCGGAGCGTCACGGCGCGCTGGCCGGCGCCGCCCTGGCGCGCTATCACGATCTCGTGGCCGAGATCGCGGATCACCACGGTGGTCGCCTCTTCGAACGCATCGGTGACGGCGCGTACGCCAGCTTCGCCGATGCGGCCGCGGCGGTGGCGGCGGCGGACGAGCTCCAGATGGCCATCGCCGAGGAGGACTGGGGACCCATCGGCCGCATGCGGATCCGCATAGCCCTCGTGTCCGGCGAGGTGGAGGTCCGCGAGGACCGCTACTACGGCCGGCCCCTGTTCCGTGCCGCACGGCTCCAGGCGCTGGCCAGTGGCGGCGAGACGCTCGTCTCGGGCGTGACGATCGACCGCATGGGCGGCCGCGTGCCGGACGGTGCCGTCCTCCGCGACCTGGGACAGCAGCGGCTGCGCGACGTGCCCGACCCCGAGCGGGTGTTCGCGCTGGTGCATACTTCCCGCGCGCGCCCGGCCGAGGCGCCCGAGAGGGAGACGGATGATCAGCAGGGGACGGTGAGGGTGACTGAGGAAGAGGGTCCGATTCGAGTGCTCCTGGTCGACGACCACGCGGTCGTTCGGCGCGGGCTGCGCGGGTTCCTCGAGCTGCTCAAGGACTTCGACGTGGTCGGCGAGGCCGAGAACGGCCGCGAGGGCGTCGCCGCCGCCGACCGGCTCGTCCCCGACGTGGTCCTCATGGACCTGCTCATGCCCGAGATGGGCGGCCTCGAGGCCATCTCGGCGATCAAGTCCTCGCATCCGGAGATCGAGATCGTCGCCGTCACGTCGTTCATCGAGGAGGAGAAGGTCACCTCCGCCCTCGAGGCCGGCGCGTCCGGCTACCTCCTGAAGGACGCCGAGGCGGAGGAGGTGGCCCAGGCCATCCGGGCCGCCTACAACGGCGAGGTCCACCTGGACCCGGCGGTCTCACGCCTCCTCGCACAGCGCCTCCGCCAGCGGCGCGATGCGGAGCCGGTGGAGCCGCTCACCGGTCGCGAGAAGGAGGTCCTCGCCCAGCTCGCCAAGGGAGCCTCCAACAAGGAGATCGCCTACGAGCTCGGCATCACCGAGCGCACCGCCCGGACGCACGTCTCGAACATCCTGGGCAAGCTCGGCCTCGCGTCCCGGACGCAGGCCGCGCTCTACGCGGTCGAGCACAAGCTCGTCTGAGCCCCGCGCTCATTGGCTCCGGTGGGGTTAGGTCGACGCGTCGCGCCCTGGAGTCGCATGACGCTCGGCCCGGCGAGCATGTTTCGAGAAGCGACGCCTGGAGTTGTAAAACGCTCGCCTGCGGGAGCATTACGGGCGAAATGGCAGGCCGATGGGCCCACGCCACTCTCGCGCGCCTCGCCCTGCGGCCGATCTTCCCGCTAGTGCTCCGCCATGCGAGCATATTTCGAGAAGCGACACTTAGCGTTGAATAACGCTCCCCCGGCGAGCACATTTTCGAGAAGTCGCGCCCCGGAGTCGCATGACTCGCCGCCCGCGAGGACCGTCGACCGTAACCAGGCCCACAGCTCCGCACGGCACGAAGAGGCGCCCCGTCCCGGACCGGACGGGGCGCTGAGAGAACGAAGGAGTGGACCGAGGGACCGGCCCACTCCTCGATGGCCGTTGCCTAGGCGGTAGTGGGGCGCGACATCCCTGGGATGAACTCGGCGACCGAGTCAAGGGCTGCGCTGACGAAGGCCTTCGGGCTTCCGTAGACGCGGAGGATGTCAACGCCGACGAGGACGATCAGCGCGACCTCGATCCCTTTGGCGATCCAGCCGAGGGTGAAGTACGGGCCGATGACCAGGTAGCCGACGATGGTGGTGGCGGCGTAGCCCATCAGGGCGATCCGCGGAAACCAACTGAAGCGCTTGACGAGCGCCGTCGGAGCCAGGGCGCCGATCACGTAGAGGCCGGCGAGGCCGATGTAGCCGAGGCCGTTCAATGTGAAGAGCATGCCGCCGAGGCCGAGGTGGATGTACGCCGTGGCGCCGCTGAGGGCGACGATCGCGGCGGTGAGCATCACGCCGGCGGTTCGGCTGCGCATGAACTGGGGCATCTGGGACCTCCCGGTTGGATGGCTCGACGCCGGCGGCCGGCATCGGTTGATTTCGACCCCCTCAGTCTCCCGGTCCTCGACCGGTGTGCCATTCGGCAGACGGGCGACCTTCGAGGGCGACATACGCGGCAGGTTCGGTCGGTCAAATGACGTAGCCACGGCGGCCTGCCTGCCGATGGGGAGCCCGGAGCCCGATGGCGTATCCTTCCCGCGGCCATGACCCGAGCGCCATCCCGACCAGGGCCAGCGACGGCTCCGCCCATCGGCGCGGTGCAGCCGCCGGATACCCACGCCATGCTGGCGCATGCGGTCGACGAGGCGGCGCGACTTCTGAAGGCCGACGGCGCGATGGTCTACCTGGTCGACGGCGAGCGGATGCGCTTCGCGGTCGATGCGGGGATCAAGAACGCCGAGGCGCAGCAGCTCATCCGCGACATGTCGCTGGATACGGGCGTCGGGCTCTTTGGCCATGCCGTTGCGACCCGGGAGCTCGTCGTCACCGGCGACTACCGGAAGGACAAGCGGTTCTCCCACTCACCGACCGCGGACCGCATCGCCGACATCGCCAGCATGCGCTCGATGGCCGCCGCGCCGCTCATCTCGGGCGACGAGGTGCTGGGAGCCATCGGCGCCTATTCCTCGAGGCTCGATGACTTCACCGAGGCGGAGCTCGCACTGCTCCGCGCCCTGGCCGACCACGCAGCTGCCGCGATCGGCAACCAGCGGCTCATCGAGCGACTGGCCCGATCGCAGGAGGAGCTGGCGCGGAGGGTCGAGGCCCAGCGCACGCTGGGCGAGATCGCGGCACGCATCGCGGTGATCCGCGAGCCGGAGGCGGTGCTCCGGTCGGTGGTCGACGCGGCGCGCCGTCTCATCGGCTCCGACGGTGCGCACATGACCGAGATGCTGCCCGGTGGGATGGCGCTGCGACCGACCGTGGTCGTCGGCGGCAATCCGGCGTGGACGGAGGAGTGGCTGGCACAGCTCCAGTTTCCGGTCAACGACGGCATCAACGGGCTTGCCGCCGGCACCGGCGCCGTCGTCGCCACCGAGGACTACCCGCTCGACCCGCGCATCCCCCACGAGCCGACCGACCAGACCGTCGCCGAGCGCCTCGAGCTGCGAGGCATGGCCGCGGCTCCCCTGCGCGGCCCGGAGGGGAGGGTGATGGGCACGCTCGCCGTGTCCTTCGAGCGTCCGCATCGGTTCGGTGGCGACGAGCTGGAGCTCCTCCAGGGCCTCGCCGACCAGGGTGCCATCGCCATCGCGAACGCCAGGCTGACCGAGGAGCTGCAGACGCACTCCGACGAGCTCGCACGCCGGGTCGACACGCAGCGAACGCTGGCCGAGATGGCGGCGCAGCTGACCTCGGTACGCGATCCGTCGGCGGTGCTGATCCAGACGCTCAAGGCGGCGGTGCGCCTGCTCAAGGGCCACGGCGGACAGATCGGCATGGTCTTCGCCGACGAGGAGGGCACGCTCCGCTGGGGCGATGGCCACTCGCTCGTCCACGGACGGCTGGTCCCGTTCACCAAGCAGGATCGCACGCGCGTGGACGACGGGATCTCTGGCAGATCAGTCCGCGAGCGCCGGCCGTCCTGGACCGACGACTACCTCGCCGACCAGTCGTTCCCCCACGACGACCGCTCGGACGAGGTCGGGCGCAGGCTCGGCATCCGGTCCGTCATGGCCGCGCCGCTCATCGGTGAGGAGGGCGCCGTGGGCGCCATCGGTGTGTACTCCGAGGAGCCTGGCGTCTTCGATGCCGATGACGGCGATCTGCTGGGCCTCCTGGCGGCGCAGGCGACCATCGTCCTCAGCAACGCCCGTCTCAACGCGGAAGCGGAGGTCTTCGCCGAGCAGCTGGCGCACCAGGTCGAGGCACAGCGCACGCTGGGTCGCATCGCCGCCTCGATCACCTCGCTGCGCGACCCGTCCGCGGTCCTGAGCCGGACGGTCGACGAGACGAAGCGCCTTCTTCACGCCGACCACGTGATCATCCACCAGGTGCGCCCGGGGACCCACGAGCTCGCCGACTTCCGCGACGTGCTCACCGTCGGGGCCGATACGCCGGCGGCCGATGAGGTCACGGTCAGCATCGGACAGGGAATCGCCGGGAGGGCGATCTCGGAGCAGCGCGTGTCATGGACGGGCAACTACCTCGCTGATGAGTCGTTCCAGCACACGACGAGGGCCGACGAGTGGATCACGCGCTTCGGCTACCGATCGCAGATGAGCGCGCCGCTCATCGGTGAGGAGGGCGCGCTGGGCGCCATCAGCGCCTACTCGACGCGGTCCGACGCCTTCGGCGACGAGGACAGCGAGCTGCTCGGGGCTCTCGCCAGCCAGGCGGCGATCGTGCTGGGCAACGCCCGCCTCTATGAGGAGCTCGAGCACCGGGTCGAGGCGCAGCGCTCGCTCGGCGCGATCGCCGCCCGCATCACGGCCATCCGCGAGCCCGGCGACGTCCTCCAGCGAACCCTCGACGAGGCGGTCCGCCTCCTGGACGCGGATGGCGGCCGGATCGAGCTCGTCTCCGAAGGGGGTGGCCTGCACTGGGCCTTCGGGCATTCGGCCATCGACCTGCCCATCGAGCGAGCGGTGGGCGAGAGCCCCGTCGCCGCGGACGAGGGCGTCTCCGGTCGCGCGGTGGCCGAGCGCCGGGTGGTCCGCACCGGCGACTATCTCGCCGACGAGGGCTTCTCCCACGCCGAGGCTCCGGACCGATACATCCGCCAGCACGGCATCCGGTCAGTCATGAGCGCGCCGCTCATCGGTGAGCTGGGAGCCATCGGCTCGCTCACCGTCCACTCTCAGACGCGCGAGGCGTTCGACGAGTCCGATGCCGAGCTCCTCGAGGTCCTCGCCAGCCAGGCGGCGATCGCGGTCACCAACGCCAGGCTGTACGAGCAGCTGCGCGACCGCATCGACGCCCAGCGGACGCTCGCCTCCATCACCGCCGAGATCGCCGCGCTCCACGAGCCGGCCACCGTGCTCCAGCGCACCGCGGAGGAGGCACTGCGCCTGCTGCACGCCGATGCCGCGATCATCAACCCGCTCGAGGAGGACGAGACGCTCCTCGGGTGGCCGATCGCCTACGCGCCGTCGGACGGCCCGGCGGACGACGTTCCGGTGCGAGTCGGCCATGGCGTCAGCGGCCGGGCGATGTCCGAGCGCCGCGTCGTGCGCACCGGTGACTACCTCACCGATGCCGCCTTCGACCACGACGGTGAGCTGGACGACTACATCCGGCGCCGCGGGAGCCGATCGGTGATGAGCGCACCACTCATCAGCAGCGCCGGTGGACTCGGCGTCCTGACCGTCCAGTCCGCCCGGGCGAACGCCTTCGACGAGGGCGACGCCGAGCTGCTGCGCCTCCTGGCCGACCAGGCGGCGATCGCCATCACGAACGCGCGTCTCTACGACGAGCTCGGCGACGAGTCGGCGGCGCTCGCGCGCCAGACCGATTCCCAGCGGCGACTGCTCGAGATCAACCAGGAGCTCCTGTCGACGCTGGAGCCGGAGGGCGTCCTCAACCTCATCGCCGACGGAATGAAGACCGTGGTCTGGTACGACAACCTCGCCATCTACCGGGTCGACGACAACGAGGAGATGCTCACCCCGGTCCTGGCGCGGGACCAGAACGCGGCGGCCGTGCTCGAGTTCCCGGTCCCGAAGGGAAGCGGCCTGACGTGGTGGACGATCGAGCACCGCGAGCCGGTGCTGCTCAACGATGCGCTCGACGATCCGCGCCTCGTCCAGATCCCGGGCACACCGCTCGAGGAGGAGGCGATCATCTCCGTGCCCCTCATCTCGGGCGACGAGGTCGTGGGCGCCATGAACATCAGCCGCACGGGCGGCGCCGAGGTCTCCTTCACCGACGTCGACTTCGAGCTCGTCCGCCTCTTCGCCGCGCAGGCCGCGGTGGCGATCACCAACGCCCGCCTCTACGAGCAGCTGCGGGAGCGCATTGACGCGCAGCGCTCGCTGGCCGAGATCGCCGCACAGATCGCCTCGCTGCACGAGCCGCAGACGGTCCTCGATCGCGCGGTGGCCGACGCGGCGAGGCTGCTGCGAGCCGATCGGGCCCAGATCAACCTGCTCGGTGACACCCCTGGGCACCTCGACCCGCCGATCGCCGCGGCGCCCGTCCCGCCCTCGCAGGAGGACGTGGTCGTGCCGATCGGGTCCGGCATCGCGGGGATGGCCGCCGCCGAGCGGACGGTTCGCTGGACCGGCGACTATCTGGCCGACGACGCGTTCCCCCACGACGAGGGCGACACCTGGATCGAGGCCCAGGACATCCATTCCATGATGTCGGCGCCGCTGCTCGGCCCGGACCGCCTCATCGGAACGATCACGGTCCAGGCCGTGGAGCGGGCGGCCTTCGGCACCGAGGACGCCGAGCTCCTCCAGCTCCTCGCCGACCAGGCGGCGATCGCGCTCACCAACGCGCGCCTGTACGCCGAGCTGGAGGAGTCGGAGCGCCGCTACCGCCACCTGGTCGACTACTCGCCCGACATCGTGTGGAGCCTCGACGCCGACGGCATCATCACCTACGTCAGCGACTCGCTCGAGCCGCGCTCGGGCTGGAAGCCGGAGCAGATCATCGGTCAGCCGTACTCGGTCATGATCAACGCGGATCGTCCGGAGGCCGTCGCCGTGTGGGAGGCGGTCCGGGAGCGACCCACCGAGGAGCACCGCCTGCGGACCGAGATGCCGCTGCTCGACGGCCGCCGCGCCCAGGTGGAGGTGGCGATGACCGGCACCATCGTCGATGGCAAGTTCGCCGGCGCTCATGGATCGGTCCGCGACATCAGCGAGCGGGAGCGGCTCGAGGGCGACCTGCGCAGCCAGGCGGCGGAGCTCGCGGCCAGCCAGGAGCGCGCCCACCTCGCACGCGAGCTGCACGACTCGGTCACGCAGGCGCTGTTCAGCATGGGGCTGACGCTCCGCACGCTCGAGCTGCTTCTGAACTCGGACCCGGAGGGGGCGCGGACGAAGCTGATGGAGCTGCGGGAGCTCCAGAAGGATGCCCTGGCCGAGATGCGCACGCTCATTTTCGAGCTGCGTCCGTCGTCGCTCGAGTCCGACGGCCTGGTCCAGGCGCTGCGGACCCACGCCACGGCGGTCCAGCGGCGGACGGGCCTGGTCATCGTCGTCGACGCGGAGCCGATCGAGCGCATGCCGCTGCCCGCGGAGGAGGCGCTGTACCGCATCGGCCAGGAGGCGCTCCACAACGTCGTGAAGCACGCCAATGCCGCGAACGCCACCATCAAGATCTGGATCGAAGCCGATCGGGTCCACCTCGCGGTGACCGATGACGGCGAGGGCTTCGACCCGGCCGACGTGCCGCGCGGTAGTCACCTGGGCCTCATCGGGATGCGACAGCGCGTGGATCTCGTCGGCGGCGAGCTGCGCGTCGAGAGCCACAAGGGGACTGGTACGACCATCGCCGCCTCGGTACCGCAGGTCGGAGCGTCTGAATCGGCGGAATGACGTAGTCGGCGCTGCGCCATAGCGCCAGTGGTCGTCCGCAGGCCAGCGGCATAGGCTCAGTTCATGCCGCTCAGCCCGCTGCCCGATTCGAGGACCCCTCCGCGGGTGCTGATCGTGGATGCGGACCGTCGCGTGCAGCAGAGCCTTTCAGACCTCCTCGGCATCACCGGGGAGGTCGACGTCGTGGGGCGCGCCGGCGACGTCCGCGCGGCGCTCGAGCAGGTCGAGATGTCGCATCCCGATGTCGTCCTCATGGACCCGCGACTTCCCGACATCGAGGCCGGGGTCGCGCTCATCGGGGGCATGAGCCGCGCGTGGCCGGGCCTGCGGATCGTGCTCACCGGCTGGAGCGACACGGAGGGCCACGCACTGACGAACGTGCCCACCCGATACGTGAGCAAGGACGGCACACCCGAGGAATTCGTCCGCGCCGTCCTCAGGGCCTGCGCGTAGTCCTCAGCCCTCGACCGCCAACCTGGCCGCGCCCCGTTGACGGCGCCCGTCAGAGATCCAGAGCCTGCCGCACCGACGCGAAGTCGGGCGGGATCGGTGTGAGCGAGCCCTCGTCGGCCTGGATGGCGTCCGGATCCTTCAGGCCATGACCGGTCAACACGCAGACCACCACCTCCTGCGGGCCGATGCGTCCGTCGCGTCGCAGGGTGCGCACGCCGGCCACGCCGGCAGCGGACGCGGGCTCGCAGAAGACACCCTCCATCGCCACCACCATGCGCTGCGCCTCGAGGATCTCCTCGTCGCTCACCGCCTCGATGCTGCCACCGGACTCGTCGCGCGCCGCGGTCGCACCCGCCCATGACGCCGGGTTGCCGATGCGGATCGCGGTCGCCACCGTCTCCGGTGACTCAACCATCTCGCCGCGAACGATCGGCGCCGCGCCCTCGGCCTGGAAGCCGAGCATCCGCGGCCGGCCGCGTTCGTATCTGACGAAGCCGCGCCAGTAGGCGGTGATGTTGCCGGCGTTGCCCACCGGCAGGGCGAGCGCATCCGGCGCACGGCCCAGCACGTCGACGACCTCCCACGCCGCGGTCTGCTGTCCCTCGAGTCGATCGGGGTTGATCGAGTTGACGACGACCGCGACGCCCTCGTCCCCGAGCCGGCGGACCGCGTCGAGCGCCGCGTCGAAATTGCCATCGACCATCGTCAGCCGAGCTCCGGCGGCCAGCGCCTGCGCCAGCTTGCCACGAGCCACCTTCCCGGCCGGCAGGATGACGTGGCAGGGGAGTCCGGCCGCCGCCGCGTATGCCGCCGCCGAGGCCGACGTATTGCCGGTCGACGCGCAGACGACGGCCTGCGCGCCCGCGCTCAGGGCGCGGTTGACGGCGAGCACCATGCCGCGATCCTTGAACGAGCCGGTTGGGTTCGTGCCCTCGAACTTCAGGTGGAGCGCGTTGAGGCCGATCTCGGCGCCGAGACGCCGCGCATGGATGAGCGGGGTGCCTCCCTCGCCGAGCGTCAGGCGGAACGACTCGTCGTCGCGCGCCAGGAGGCTGCGGTAGCGCTCGAGGAGTGGTGGGATCACGCCGCTGAGTATGACCGCCGCGCGGCGCCTCCCGCTATCGCTCGGTCAGCGCCTCGCGGACGATCCGGGCCTGCTCGACATGGTGCGTCGCCGGGTAGCCCTCGGCCGGGCGGGATCGTTCGGGCCGCGAGATGTCGCCGAGCGGGATCTTGTACGGCACGAGATGTCGGATGCGGGGCAGGACGAACTTGCGGGCCCCCATGTTCCGCGGCTCCTCCTGGACCCAGGCGAACGACTCGATCTTCGGATAGCGATCGAGGATCGGCTGCAGGTCCTCCGCGGGGAACGGGTAGAGGCGCTCCACCCGGACGACGGCGACGTCCTTGGCAGCCTCGAAGTCCGGCGAGGCGAGGAGGTCGTAGTAGACCTTTCCGCTGCACAGCAGGAGACGGCGCACGCGGCCGGCGGCGCGGTCGCTGGAGAAGCGCGGATCGTCGAGGACCGAACGGAAGGCGCCGTCGGCCAGCTCGCCCGGACGAGACGCCGCCTGCGGCAGGCGGAGCAGCGACTTCGGCGTCATGACCACCAGCGGCCTCGCGTCGGGGTGGCGGGCCTGGCGGCGGAGGAGGTGGAAGTACTGTGCCGGCGTGGTGGGGTAGACGACGCGGATGTTGCCCTCCGCGCCGAGCGCCAGGAACCGCTCGAGCCGCGCCGACGAGTGCTCCGGCCCCGATCCCTCGTAGCCGTGCGGCAGGAGGAGGGTGAGCCGTGACGTCTGACGCCACTTGGCGAGGCCGGAGACGAGGAACTGGTCGATGATGATCTCGGCCCCGTTGACGAAGTCCCCGTACTGCGCCTCCCACAGGACGAGCGCGTCGGGCGCCGCTACGGCATAGCCGTACTCGAAGCCGAGGCAGGCGTATTCGGACAGCGGCGAGTTGTGGAGCTCGAAGCTCGCCTTCGCGCCGGGGAGGTGCTGGAGCGGAACGTGGGGCTCGCCGGTCCCGGCATCCCACAGCCCCGCGTGGCGCTGGCTGAACGTGCCACGCACCGTGTCCTGGCCGGTGAGCCGCACCGGAATCCCCTCGCGAAGCAGGGATGCAAAGGCCAGGAGCTCGGCGTGCGCCCAGTTGACCGATGGCTGGTCGCGGTCCAGGGCGTGGACGCGCTGCTCGAGCTGCTTGACCAGCTTGGGATGCACCGCGAACCCGTCGGGAACGTTGGCCATCCCCGCGTTGAGGTCGCGGAGTGTCTCGAGCGGCACCGGGATCTCCGGCTCGCCGACGTCCTCGGGCGGCAGCGCCTCCGGACCGCGGTCGAGCTCCGGCTCCGGCTCCTCGGCGCGCTTGCGCACGGTCGCCTGCCGTTTCGCGAGGTCGCGCTGTGCGTCCTTCACCAGCTTGTCGGCCTGCGCCTCGGAGATGACCCCGGCCTCGACCAGCCTGGCCTGATAGAGCTCACGGACCGATGGATGGTCGTCGATCGCGGCATACATGGCCGGCTGCGAGTACGCCGGCTCGTCGCCCTCGTTGTGCCCGTATCGGCGGTAGCCGACGAGGTCGATGACGACGTCGTGCCCGAATCGCTCTCGGTACATCATCGCCAGGCGCGCCGCGGCCAGGCACGCCTCCGGATCGTCGGCGTTGACGTGGACGATCGGCGCGTCGAAGCCCTTCGCCAGGTCCGAGGAGTAGTCGGTCGAGCGTCCCTCGCGCGTGCCGGTCGTGAAGCCGACCTGGTTGTTCGCGATGAGATGGACCGTGCCGCCGGTGGCATAGCCATCCAGCCTGGCGAGGTTGAGCGTCTCGGCCACCACTCCCTGGGCGGCGAACGCCGCGTCGCCATGGATGAGGATCGGGAGCGTCGTGTCGTGGTCGACCGTCACGATCGGGCGCGATCTGTCCGTCTGCTCGGCGCGCGTTCGGCCCTCGATCACCGGGTTCACGGCCTCCAGGTGGCTCGGATTCGGCGACAGGATGACCCGCACCTCCGCGTCGTCGCTGGCGAGGAACGAGCCCTCGGCGCCGAGGTGGTACTTCACGTCGTCGGAGCCGCCCTTCGGCGCCGTCGGCGCATCGGTCCCGGCACGTCCCGCCTCGAACTCCGCGAGGATGGCCTCGTAGCTCACGCCCACGACGTGGGCCAGCACGTTGAGCCGTCCGCGGTGCGCCATGCCGATCATCACGCGCCGCGCACCCTGGTCGGCGGCGTCCCCGAGGATGACGTCCAGCATCGGGACCATGGTGTCGAGGCCCTCGATGCTGAACCGCTTCTGGCCCAGGTACGCGCGATGAAGGAAGCGCTCCAGGGCCTCCACGCTGACCAGGCGCTCGAAGAGGGCGAGCTGGTCCTCGGCCTCCATCGGCCTCCGATGCTCGCCCGACTCGATGACCCGGCGCAGCCAGACGCGCTCCTCGTGGGAGCCGATGTGTTCGACCTCGTAGGCGATCGTCCCCGAGTACGTGTCGCGAAGGCGGGGCAGCGCCTCGCCGAGCGTTGCGCCGGGCACGTAGATCCGCATGAGCTCGGCCGGGATGCCCGCCATGTTCGCCTCAGTCAGACCCAGCGGACCCGGGTCGAGGGCCGGGTCACCGGGCGGTTCGGAGCCCAGCGGGTCGAGATGCGCGGCAAGGTGGCCGAAGTGCCGGTACGCCTTGACCAGCGCCATCCCGGCCGCCACCGCCTTCAGCGGCTCGTCGGCGTCGCCGGCGGTCGCGGGCGGCGGCGCGGCGATCGCCTCGGCGGGCGCCGGCATGGGCTCGCCCGTCGTCACGTCCGCAGCTCGGGCCCCGAGAGCAGCGAAGACATCGGCATAGAAGGCGTCCTCTCCGGACAGCAGCGCCTCGACGCGACGCAGGAAGGCTCCGGACTCGGCGCCCTGGATGATCCGGTGGTCGTAGGTCGAGGTGATCGTCATGCGGCGCTCGCCGCCCACGTCGCGGATCGCTCCCGTCGCGACGATGGTGCCCTGGTTCGGCATCAGCCGCGGCACGCTCATCGTCGTGCCCAGCGTCCCGGGATTCGTGAGGGTGATCGTGGCGCCCACGAAGTCGTCCGCGGCGAGCTTGTTCGTCCGCGCCTTCTCGACGAGCTCCTCGTAACGCTGATGGAACGCGTCGAAGGTCACCTCGTCGGCGTCCCTGATGACCGGCACCACCAGGAACCGACCGCCCGGACGCTCCACGTCCACCGCGAGCCCCAGGTTGATCGCGCCAGGATCCACCCGATACGGCGTCCCCTCGACGGTCGTGAAGAAGTGGCTCATCGAGCGCTGCTCGGCCGCGGCGCGCACGATTGCCCAGCCGACGAGGTGGGTGAAGCTGACCTTGCGCGGCGCGATCTGCGCGTTGAGCTCGCGCCGCCGCGCCTCGAGCGTCGTTACCGGGATCTCGCGCACGCTCGTCGCCGTAGGCACGTCCAGGCTGGCCGCCATGTTCCGCGCCAGGGCCGCGGCAGGCCCCTTGATCGCGGTCGCGCCCTCCGGCACGGGTGGCTCGGCGGACGCCGGCGGCGCGGGCGGTGCGGCTGCTGCGGCAGCCTGCTGCTGGTCGCCGTTCGCCGTCGGCGGCGTCGCCGCTACCGGCTCCAAGCCCGTGGCGCCGGAGTCGAACAGCGTGCGCCACTCCGGATCGACGCTTGCGGGGTCGAGCCGGTAGCGCTCGTAGAGATCGGCGACGTAGCCCGCGTTGACGAGGTTGAGCTCGTCCAGCGGCTCGCTCGTCGCGGATGGAGCGGGCTGATCGGGGTCGGTCGGCATCTCCCCGCAAGGATACGGCGCGCGCTCGACCGGCGGCAGTCGCTAGGGCTGCTGCGGCTCCTCGCGCTCCGCGCGCTCCGCGCGCTCCTCGCGCGACAACAGGCCGCGGCCGAGGATCACCACACCGATGGCGATGACGACCGCCGGCAGGACCCACCCCGGCAGCGGCAGCTTCTCGCCGCTGATGCCGATGACGCCCTCGAAGAAGAGGTAGCCGACGACGAAGAGGGCGAGGCCGGTGAGCAGGCTCCACGTCCCGTTCCGAACGTCCGACGGGCTCCCCTCGCGCAGTCCCCAGATGATCAGCCCCAGGCCGCTGGCCGCGGGACCCACGAGCGCCCATGCGTAGGCCCAGCTCTCCCAGTGACCGCTCTGGTCCTGGTACAGCAGCACGAGGCCGACCGTCGTGGTGATCGTGCCGGCCACGACGAGGCCCTGCTCACGGTTCACGAACAACCCGACCGCCAGCAGGACGACACCGATGCCCACGACGATGAGCGGCCAGCCCAGCTCGCCGATGGAGAAGCCGGTCAGCTGCCCGACGAACAGCAGGATGCCGACGATGACGAGGATGGCGCCGAGGGTGACCGCGGGCGACGTGGATCCGTCCGGTCGCCGCTCGGAGGGAACGGGTTCCATGCGCCGATGCTACAACGCCCTACCATGGCCGCCGTCATGGACCTGAACGCCGACCTCGGAGAGAGCTACGGCGCCTGGCGCCTGGGCGATGACGAGGGGCTCGTCCAGCACATCACCAGCGCCAACCTGGCGTGCGGCTTCCACGCCGGCGACTTCGCGGTGATGGAGAGGACTGTCGCCCTGTGCAAGGACGCGAACGTCGCGGTCGGCGCCCAGCCGGGCTATCCCGACCTCCTGGGCTTCGGTCGCCGGCCGATGCCCTTCGGCCCCGACGCCATCGAGTCGATCGTGCGCTACCAGATCGGCGCCCTCGAGGCCTTCTGCCGAGCGCATGGCGTCGAGATGCAGCACGTCAAGCCGCACGGCGCCCTCTACAACCAGGCCGCCACCGACGCCACTCTGGCCTCCGCAGTCGCCCGGGCCGTCGCGAAGTTCAGCGCGGATCTGGCGCTCTTCGGGCTGGCCTCCTCAGAGCCGATGGCTGCCGCGGCCGCCGACGCGGGCCTGCGCTTCGTGCCCGAGGCCTTCGCCGACCGGCGCTACCGGCCCGACGGCACCCTTCAGCCTCGCACCGAGCCGGGATCGGTCATCACCGATGCCCGGGCAGCCGCCACGCAGGCGGTGGCCATCGCCGAAGGACGGGGCGTGACCGCCGTCGACGGCTCCACCGTGGCGTTGCGTGCGGAGAGCATCTGCTGCCATGGCGACACGCCGGGCGCCGTCGCGATCGCCGCCGCCGTGCAATCAGGGCTTGAGGCGTCCGGCGTCTCCGTCATCGCCATCGGCCGGCGGTGATCACGCCGTTCGGCGAATGGGCTTTCCTCGTCGAGCTCGACGACTGGAGGGCCGCGCAGTCCCTGGCGGCGTCGATCGAAGCCGTGCCGCTGGAGGGCGTCGTGGAGGTCGTTCCCGGCCTCCGTTCGCTGCTCTTCGAGCTCGACCGCAGGGCCGATGCCGTGGCCGTTCGCGCGGCGGTCGAGGCTCGGGTCGCGCGGGGTTCGGCGATCCGGCCGTCCGGCCGCGAGCGGCGGATCCCGGTGGTCTACGGCGGCGAGCACGGCCCCGACCTGGCCGACGTCGCCAAGCTCTGCGGCCTCGGCACCGATGAGGTCGTTGCGCGGCACGCCGCGGCCGAGGTCCACGTCCTCTTCGACGGCTTCGCACCGGGCTTCGCCTACCTCGGCGACCTCCCGGAGCAGCTGCACGTGCCGCGACTGGCGACCCCACGCACGCGGACTCCGGCAGGCTCGGTCGCGGTCGCCGGATCGATGACCGGCATCTATCCGGCCGAGCTGCCGGGCGGTTGGCGGGTGATCGGCGCCACGCCGGTGACACTGTTCGATCCCGGGCGTCGCCCGCCGGCCTACCTCGTGCCGGGCGACCGGGTGCGCTTCGAGCCGCTCGACGTCGACGCCTGGGAGTCGCGCGCATGCCCGGCGTCGGACTGGTGATCACCGTCGTCGATCCCGGCCCGCTGGCATCGGTCCAGGATCCCGCAGGGCGCCCCGGATGGCGGCGTTACGGAGTCCCCGTCGGCGGAGCGGCGGACGGGTGGAGCGCGCGCCTGGCGAACCTCCTCGTCGGGAATCCTGAGAATGCCGCACTGGTCGAGGTCACCCTCGGCGGCGCAACCTTCGCGACCGATGCGGCCGCGCTGATGGCAGTGTGCGGTGGGGTCACGGCCGCCGTCGATGGCACACCCCTGCCGCTCGCCGGGGCGCGCGCCGTGCGTGCCGGGGCGACGATCTCGCTCGGGTTCGGGGACGGCGCCCGCGGCTACCTCGCCGTCAGCGGCGGGCTCGAAGTGCCGCTCGTGCTCGACGGACGCGGCACCGACCTGCGCTCGGCCTTCGGCGGCCATGAGGGACGCGCCCTTCGTGCGGGCGACCGGCTGGCCCTTGGAGCGGCCGCGGAAGGTCGGCCAGCGAAGTGGACGGGACACCGCGACGGAGGACCGATCCGCGTCATGCCCGGCCCGCATTCGGATGCGCTGCCGCCGCTGCTCGACCGCGAGTGGACGGTGGGTCCGGAAGCCGACCGCACCGGCGTCCGGCTCGACGGACCGGAGCTCGCCGGCAGCGAGTCGGCATCCATGGGGCTGCCCCTGGGCGCGATCCAGGTGCCGCCTGACGGGCGGCCGATCGTGATGCTCGTCGATCGGCCGGTGACCGGTGGTTACCTCGTTCCGGCCTGCGTCATCGGCGCCGATATCGGTCGCGTCGCGCAGCTCCGCACGGGCGACGCATTGCGCTTCGCGCGGGTGTCGATGGAGGAGGCCCGTGCCGCGTGGCGCACGTCGGAGGAGGCACTGCAGTCGCTGGAGCCGGTCGCGACCGACAACGAGGAGTGGCTGGGCTGGTCCGGCGCCCACGAGTGATCTAACCCGAGGCGCTCCACCCGCTCCAGCGGTCGACCCGCACGACGATGGCCGGGCCGTCGATCGGCGAGTCCCGGTACTGCGCGTAGCGCGCCCGCAGCAGCCCGACGGCATGCTCCCACGAAGCGCCATCCCCAACGACGGCGGCATGGCCATCGGCTCGCGCCCACCACAGCCGCGTCCAGTCCTCGTCGTACTCGTCGACCAGGACGGCGACCCGCGGGTCGGCTTCGACGTTCCGGATCCGTCGCAGCGGACCGCCGCGTTTCGGCTTGGCGTCGATGGCGGTCACGATCATGTCGCCCTCCACCGCGAACGTGATCGGCACGATGTGCGGTCCGTTCGGCCCAGACGTTGCGAGACGCGCCACCCGCGCCGCGACGAATCGGGATCGGGCCTCGTGCGGCGTCATGCCAGGACGCTCCGGAGCGCCTCCGGCGTGACGTTGCGGCCGGTAAGGACCACGGCGACGTGCCGCCCGGACACGTCGACGAGCTCGGGCCGGAGTGCGGCGATGCCAAGCGCCGCGCTCCCCTCGAGCAGGATGTGCGGCACCTCCAGCGCCCAGCGCATGGCGTCGGCGATCGCCTCCTCCTCGACGATGACCACCTCGTCGACCACCTGGCGGCACAGCTTCCAGGTGATGCTGTCGCGCTCGATGTTGCCGGCGACCCCGTCGCCCAGGGTCGGCGCGATCGGCATCGGCTCCGTGCTGCCGGTCTGGAAGAACGCGTACATCGGTGGTGAGGCGGCAGGCTGCACGCCGATGAGCCGCAGGCTCGGCTTGACCGCCTTCGCCCACAGGCCGATGCCGGCGATGAGCCCGCCGCCGCCGATCGGGACGACGATCGTGTCGACCTCGGGCCACTCCTCGACGATCTCGACGCCCACCGTCGCCTGGCCGGCGATGACCTCGGGGTCGTTGTAGGGCGGGATGTAGATCGCCTGCCCCGCGTCGTCGCGGCGCCGAGCCTCGGCCTCGGCGGCGTCGCTGTCGTCCCCGGCCAGCTCCACGGTGACGCGGCTCGTCTCGAGCGACCGCAGCCGCTCCAGCTTGGCCGGCGAGATGTTCCGTCCCACGAGGACCGTGAGTCGCATCCCGTGGCGCACCGCCGCGGTCGCCACGGCGATGCCGTGGTTGCCGCTGCTGGCGGTGACGAGCCCCGCCTCGGGACGGCCCTCGGCGACGACGGCGACCTTGTTGTGCGCGCCGCGAGTCTTGAAGGCGCCCGTCGGCTGGAGCTCCTCGCGCTTGAGACGCACCTCCTCGGCGCCGCTGGCCTCGGCCAGCTCCGTCGTCCGCTCCAGCGGTGTGCGGAGGGCGATCCCGTCGAGACGGCGGCGGGCGGCGACGACGTCGCCGAGGGTCGGCATGCGGGGCATGCGCCGAGTGTAGGGCGCGCGGCGTTCCGAGACCGGCGTCGGATCTGGCAATGCGCCCACCTGGCGAGCATTTTGCGAGACCGCGGCCTGGATTTCGCAATTCGCTCCTGTGAGCGCGCAGTAGCCGGCCCGCGAGGGAGCTGCCCGGGTTCCCCTGAGCGTGAATCAGGGCCCCCGACGGCGCATCTCAACCGTAATGCGCGCCCTGCGGCGCGTCTTGCAAGCCGGTGGAGCTAGGCGGCGGGCATTGGCTCCGGCGTCGGGCCGGAGGCGGGAGCCTCGCGGATCTCGCGCAGACGCATCCCGGCGCGCATCATCGAGCCCAGCCTGTCCTCCACGCGCGCCCGCTCCACCGGAGTCGCCCAGTGGCGCAGCGTGTAGTCGATCTCGTGCTTGTGACGCGTCGCCGTCGCCAGCAGGTCATCGGCGCGTCGCCGGAGGTTCTCGTCGGGGAACCCGGCCATGATCTGCCGATGCGACTCGAGGATGTCGACGAAGTAGGACGTCGCCAAGCGGTCGAGGTCGCGCTGGGCACCGTGCTCCCACGGCTCGGGTGGCCCTCCGAACCCGTACTTGCGCCACTCGTGCGGTCGCACCTGCTGCATCGGTCCCTCGCCTGTCTGATGGACGTGCCCCAACAGCACGGAAGGTATGCGCTGTCCGCTCGCCCGGCGAGTGACCGTTCCGGCTATCCGGCATCACCCGATCGGATGTCGCCCCACCCCACCTGACCCATACGGACCCTCGCGATCTCACGCACCTGTTGCCGCCTGCGTTTCATTGGGCATGAGGCACATTGGTCCGGTCCGGCACGCGCGCGCCGGCTCTTTGACTTCGGGTGACGACGCGTCACCATGGTCGCCATGACCCCCTCGGCGTCCCGCATTGACTGGCTGCTCTTCGTCCTGCTCGGTTTCTTCTGGGGCAGCAGCTACCTGTTCATCAAGATCGGCGTCGACGCCGGCCTCGAGCCATTCACGCTCGTCTCCCTCCGCCTGCTCTTCGGCTTCACGCTGCTGGCCATCGTGGTGGTGGTCGCACGCGAGCCGCTGCCCCGCGAGCCACGGATCCTGGGCCACCTGGCGGTGATGGGCTTCTTCAGCGTCGCCCTGCCCTTCGGCCTCATCACGTGGGCCGAGCAGAGCGTCGATTCCAGCCTCGCCGCTGTCCTGACGGCCGCGGTTCCGCTGTTCGTCATTCCGTTTGCCGCGCTGTTGCTGCCGGCGGAGCGCATCACGATCAACGGCATCCTGGGCGTCGCCATCGGCCTGGTGGGCGTCGCGATCATCGTCGGGTTCGACCCGCAGTCGCTGACCGGCACCAGCCTCGCGGCCGAGCTGGCCCTCATCGGTGCGGCGGCGTCATACGCCATCGGCGGCGTCTACGCCCGGCGCAACGCGCACGGCCTGAGGCCGATGATCCCGGCCGTGTTCCAGGTCGGCTACGCCCTGGTCATGATGGCTATCCCGGCGCTCATCCTCGAGCGGCCCTGGGAGCGAGGCATAGCGCCCGACGCGCTGTTCGCCGTCATCTGGCTGGGCCTGCTCGGATCGGGCGCGGCGTACCTCATCTTCTTCCGGCTCCTCGGCCGCTGGGGCGCGACGCGAACCTCGCTCGTCGCCTACCTCCTGCCGATCTGGGGCATCGTCCTCGGGGCACTGGTCCTCAGCGAGGCGATCGACACGCGCCTCCTGCTCGGGACGGCGCTCGTCATCGGCGGCATCGCGCTGGTGAACATGCGGGGCCGGCTCCCGTTCCGGCGGCAGCCAGAGCCCGCAGAGCCGGCCCTGCCGGATCGACCGGTCAAGGCCGCTGAGGCACGCCGTGGCGACCTGGGCTGAGTTCGAGTCCGCTGAGCCCGAGCTTGCCGCGAGAGCTCGCCGGCTGCTGTCGCCGGGCGATGACGGCCGTGCGATGCTCGCCACCGTTCGGGCCGCTGGGGCGCCCCGCATCCATCCCATCAGCGTCGCGATCGTCGACGGCGAGCTGCTGGCCTTCATCCTGCCGTCGGCGAAGCTGACCGACCTCGAGACCGATGGCCGCTACGCCCTCCACGCTCAGTACGATCCGCGCCATCCGAACGAGCTCATGCTTCGCGGCCGCGTCCGCGAGGTGACCGATGCCAATCTGCGCGCGATGGCGATCGGCTCTTGGGCGTTCGAACCGGACGACACCTATCGGCTCTTCGCCTTCGACATCGAGTCGGTCCTGGCGGGCAAGCGCGACTCCCCGAGTGACTGGCCGCCGATGTACCAGCGCTGGAACGCCGTCTGATCTCGCCGCGGTGGTCGGCTGCGGTGCCGCCTCAGCGATGCGAGTGGGCGGGCCGTGCCCTCAACGCATCGGCGAGCACCTGCGCCTCGTTGTGGTCGCGGTCGCGAGCCCCATACAGGAGCGTGACGCGATCGTGGTGTCGCTCGACATCCTGGACAAGGTCCAGCAACTGCGCATGGCCCTTCAGCTCGGCGGTGTAGCGCACCTGGAACTCGGGCCAGCGCTCCACGGCGTGGCCGAACCACTTCCGCAGCTCGGTAGTCGGCCCAAGATCTCGCAACCACAGATCGACGTCTGCCGCCGCGCGGGTCAGGCCGCGGGGCCACAGCCGATCCACGAGAACGCGGTAACCGTCCTCTGGAGCGGGTGGGTCGTAGACGCGCTTCACGTTGATGCTCATGGCTTCAGTACCCGGTGAACTCCTCGGTCCGGATGTCGTCCTCGTCGGTCCCGGAGTCGACGAGCATCCGGCGTAGTCCCTGTACCATCCCGGGCGGGCCGGTGAGGTAGTAGATCGCACCGCCCACGCCGCCGAGGTGGCGCTCCAGCATCTCGCTGTCGATGTGACCGCGCTCGCCTTCCCAGGACTCGTTGGCGGCGATGGCCGACATGCTGGGAATGAACCTGAGGTTGGGATCGCTCTCGGCCAGCTCGCGGATCTCCTCGAGGAATGCCGCGTCCTCCGGCCGGCGGTTGGCATAGAAGACGAACACCGGATAGCGGAGTCCGCCGCCACCTCCGCGCGCCGCCTCGACGAGGATGCTGCGGAAGGGCGTGATGCCGATGCCTCCGGTGAGGACGACGGCGGGCCGCTCAGCGGAGTGGAGGCGCAGGTCGCCGAACGGGCCCTCGATCCTGACCCGCGTCCCGAGCGGCATGGCCTGGAGGACGCGCTTGAATGCGGTATCCCGCAGGCGGGTCGTGATCATGATCTCGTCCTCGCTCGGCGCGCTCGAGATCGAGAAGCCTCGCGTGTTGCCCTCGGCATCGGTCTCGGGAGGGTCGAGCAACGTGATGTCGATGAACTGACCGGCCCGGAATGACCACCCCGCCGGCTTGGTGAAGCGAAACGTCATCGTGCGCTCCGCGACGAGCTCGCGGCCCAGGAGCGCCGCCTCGAAGATCGGCCATGCCGTCGTCGTCGCTGTCGCCGTCATGGCTGGGTCACGCGGCGGCTGCGACCGGCAGCCGGGCTGCGACGAGGCGGATGAGGTCGGCCATGCGGCAGCTGAATCCCCATTCGTTGTCGTACCAGGTGATGACCTTGACCAGCGTTCCACCAATGACCATCGTCATTCCCGCGTCGACGATGCTGGAGCGGCTGTCGCCCCGAAAGTCGGACGAGACGAGCGGCTCCTCGCTGACTCCCAGGATGCCCTCCATCGGCCCGGATTCGGCAGCATGGAACGCGGCATTCAGCTCTTCGACGGAAGTGGGGCGACTGACGTCCGCCGTGAAGTCGACGACGCTCACGGTGGGCGTCGGGACGCGCAGGCTGAACCCGTCGAACTTGCCGTCGAGCTCGGGCATCACGAGCGCGAGCGCCTTGGTCGCACCACTCGTCGTGGGGACGATGTTCTGCGCGGCGGCCCGCGCTCTGCGCGGGTCTTTGTGCCCGGTGTCGAGGAGGCGCTGCGAGGTCGTGTACGAGTGAACGGTGTTCATCAGACCGCGCTCGATGGAGACGAGGTCGTGGACGACCTTGACGGCCGGGGCGAGGCAGTTCGTGGTGCAGGACGCGGCGCTGATGAGATGGTGCCGCTCGGGATCGTAGGTGTCCTGGTTGACGCCGAGGACGATGGTGACGTCGGCGCCACGCGCCGGGGCGCTGACGATCACCTTCTTCGCGCCCGCCTCGAGGTGGGCGTCCGCCTGACCGGGTTCGCGGAACCGTCCAGTCGACTCGAGGACGACATCCACACCGAGGTCACCCCACGGCAGCCGAGCCGGATCGGCCTCCTTGAACACGCGGATCTCGTGACCGTCGACCACGATGGCGTCGTCCGTCGACTCAACGGAGCCCGGATACGCTCCGTAGGTCGAGTCGTGCTTGAACAGCAGCGCGTTGAGGGACGGATCCACCAGGTCGTTGACGGCCACGACATCGATCGAGGGATCGCGCTGGAGCAGTGCACGCAGCGACTGCCGCCCGATTCGTCCGAAGCCGTTGATTGCAACTCGCGCTGCCATGGACCGTCGCTCCTCGTCGCACTCGACCTGTTGAGTCAACCCTCAGGCTAGGGAGCGACCGTGACGGAGCCGGGCAAACGCCATGAACAGAGGGTGAACAGGCCGAGGTCGGGTAGGCTGGGGAGGTGCGAACCGTCGAACTGGTGATCCACAACCCGAGCGGCCTGCACGCTCGCCCGGCGACGGTGTTCACGGATGCCGCCGGCAGGTTCCAATCGAAGATCACGATCGAGAACCTCACGCGGGGCAGGCCGGCGGTTGACGCCAAGTCGACCCTCATGCTGCTCACCTCCGGCGTGGCGCGGGACCACAGGATCCGGCTGGTGGCTGACGGCCCGGACGACGACCAGGCCATCGCGCAGCTCGTCGAGCTCATCGAGTCCGGCCTCGGAGAGGGCCCGGGCGCGCCGGAACCGGTCGTCAGGGAGTAGCGGCCACCAGCTCGCCGAGTCGGGCGCGCGCGGGAGCGGCCGATCCCTCGCCGAGCGCCTTTCGCATCACGGCGCTGAGCTGCCGATGATGGGCACCGCGAATGGCGCGCCGCACGGCCGGAAGGCCCGATGCGGCCATGCTGAGGGAGCGCACGCCCAGGCCCACGAGCGCCAGGGCCGAGACCGGATCTCCGGCCATCTCGCCGCAGACCGAGATCTCGATCCCGGCCCGGTCGCCGGCGTCGACGGCCATCCGGACCAGTCGCAGCACGGCGGGATGCAGCGGGTCGCGATAGCGCTCGAGGCGTGGGTTGGTGCGGTCGACGGCGACCGTGTACTGCAGCAGGTCGTTCGTGCCCAGGCTCGCGAACCCGATCCGCCCGAAGTACGCGTCACTCACCAGGACTGACGACGGGATCTCGAGCATCACGCCGAGGTTCACAGCGCCGATGGGGATGGACTCGGCCGCCAGCTCACGCCTCGCCTGCTCCGCGAGCTCGTGCAGGAGGTCGACGTCCCCCGCGTCCGCCACCATCGGCGCCATCACCTTCAGCCGTCCCGCGGTGGCGGCCCGGTAGCAGGCCCGCAGCTGGGTGACGAAGAGACCGCGCTCGACATCGGCGAGACGGAGTGCGCGAACGCCGAGGAACGGGTTGGCCTCCGGGGCGATCGGCAGGTACGGGATTGCCTTGTCACCGCCGACGTCCAGCAGCCGGACCGTGACCGGACGCGGGGCGAAGGCGCGGACGACGCGCTCGTAGGCAGCCGCCTGCTCCTCTTCTGACGGCGGCAACGATCGCTCGAGGAAGAGGAACTCCGTCCTGAACAGGCCGACGCCGTCCGCGCCGAGCTCGATGGCGGACTCGCTCTCGTCGGGGCCGCCGATGTTGGCGAGGAGCGCCACCTCCACGCCGTCTGACGTCACGGCCGGTCGGCCGGCCTCGCGCAGGTCGGCATCGTGCCGCTGCCGATCCCGATCCGTTGCCGCGTCGATGCTGGCCGCCGTCCCTGTGTCGGGATCGATGACCACAGCGCCGGTCCCGCCATCGATCGCGATCTCGGAGGCGGGGCCGAGGGCATCCAGCAGGTCGCCCACGCCGACAACCGCGGGAATCCCATAGGCTCGGGCGAGGATCGCGGCGTGGGCCGTCGGCGACGAGCCCTCGAGCGCGATGCCGAGGAGCCGCTCGCGGGGCAGGGTCGCGGTCACCGACGGCGGCAGGTCGGCGGCGACCACGATCGTTGGCCTGTCCAGCCCGGTGGCGGAGGCAGCGTCCGGGATCCCGCTGAGGCGCCTCGCGATCCGTTGCCCGACGTCGATGACGTCCGCCGCGCGAGCCGACAGCACCTCGTCGTCGAGGGACCGCAGCTGGTCGGCGAACGAGTCGGCCGCGGCCTGGACCGCCGCGACCGCATCCTCGCCGTGGTCATCGATGCGCCCAGTGGCCAGCGTGACGAGCGCCGGGTCGCGGGCGATGCTCGCCTGGGCCCGAAAGATTGCGCCCTCCTCCGGATGGCCGTCCCCTTCCACGCGGGCCGCGATCTCCTCGAGCTCGGCGCTCGCTGCCACCGTGGCGTCGTGAAGGCGCTGGGTCTCGCGCATGGCATCGCCGGGCTCAATGCGCCCGCCCGTCGGGGCGCTGACGGCATCGATTCGGAGCCAGGGTCCGCGGACGACCCCGGGAGAGGCTCCGATCCCTTGCAATCGCTTCACAGCGACGGCGCGGGATGGCAGACCCCGGCCTCGAGCAGGTCGCCGATGGCCTCGATCGCCGCCGCCTCATCGGCGCCCTCGGCCGCGATCCGAACGCGATCGCCGGTGCGGATGCCGGAGCCGATGAGTGCGAGCATGCTCCGGGCGTCGAGCTGCGAGGCGCTGCCGTCGAGGTTCGTGATCGACACGTCTGCCGTGAGATCGCCGATCGCCTCACCGATTCGGCGTGCGGCGCGGGGATGCAGACCGTAACGATCGCGGAAGACCACGTCCCTCGAAGTCATGACAGTCGCTCCCACTCGATGGGCGGCCGCGACGCAACGTGGCGTCACGGCCGCCCGAGATTTCGGGTCGCCGTCAGGCGGCGCTCTGCGCCTCGGCGGCCGTATGCGTCCCGGCTTCCTGTTCGGGCGCCCCGCCGGGCACCCAGCCGGTGTCGACGAATCGCCGCTGGAACCAGCTCGCGACCACGAGCAGGAAGCCACACAGGACCGCGACGCCGATCGCCGCCACGTTGCCCTCGATGCGGGCGATGTTCCCGACGATGAAGCCGAACCACTGGAAGTCGGCGTCTCCGAAGGTCGTCCCCTGGAATCCGATGGCGCCCATGACCGGGATCAGGAACGCCGCGAACAGGGTGATGATCAGCCCGTTGACGAATCCGCCGGCGACGGCACCGCGGCGTCCGCCGGTTGCGTTGCCGAACACGCCGGCCGTCCCACCCGTGAAGAAGTGCGGGATCATGCCCGGCAGGATGAGCGGGACGACGAGCGCCGCCCCCAGCCAGGCCCACAGGATCCCGAACCCGAGCATGCCACCGGCGACGCTCGCCAGGAACCCGACGATCACGGCGTTGGGCGCGTACGGGAACGAGATGGGGCAATCGAGCGCGGGAACGGCGCCCGGGATGACGCGCTCGGCGATGCCGGCGAAGGCGGGCACGATCTCGCCGAGGATGGTCCGGACGCCGAGCAGGATGACGGCAACGCCACCTCCGAAGAGGAGCGCCTGGTTGAACATCGTGCTCAAGAGGCCGAGGAATCCACCTGCGGCGCCGGCGGCACCGGCAAAGCCGGCATCGGTCACCGCCTGGATGGCGGGTCCCTCTCCGACGCGGACCACGAAGATCGCCGAGAGCACGAGATAGATGATGATCATGGCGACGGCCGTGCCGACCATCGGGTCACGTAGGAAGCGGAGGCCTTGCGGGAATTCCATGTCCTCGGTGCTCTTCGAACCGCGGCCGACGAGCTGGCCCGTCACGCCGGCGGCGATGTAGCCCAGGGATCCGAAATGGCCCATCGCCACCGGCTCGTTTCCCGTGACCTTCTTCATCCACGGCATCGTGAACGCCGGCATGATCACCATCATCGTGGCGAGGCCGAGGGCAGCCACCAGGATCTGCACGATGGGGGCGACGTTGGCGTTGTACAGCACGACGGTGAGCACCGTGGCCATGAACAGCATGTGATGACCGGTCAGGAAGACGTAGCGCAGCGGAGTGAGCCGCGCGATCACCAATGAGCCAATCACTCCGATGAACATCGCAAACGCGATGTTCTGGGCGACGTCGGGGATGTCGCTGACGATTGCGGTGATGGCCTCGTTCGTGGGGACGACGCCGGAGACGCCGAAGGAGCCCGTGATGAGCGCTCCGAGCGGCGTCAGGGCCCCAATGACCGCGCCGGCGCCGATGCCCAGGATGATGAAGCCCAGCGTCGCCTTCAGCGCGCCGCCGACCACGTCCCCGGCGCCCTTCCGAGACGCGACGAGCGCGCTCAGCGTCATCAACCCCACGAGATATGCGGGTACGCCGAAGATGTCCTTGGCGACCCAGTTCACGATGTAGTTCAGCTGATCCACAACGACCACCCTTCTCTCATTGGCGGCCCGGGAGGGGTCGCCACGCTCTTTGCGGTCCGTTCCCGGGCCACCACTTAAATCAGTCGATCGCTGCCTTGAGCTTCGTCACCATCTCGCGCAGATCGATGAAATTCGAGATCGTCACGACCTTCGGCTTGACGGCTCCGAGCTGTGGAGCGAGCTCCTCTGAAGTGAGGATCAGGTCGGCCTTCGGGGCGATCGCGCGGGCGGTCCCGATGTCCGTGACCTCCAGCTCGGCTTCGAGCCCGAGCTCCTTGAGCGCCTTTTCGGCCTGCATCCGCAGGACGAGGGCGCTCCCGAGTCCCATGCCGCAGACCGCCAGGATCCTCATGAGTGATCCCCCCGTTCGAAGCCGCGAACCATGCGGGCGACGTCGTCCGCGGTTTCGGCGCTCAGCAGCTCCTGTTGGCGCCCCTCGTCGGCCAGGAACTCGGCAAGGGTCGAGAGCGCAGTGACGTGACCGTCCTCGTCGGGTGCCGCCAGTCCAACGACCAGGCGGACCGGATCGTTCCTGCTATGCCCGAAGGTCACCGGTTCGGCAAGGGTCACCAGGCTCATGCCTGCGCGAATGACCGCCGGCGACGGCCGCGAGTGCGCCAGCGCAATGCCGGGAGCGATCACGATGTACGGACCCAGCTCCTCGACGGCGGCGATCATCTCGTCCGTGTAGGCGTCTGTGGTCGCGCCGCTCGACACGAGCGCGTCGCCGGCTTCCCGTATCGCAGCTCGCCAGTCGGCCGCGCTCGCCCCGATGCGGATGGCATCGACCGACAGCAGCGTGGACAGCTCGGGCGCGGAGGCCGTCATGACGCACCGGTACCGAGGGCGAGGACGGCGTGGCGTCGGTCCGGCCGCTCGACCGCCTGGGCCGTCTGCCAGTCCTTCCGGAACTGCACGATGCCGCGATCCG
Organism: Candidatus Limnocylindria bacterium; assembly: GCA_036274575.1. Classification (GTDB taxonomy): domain Bacteria; phylum Chloroflexota; class Limnocylindria; order QHBO01; family QHBO01; genus JACDBZ01. Next base: position 67,800 of record DASUFJ010000021.1, read on the forward strand.
TCAGCGGGTGATGAACCATCTGGCGCAGCACCTTGATCGGGACCGTCGCGATGTGGGCGCCGGCCAGCGCGGCATCGGTGACGTGGCGGGGATGCCGGACGGAGGCGACCAGCACCTCTGCGGGCAGGCCGTGCATCCTCACGATGGCCGTCAGCTCCCTGATGACGCTCAGACCGTCTTCGTTGATGTCGTCCAGGCGGCCGACGAACGGCGAGAGGAGCGATGCTCCGGCCTTGGCCGCCAGGAGACCCTGGTTGGCGTTGAAGATGAGTGTGCAGTTGGTCGAGATGCCTTCGGCGGAGAAGCGGGCGATCGCTTCGAGGCCCTCTTCGCTCATCGGCACCTTGACGATGATGTTCGGCGCGAGCGTCGAGAAATGGCGGCCCTCGCTCAGCATTCCGTCGACGTCGTCGGCCACCACCTCGGCACTGACCGGACCGGACGTGATCGCGCAGATCTCCTGGAGCACCGCGTCATAGCTGCCACCCACCTTCGCGAACAGGCTCGGGTTGGTGGTCACGCCGTCGAGCACACCCCAGCGAGACGCCGTGCGGATGTCATCGATGGCCGCCGTATCGAGAAAGATCTTCATGCCTCGTCCTGCGTTTCAGTGAGAATCGCGCCGTCCTGAACCTGGACCCGATGTGACATGACCGGGCGTTGCGCCGGGCCACGAATGACCGCCCCGGTGGTCACGTCGAACTGGCTGCCGTGGCAGGCGCAGGTCACCGTCGTCCCGTCGAGGTCCCCGTTCGCGAGCGAGCAGCCCATGTGGGTGCACGTGTCATCGAACGCGTAGAGCTGGCCGCCGGCGTTCGTCACGTTCACCGCCGCGCCACCCACCTCGAACACGCGCATCTGCCCTTCGGGCACCGCGCCCACGTCACCGACCCGAACGAACATCAGCCATTTCCTCGCGACGCCAGCTCTTTGGATCGGCCCAGGTGATCGATCCTCGTTGGCTCTTGGGCGACGCTAGTCCCGCGACCTGAACGCGGGTTGGAACCGACGTGAACGTCGCGTGAACACTCCCGGCCGACCGGGACGTTCACTTGATGTTCACCAGCATTCCCGCGCGACTTCAGGCGGCTGCCGTACGGTGGCGGGCCATCTCACTCGTCATAGCCCGAGGTTTCCCGGCGTATGCTTGGTTCTCGATGCCGACCGAGGCACCACTACCCTCACCGCTCGGCGTGGCCGCCCTCGCGCTGGTCGGGGACGGAGTGACGGCCCCGGGCCTGGTCAGTCGTTTCGCGGAGCTGGACGCCCGGATCGATGAGCGTGCCGCCCAAGCGCGACTCGATGAGCTCGTGCGGCTGGGCCTCGTCCGCGTCCGTCGTCGGGCGGCTGACAACGATTGGTATGGCCTCACCCCCCTCGGCGAGAGGCTTCTGGGTGTCTCCTTCGCGGGGAATCGCGAGCAGGCGGAGCTGCTGGCGGAGATGGAACAGATGCGCACCGACCTGCTGAGCACGATCGCACACGAGCTCAGGACGCCGCTGACGGCCGTTCGGACGAGCATCGGGCTCCTCCTCGATCCTGAAATCGAGCCGAGCTCCGAGGAGCACCAGGCCATGCTCGAGGCGATCGACCGGAACGCCACCCGGATGCATCGAGTGGTCGGCGAGATCCTGGAGCTGGCCCGATTCCGTGCGGGCAGCGCCCAGCTGCAGCTTCGGCGCTTCGACGCGAGAGAGCTGGCGGAGTCGGCGATCGCATCGGTGTCGTCGCTCGTGGACGCGCATCGGCAGACGATTGAGCTCGACGCCCCGTCGGAGGCCGTCTGGGTCTTCGGCGACTACCGGCGCCTCGAGCAGGCCGTCGTCAACCTCCTGTCGAACGCTCAGAAGTACTCACCGGACGGGACGCCGATCCGCGTCTCGGTCGCGACCCAGGGACCGGAGGTCACCTGGACGGTTTCCGACTCTGGTCCGGGCATCGAACCCGCCGACCGGGCGCGGCTCTTCGAGCGATTCTTCGTGGCCCCGCGCAAGCGCTCCGAAGGGGTGCCGGGCATCGGCCTCGGGCTCCCGATCTCGCTCCTGATCGTCCAGGCCCACGAGGGCCGAATCGACGTCGACAGCGAGCCGGGGGTCGGCAGCACCTTTCGCATCGCGGTTCCGGCAGCAGGGCCTGAGGGGGGACCGGGCGAATGAAGATCCTCGTGATCGACGACGAGCCCGACGTCATCGAGTCGGTCAGGCTCGGATTCACGCTTCAATGGCGCGAGGTTGATGTCATCGGCGTCGCCATGGGTGAGCCCGGGCTCGACGCGGTCGAACGCGAGCTTCCGGATCTCGTGCTGCTCGACATCGGCCTACCCGACATCGACGGCTTCGAGGTGCTGCGCCGGATTCGCGCGTTCTCCGACGTGCCCGTGGTGATGCTCACGGCCCATGACGAGTCAATGGACAAGGTCAAGGGCCTGGAGCTCGGCGCGGACGACTACGTGACGAAGCCGTTCAACCATCTCGAATTGATGGCACGCGTCAAGGCACTCCTGCGCCGGCTCGACATGCCGGCACCATCGAGCCGCACGCCGTCATTTCGGTCGGGCGACCTGGAGGTCGACTTCACCCGACAGGAGGCCCGATTGGCGGGTCAACGCCTCGACCTCACGCCCACCGAGTACAAGCTGCTCTACCACCTCGTCCGGAACGCCGGTCACATCCTCCCGCACGCGACGCTGCTCGCGAAGGTCTGGGGCCGCGACTACGTGGACGAGGTCGATTACATCCGGGTCTACGTCCGCCGGCTGCGAGAGAAGCTCCGCGACGACCCCGACCAACCGCGCTACATCCGGACCGAACGCGGCCTGGGCTATCGGTTCATGGTCGACGAGCCCGCCTGATCCACCCGACACGGCCGAATTCGGACGTTCGGCTACAATCCTCGTCGGAGTTCGTCCGAATGCAGAAGGGATGGCCAATAGCCGATCCCGCACGCGCGTTCGGCCCTCGTCGTTGGGGAGTGGCCAAGCGGTAAGGCGCCTGACTCTGGATCAGGAGACCGAAGGTTCGAATCCTTCCTCCCCAGCCAACCACCGCCGGCACCCGAGGGAACGTTGGACGTGGTCAGACGCCTTTCGAACGCGGCGAAGCTGAACGTCGCGGGCCTCGTCCTGACGGCCGCCGGGATGCTGGTCCAGATCGCGGCGGGCTCGGAGCTCTACCCGAGCCTCGCCGGGCCGATCGTCCTGCTCGTGACGGCGGTCGTCGTGGCGGTCTGGCCCCGTCGCTGGGTGGCTTACGTGGCGCTGCTCATCCCGCTGGTGTTGGGACTGGGGGCGATCGTCGCCGCCGTCATGACGGGCGAATTCACCGAGCAACTGACCGACACCGGCAATGTGGGAATCCTGGTCGGGAGCCTGATGCACGTGGTCGGCCTGATAGCGGCGGTCGCTGGCGGCGTCGGGATGCTGTTGGGTCGTCAGGGCACGGGTGAGCGTGAGCGTTGAGGTCGGCGCTTCCGTCCTGCTGATCGGAGTGCCGATCGCCTTCAACGTGGCCTTCCTCGAGCTCGGTCGCGCCTTCGACTACCCGAAGATTCTGCGCAAGGAGCCTGATGAGATCCTTCGGCGCTTCGCGGCCGGCGGCCCGGGCCTCCTTCTGCGCTGGCACGCGCTGCTGGTCAGCGCGCTCGCCTTGCTGCCGCTGGTCGCCCTGCTCGCGGTCGTCCTCGCCGCGCCGCCCGCGTTCACAGCACTCTCGATCGTCATCGGCGCGGCCGCCGGGCTCGTTCAGGCGCTCGGACTCGTGCGTTGGCCATTCGCGGTGCCGGAGCTCGCGCGCCGCTACGTGGCCGCCCAGGGACCCGACGCCGAGGCCACCCGCCGCACGGTGGAGCTCACCTTCGCGACGATCCATCGGCTGCTCGGGGTGGGCATCGGGGAGCACCTTGGGTATCTGCTGACTGGGCTGTGGACGCTGCTGGTCGGGGCATCGATCCTGTCGACTGCGGTCCTGCCGGGCTGGCTCGGCGTCATCGGCATGCCGATCGGGGTCGCCCTCCTGATCGGCACGCTCGAGTTCGTGGGACCCAACGAGGAGAACGGGTGGCCGCTGGGCGGCACCATCGTGCCGATCGCCTACATCGCCTGGTCGCTGTGGCTCATCGCACTGGGAGTATTCCTTCTGGTCTGACGAGGCGCTCCGGTTCAAGCAAGCACCGAGAATGAGCCGATGAAGAACGAAGCGATCGCCGCCCTGGAGCCGCTCATCGGTACGTGGAAGCTCACCATGACCAACGCCTGGTTCCTCGACAGCCTCGAGACCAGGGTCGAGGGAACGGCGACCATCGAGTGGCTGGACGACGCGTTCCTCATCCTCCGGTCCGACTTCGGCGCCGATGAGCGCGAGTGGACCTGGGTCTTCGGCCGTAGCGACGCGAATGATCGGTACGTCCTGCTCTACCACGACGGCCGCGGTGTGGCGCGGGTCTTCGACATGACCTTCGGCGACGGCACGTGGAGCATCTCGCGCGAGGATCCCGACTTCCACCAGCGCATCGTCTCGACGGTGGAGCCCGACCGCATCGTGAGCGATGTCGGTGCGTCCGAGGACGCCGGCAAGACCTGGCGCAAGGACTTCGACATAATCTGGGAGCGGCGGGGCTAGCGCGTGACGCCGTACACCGCGTACAGCCGCTTCACCGATCCGGGCGCGAAGGCGACGCTCCTTCAGGCCCTGCCCGAGGACGCCACGGCGCTGGCCGAGGTCGCGGAGCGCCAGACGATCCATCACAACCTCATGGGCCGGTTCGGCCTCGACTTCGAGACGACGCGACGGATGAGGCGGGTCTGGCCGCCGAGGATGCCGGCGATGCTCGCCGCGCTCGAGGAGATGCCGCCCGGCAACCTGCTCGACGACCGCGAGCCACGTCATCGGATCGTCGGCGCCTGCATGCTCGAGGCGCACTTCCTCGCCGGGCTCCTTCGCACGAAGGGGATTCCCGCGCGGATCCGGGCGGGCTACTTCCAGGGCATCCGGGCCAACGCCGAGCACATCGTTCGGTTCTGGCGCGGCGCGCTGCGCGCTCGCGCGGGCGACGACGAGCTGCTCCGAACCGATCCGGCGCGGTGGGAGTCGGAGCTGGACGCCCTCTCGCGCCATAACAACGAGATCGACCATCACATCGAGCACTGGATCTGCGAGGTCCCCGATGGTGCGGGGAAGTGGCAGCTCCTCGATGCGAATCGGTCCTTCCTGAAGGCGCACAGCGATCTCGACGTCGGCTTCAGGCTCCCGGCCGCGCACTTCGAGCATGCCTGGGTCGCGTGGCAGGAGATGCGCGCGAGCGGCGACGACTACGTCCCGGACCGCCACGCGGAAGAGCCCCAGGACGGGCGGTCGCACATTCGCTCGCAGCTGCTCTCCGACTTCGCGAGCCAGCTGAACCACGATCTGGTCGGGATCGACGAGCCCGAAGCGGAGACGGCCGCCTTCGTGCGCGGGCAGACGTACGACGCGACCTCGGAGGCGGAGCTGTCCGACCTCGACGACCTGGCCGCCCTCATGTCATCGGATCCGATCGCGGACGAGTTGATCGCCTTCTACGACGGTCACGAGCGGCTGCGGATGGGCGGCGTCGAGGCCGATCGCTACGGCTTCGTCTTCCGCCGCCCAGCCCTACCAATGAAGCGGTCTGACCGTTGACGGCTCTAGTTGCCGCAACCATCCTTGCCCCAATATGGCTCCGGAAACCCGGTATGCTCGGCGGGGAGCAATCCACGTCGCTTATCAGATCACCGGATCCGGATCGCTCGATCTCGTCCTCATCTCGCTCTGGTTCAGCCACCTCGAAGCGAGGTGGGACGTTCCGGGATTCGACCATCTCCTCAACCGGCTCGGATCATTCACCCGGCTCATTTCGTTCGACAAGTACGGTGTCGGCCTCTCCGACCCTGCTCCGGCGGGTTCTCTGCCACCCCTCGAGGAGTGGATGGACGACGTCCGAGCGGTCATGGATGCCGCGGGGTCGAAACGCGCGGCGCTCCTGGGCGCTGGCGACGGCGGCATGATGGCCGCGACTTTCGCCGCCACATATCCGGAGCGGGTCAGTGCGCTGGTCCTCGCGAACTCGACCGCACGGATGTCCACGGCGCCCGACTATGCGATCGGCATCTCGCCCGAACGGGTTGAGATGCTCGAGCGGATCACGGAGCAGACATGGGGCCGGGCTGACATCGTGACCCTAACGAACCCCAGCCTTGCGAATGACGACGTCGGTCGAGATGCCTTCGCGCGGCTCCTTCGCATGGCAGCCAGCCCCGCCACGGCGTTGGCGGTCGTCCGTCTCCTGCTCCAGATCGATGTGAGGCACGTCCTGTCCGCCATTCAGGCGCCCACGCTCGTCATCCACCGGACGGACAACGTGCTGTTGAGCGTCGAGAACGGGCGGTTCCTCGCCGATCACATCCCGACTGCTCGCTTCGTCGAGATCCCCGGGGCCGACTATGGGCTGGGCGTCGGGGATGTCGATGCGATGGTCGACGAGGTGGAGGAGTTCCTGACGGGCGTCCGTGGACACATCGACACCGATCGAATGCTCGCGACCGTCCTGTTCACGGACATCGTCTCCTCGACCGAGCGCGCCGCGGCTGTTGGAGACTCACGATGGGCGCAGATGCTCGACGCCCACCATGACGTTGCCCGGCGGCAGATCTCCCGATACCAGGGACGACTCGTGAAATCGACGGGTGATGGCCTGCTGGCGACATTCGACGGGCCGGCCCGGGCGATCCAGGCGGCCACGGCGATCCGCGACGCCGCCCACCGTCTCGGCCTGGAGATCAGAGCCGGACTCCACACCGGAGAGATTGAGCGCCACGGCGACGATGTGATTGGCCTCGGCGTGCACATTGCCGCCAGGGTCCTGGCCATGGCGGAACCGGGCGAGGTGTTGGTCTCGCGAACGGTGCGGGATCTTGTTGCCGGATCGGGCATTGGCTTCACCGACAGAGGGACCCACCGGTTGAAGGGAGTGCCGGACGAGTGGCAGTTGTTTGGAACGGACGCCTGACTGACGCGGTCGTGACCTTGGACGGCGTCTGTATCCTCGGGCTCGCATGAGCGGCATCTCGCACAAGGCGGAGAGCTTCACCGAGTCGGTCATCCGCGAGATGACGCGCCTGGCGATGGCGCACGGCGCGGTGAACCTGGCGCAGGGCTTCCCCGACTTCGCGGCGCCCGCCGAGCTCAAGGAGGCGGCGAAGGCGGCGATCGACGCCGACATCAACCAGTACGCCATCACCTGGGGCGCCCGCGACTTCCGCGAGGCGATCGCGGCCAAGACGGCTCGGCACTACCCCGACTGGCCGGTCGACCCGGAGACCGACCTGACCGTGACCTGCGGCGCGACCGAGGGGATGATCGCCGCGATGCTGGCCGTCCTCGATCCGGGGGACGAGGTGGTCGTGTTCGAGCCGTTCTACGAGAACTACGGTCCCGACGCCATCCTCTCCGGCGCCGTGCCCCGCTACGTCACCCTCCGCGAGCCGGACTGGACGTTCGACCCCGACGAGCTGCGCGCGGCGTTCGGGCCGAAGACGCGAGGCCTCGTCCTCAACAGCCCGCATAACCCGACGGGCAAGGTCTTCGACCGATCCGAGCTGGAGCTGATCGCGGGACTGTGCCGCGAGCACGACGTGGTCGTGTTCACCGATGACATCTATGAGCACATCGTCTACGCCGGTGAGCACATCCCGATGGCGACCCTTTCCGGCATGCGCGAGCGCACGGTGGCCGTGAACTCGCTGTCGAAGACGTACTCGGTCACCGGCTGGCGCGTGGGATGGATCATCGCCCCGCCGCACCTCACCGCCGGCATCCGCAAGGTCCACGACTTCCTGACCGTCGGCGCCGCGGCGCCCCTCCAGGCGGCAGGCGTGGTCGCCATGAACATGCCCGACGCCTACTACGAGCGGCTGGCGGCCGAATACCGCGGCCGGCGGGATCGGCTGCTCGGAGCGCTCGAGAAGACCGGCCTGCGGACCTACCCGCCGGACGGCGCCTACTACGTCATGACCGACGTCACCGCACTGACCGATGAGGATGACGTCACCTTCGCCCGCCGCCTGACCGAGGACCCGGGCATCGCGACCGTCCCGGGATCGTCGTTCTACTCTCGGCCGGAGCTGGGCCGAACGAAGATCCGCTTCGCGTTCCCGAAGCGACCCGAGACGCTCGACGAGGCGGCGGAACGCCTGGCGCGCATCCGCGGTCGACTTCCCGCCTGACCGCAGCGCCAGATGGAGCTCCTCATCCCGCTGGTCGTGGTTGGGGCGCGGCTCATCGTGCCGCTGTTCATCGGTGCCTATCCGTTGCCGGCCATCCTGGCCGCCATGGTCCTCGACGGGATCGACCAGACCGTCTTCGCGGCCACCATCGGCGGCGACCTGTCCTGGTACCAGACCTACGACAAGGCGCTGGACATCTACTACCTGGCGATCGCCTACGTGTCGACCATCGCGAACTGGGGCGACGGGATCGCCTTCGCCACCGGTCGTTTCCTGTGGTACTACCGCCTCATCGGCGTCGCCCTCTTCGAGTCGACCGGCGCGCGGTGGATCCTGTTCGTCTTCCCGAACACGTTCGAGTATTTCTTCGACGTCATCGAGGGCATCAAGGTCGCCTGGAACCCGTTCCGCATCGCGGCGCGCTGGATCATCGGCATCGCCGCCTTCATCTGGATCTTCATCAAGCTGCCGCAGGAGTGGTGGATCCACGTCGCCCAGCTGGACGCCACCGACTTCATCAAGGAAGAGCTGTTCGGCGTGCCGGCGGACAGCAGCTGGACGGAGGCCGTGGCGGCCAATCCGATGGTCGTGGTCGTGGCCGCGGTGGCACTGGCCGTGCTCGGCCTGCTGGGATGGTGGGTCGTCACGCGCCGGCTGCCGCCGGCGGATCGACCCTTCACCCTGGACGCCGACGCACAGCAGCCGCCGGTCGACAAGGTGGCCATCAAGCGGCGGCGAGACCG
>DASUFJ010000022.1:0-14016 GCA_036274575.1 Candidatus Limnocylindria bacterium
GAGGCGGTCTACTGCGTCGGCGACGTCGTCGGCAGAGGCCCGCACCCGAATGAGGTGGTCGAGCTGCTGAGGGGCCTCGAGATCCCGACGGTCCAGGGCAACTGGGACGAGGCGGTGGGAATGGACCGGGAGCAGACCGGCGCCGCGTGGACGACGGCCGAGGCGGAGGGCGACGGGAACGCGTCGATGCGCTGGTCCTCGGATCGCCTGACGGAGGAGAACAAGGCCTGGTTGCGCCAGCTCCCGCAGACCCTGCGTCTGACGCTCGGTGGCCGATCCGTCTACCTCTTCCACGGCTCTCCGCTCAAGCAGAACGAGTACCTCTGGTCCTCGCGCCCGTCCCGTGTCCTGGCCCGGATCGCGAGCGACGAGGCCGACGATCTCTTCTGCTTCGGCCACACGCACGAGGCCTTCCACCGCGTCGTCGGCCAGGCGCACTTCGTCGCCTGCGGGTCCGTGGGCTGCGGGACCGATGGCGACGCACGGGCCCGCTACGCGGTCGTCTACATCGGTGAGCCTGACATCGCCGTCGGCTTCCGGGCCGTCGACTACGACCACCTGTCCGTCGTCCGCGACATGGAGGGCGCCGGGCATTCGGTCGACCTGCTCCGCGAGCCGCCCTCGATGCGCCCCCACCTGCCGACCGAGGTCGCGCCGGCCTAGCTCAGGCCGTTCGGCCCTCTTTCTGGTACGGCTTCCCGACGGCCGCCGGCGCGACGCTGCGCCCGACGACGCCGGCCAGGATGATGATCGTCACGATGTAGGGCAGGGCGCCGTACACCTGCGACGGGATGGCGCTCATGATCGCGTCGAGCCCGGGGAACGCCTCGCCCGGCGGTCGGATCCGCACCGCCTGGCCGAACGCGCCGGAGAAGGCGAAAAGCAGCGCGCCGCCCCACGCGCCCAGCGGCGTCCAGCGGCCGAAGATGACCGCGGCGAGGGCGATGAACCCGCGACCGGCGGTCATGCCGTTCTGGAACGACCCGGTGCCCTCGAGGGTGAGGTACGCGCCCGCCAGCCCGGCGAAGATGCCGCCGACGATGACGTTCCGGTAGCGCAGGCCGATGACGTTGATCCCGACCGTGTCCGCGGCGCGCGGGTGCTCACCGACCGAGCGAGTCCGCAGCCCCCAGCGCGACCGGAAGAGGAGGACCTGGAGGAGGATGACGATGACGATCACGCTCATCGCGATCGGTCCCTGGTCCAGGAACATCTCGATGATCCAGCCGACGACCGGGATGTCGCCGACCTCCCGAGGCAGGTCGAAGGACGAGAACGTCCCGGCCCCGAGGCGCGGATTGGGCGAGATGAGGAGGCGGTTGAGGTAGCCGGTCAGGCCCAGGGCGGCGATGTTGATGATCGTGCCGCTGATGATCTGGTCGGCCGAGATGGTGATCGAGAGCCAGGCGTGGAGCGCGGACAGCGCCATCGCCGTCGCGACGGCCGCGAGGACGCCGATCATCAATGCCGGCGTCGCGTCGAAGAGGCTGCCCGTCGGCGGCTGACCGCCGACGGCCTGCTGGAAGAGCCCGGCGGCCAGGAAGGCGGCGAACGCTCCCGACAGCATCATCCCCTCGATGCCGATGTTCACGATTCCGGACCGCTCGTTCATGATCCCGCACATCGCGCCGAGGGCGATCGGGGCGGCCAGCCCGACGACGATCGGCGCGATCCCGGGGGTGACATCGACGAGGTAGCCGATGAACTGGAAGAGGACGCCGATGACCGGGATGCCGTAGATCGCGTCCATCAGGCGGGGGTCCCCGATCCGTACGACTTGCTGACCGTCTGCAGCTCCTCCAGCTCGGCGCTCGGCGCACGGATGCGGAGTGCACGCCGAATGACCACGTCAGCCGCGAGGAAGAGGAGGATCGTGGCCTGGATGACGTCGATGATCTCGACCGGGATGCCGGCCTCGATCTGCATGAGGCCCGATCCGGCGCGCATGGCGCCGAAGAGGAGCGCCGCCAGCATGATGCCGACCGGGTGCGCCCGACCGAGGAGCGCCACCGAGATCGAGTCGAACCCGACAGAGGTGCCGTACGAGGCGTTCATGAAGTGGCTGATGCCCAGGATCTGGCCGGCGCCCGACAGCCCGGCGAGCAGCCCGCACAGCGACATCGTGAGGATGGTGATGAACGCCGGACGCATGCCGGCGTAGCGCGCCGCGTCCGGGTTGGCCCCGACGGTCCGGATCTCGAAGCCCAGCGTGCTCTTCCACAGCAGCCACCAGATGATCGGCACGGACGCGAAGGCGATGATGACGCCGAGGTGGACGTCCGTCCCGAACAGCGTCGGCAGCTCCGCGTTGCCGAGCGGGCCGGTGCGCGAGAACGAGAAGCCGGGTGCCTCCAGCGGGCCCGTGATGAGGTAGCCGATCACCGCGCCGGCGATGAAGTTCAGCATGATGGTCGTCACCACCTCGTGCGCGCCCGTCCACGCCTTCAATGCGCCGGGGATGAATCCCCACGCGGCGCCGAGGATGGCGCCGGCGAGGAACGCAACGGGGATGGCGACGAAGGGTGGCGCGCCCGCGACCCACGCGCCCACCGCAGCGGCGCCGAGCGCGCCCATGAGGAACTGGCCCTGGGCGCCGATGTTGAAGAGGCCGGCCTTGAAGCCGACCCCGACGGCGAGGCCGCCCAGGATGAGCGGGGCAGCGCTGATGATGCTGAAGAGGATGCCGCGGAGGCTGCCGAACGCGCCCTTGAAGAGGCTGGCGTAGGCCTGGAAGGGGAGCGTCGGATCCGGCTCCCCGGTCGCGAAGCTCGACAGGAAGATGATGATCCCGCCGACGATGAGGGCACCGCCCACGGCGACGAGGGGAACGACCGACATCGCCAGGAAGCGTGCCAGCGCCGACGGGCGCTGCCGCGCCTCGGCCGGCGCGGCGGTCACGAGGCCTCCTCGATGTCGGCGGCCATGTCCTTGGTCACCTCGGTCGGTGCCTTGCCGCCGGTCGCCATGAGCAGCCCGACGTCCTCCCGGTCTGCGGTTCGCGCATCGATGACGCTCACGAGCTCACCGCGGTACATGACGCCGACTCGATCCGAGAGCTCGAGCACTTCGTCGAGCTCGGCGGAGATGAGGAGGATCGCCGTGCCCCCGTTCCGACGCTTCACCGCCTGGCTGTGGATGAACTCGATGCTGCCGACATCGAGGCCGCGGGTCGGCTGGTCGAGGACGAGGAGCGTGGCGTCATCCGCGAACTCGCGCGCGACGACGAGCTTCTGCTGGTTGCCCCCCGACAGCGTCCCCGCCGTGACCGTGGCCGAGGGGGTCCGCACGTCGTACTCGGCGATCGACGCCTCCGCACGCTCACGGATGGCGTCCTCGTTGCGGACCATGCCCCGGGCGTAGGGGGCCTGGTGATAGTCGTTGAGGACGATGTTGTCGGTGAGCGGGAAGGGGAGGACGAGGCCGAAGCGGTGACGATCGGCAGGAACGAATCCGACGCCCACCTCGTGGAGCTGGCGCGGTGTCGCCGTGGTGATGTCCTTGCCGAGCAGCGTCACCGTGCCGCTCGCGGCCTTCCGGAGGCCGGTGAGGGCCTCGACGAGCTCGTCCTGGCCGTTGCCGGCCACTCCGGCGATCCCGAAGATCTCGCCCTTGCGGACCTCGAAGCTCACGCCGTGCACCGCCTCGTGGCCGCGATCGTCGGTGACGTGGAGATTCTCCACGACGAGCCCCGGCTCGCCGGGGTGACTCTCGCCACGGTCGACGGTGAGCTGCACGTCGCGGCCGACCATCAGCTCGGCGAGGTCCTCCTCGTTCGTCTCGGACGGGATCCTGCTGCCGACGACCTTTCCGCGTCGGATGACGGTGATCCGGTCGGCGATCTCCAGCACTTCGTTGAGCTTGTGGCTGATGAAGATGATCGAGGTGTTCAGCTCGCGCGTCAGCTGGCGAAGGACCGAGAAGATCTCGCGCGTCTCCTGTGGTGTGAGGACCGCGGTCGGCTCGTCCAGCACGAGGATTCGCGCGTTGCGGTACAGCGCCTTGAGGATCTCGACCCGCTGCTGCCAGCCGACGGACAGCGAGCCGACCTTCGCGTCGGGCTCGACCTCGAACCCGAACTGGTGGCCCAGGTGTCGAATGCGGGCGTGCGCCTCACGCCGGTCGAGGAAGACCGGGTTCGCCATCGGCTCCTCGCCGAGGAGGATGTTCTCCGCCACGCTGAGCACGGGCACCAGCATGAAGTGCTGGTGGACCATGCTGATGCCGCGGGCGATCGCATCCGAGGGCCCGCTGATCTGGACCGGCGTGCCGTCCAGCAGGATCTCGCCCTCGTCCGGCTCCGCCAGGCCGTAGAGGATGTTCATCAGCGTCGATTTGCCCGCGCCGTTCTCCCCGAGCAGTGCGTGGATCTCGCCTCGACGCACGTCGAGGTCGATGTGGTCGTTGGCGAGAACGCCCGGGTAGCGCTTCGTGACCCCCCGCATCTCGAGCGCCGCGGTCGCGACCGTCTCGGTCATGTCACCCCGCTGATGCGTCGAGAGGCGAGCCCGTGCGGGCCCGCCTCTCGCTCATTCCTGTCGCAGGTCAGTCCTGCTCGAACGGTGGTCCGCAGACTCCCTCGCCCTCGCAGGGATCGAGCTCGCCGCCGGCCATCGCGGACGTCGCGTCGTCGAGCTGGCTCTGCAGGTCGTCGGTGAGCAGGTCCGGATGGTTGTGGAACGGCGAGACGCCGACCTTCGGCGGATCCGAGCTCGCGTCGAGCAGGACCGTGCCGCCCTCGGCCGAGCCATCCGCCACGCGCTGGATCGCCTCGCTGACCGCGTCGACGAGCTTCTTCTCCGCGCTCGTGACGATGCAGGTCAGGTTCGGCAGCGCCAGCGCCTGGTCGGTGTCGACACCGATGCCGTAGATGTCCGCGTCGCAGGAGGCCTCGAGGGCGCCCTGCCCGGAGAGGCCGGCGACCTGGAAGATCACATCGGCGTCCTGACCGATCATCTGCTCGGCGAGCGACGCACCCGTCGTCGGGTCGTTGAACGCGGTCGTGATGTCGTCGGAGACGTACGAAACGAGGACCTCGATGTCCGGGTTGACCGACTTCGCACCGTTCACGTAGCCGCCGATGTACGAGACCACAGCCGGAATCGTGTCGATGCCACCCACGGCGCCGATGACGTCCGACTCGGTGATCGTCGCCGCGACGATGCCGGCCAGGTAGCCGGCCTGCGACTCGTTGAAGATCAGGCCCTGGTAATTCGGGAGCAGGCTCCCAGCGTCACCGGCGCAGGCGAAGGTGGGATCGGGAGCGCCCTCCTCGTCGACGCAGACGGCCTGGTCGAGCCCGATGAACCCGATGTCCGGGTTCTCCTTGGCCGCGATGGTCGTCGCGTTGCCGAGCGCGAAGCCGTAGGTCACGATCATGTCGTAACCCTGCTCAATGAACGTCGTCATGTTGTTGGCGTAGTCGGCGGGATCCTCGGTCACGATGACCTCGGCATGGCCGTTCACCGCCGTGGCGCCGGCGATCGTGCCGCACCAGCCACCCTCGTTGAACGACTTGTCCTCCAGCTGGCCGACGTCGGTGACGCCGCCAATCAGGAAGTCTTCACCCGTCTCCGGGTCACCGCACGCTGCCAGGCCGGTCGGTGCCTCGCTCTCGGCGGGCTGGCTCTCGGCCGGCTCGCTTCCGGCGGGCTGGCTCTCCTCGCCGCCGCTCGGGCTCTCTCCGGAGCCGTTGCTACAGGCCGCAAGAATGAGCATCAGGACGGCGAAGACCGCCATCCATCGGCTGGGGTGCTTCCGCATGTGTTTCCTCCACACCTCGTGGGTGCGCTCTGCCGCATGACAAGCGGCGCCTCCAGGTGCGCTCGGCCGGGGTCGGCACGAGGCGCAGAATCTGCGGCATCATACTGCCTCGCTCTCCCGCCGCTCAAGGGTTATCGGACCCTATGATCGGCCGCATGTCCGGCCTCCCGGCGCGCGTGCGCCTCGTGATCTTCGACCTCGACGGCGTGGTCTATCGCGGCCGCATGCCCGTCCCCGGGGCCCGCGATCTTGTCGGCTGGCTCCACGAGCGCCGGGTCGCCGTGCGGTTCGCGACGAACAACTCGACCGTGACCCGCGTCGGCTACGTGGAGCGACTGGCGGGCATGGGCATCCCGACGTCGGCGGAGGAGATCGTCACCTCCACATCGGCCACCATCGAGCACCTGCGGCGCCACGCGCCTGATGTGCGCTCCGTGCTCGGCATCGGGGCGGACGGCATGCGCGACGAGCTCGCGGGGGCCGGCTTCAGCGTGGTAATGGCGAGCGAGATGACCGCCGCACAGCGTCCGGGCGCACCGATGCCCGGCTTCGACGCCGTCCTCGTCGGCCTTGATCCGTCGCTCGACTACGGCCGCCTGGCCGTGGCCATGGCCGCGGTTGCCGGCGGCGCCCAGCTGATCGCCACGAATGCCGATGCCCGCTACCCGACCGAGGCGGGCTTCCTGCCGGGGGCGGGAGCGACGGTCGCGGCGCTCGCCGCGGCCACCGGGGTCACGCCGGCCGTCATCGGCAAGCCTGAGCCGGCGATGTTCACCGCCATCCTGGAGGCCTCCGGCATCGACGCGGCGGGCTGTGTCGTCGTCGGCGACAACCCGGACGCCGACATCGTCGGCGCGCGGCGAGCCGGCTGCGCGTCGATCCTCGTCCTCACCGGCGTGACGGACGGCGCGACGGCCGGGTCGCTGTCCGGCGAGCGGGCTCCCGACGCCGTCGCCGCGGATCCGGCGGAGGTGCGCGCTCTGCTCGAGGATCGGCTCAGCTGATGGGTGAGCGGCGCCAGGCATCCCACGCGCGGCGCGCGTCGGCGGCCAGGGGAGCCATGGCTGCCCGGGAGGCGAACGCCCGGTCGAAGGCATTGAGGGCGATCGCCGCCAGCTCCTCGCGTCGCAGCCCCTGCGCCGTCGCCGTGCGCGCCATCTCCTGGCTGAGGCTAATGCCCGTCACGGTTCGGTCGTCCGTCGAGATCGTCACGCTCACCCCGGCGCGGTGCAGCGCCGCCAGCGGATGTGCCTCCAGGCTCGGGACGACGGCGGCCTGCACGTTCGACGTCGGGCAGAGGTCGAGGGTCACGTCCCGCGAGCGCAGCATCTCCAGGACGGCGTCGTCCTCGGTGGCGGTGACGCCGTGGGCAACGCGCCGCACGCCGAACTCGAGGACCTCGCGGACACGCTGCGCCCCGCTCACCTCGCCCGCGTGCGCCGTCAGCTCGAGCCCGGCCTCGCGGGCCGCGACGAAGGCGATCGCGTGCGGCGGAGCCGGCCACGCCGACTCCGGCCCGGCCAGGTCGAAGCCGATGACCGGCCAGCCGAACGCTCCAGCGGTCCGCGCCAGCTCGGCGTTGGCCGCCGGTGGGTGCGACCGCATGGCCGTCACGATGAGGCCGATGAGCGGGCCCTCCTCGGCCCGACGCGTGACGCCGCGCACGACGGCGTCGATGACGTCGCCGACAGACAGCCCTTCGCCGAGGTGGAGGCGCGGAGCCCAACGCACCTCGGCGTACCTGATGCCGTCCGCGGCGAGGTCGTCGACGAGCTCGGAGGCGGCACGCTCGAGCGCCGACGCGGTCTGCAGGAGCGCGATCGGCAGGTCGAAGAAGCCCAGGAGCTGCGCCTGGTCGGCGCAGCGCACCGGTCCGACCATCCTGGCGCGTGCGTCATCCAGTGTCAGTGGCATTCCAGCCGCCCTTGCCAGGTCCACGGCGGTCTCGAGCCGCAGCGACCCGTCGAGGTGCTGGTGCAGCTCCGCCTTGGGCAGCCCGCGGAGCCGATCGGCATCCATCCGGGCATGATAGGCAGACGCTCCCTCCTCATCGGCCCCGTCGCGGTCGTGCTCGTCATCCTCCTCCTCGGAGCCGGCGGACCGGGACCTGAGACCGCCGTCGTCGCCGACCGGCTCGTGGCCGAGCGTGCGGCCGCCGCGGAGGCGGCGCTCGCGACCCTCGCGCAACGCCTCCAGCCCGCGGTCGATGCCGCGCGCGACGGCGGCGGGCGCGTCGTTGCGGGCGGCGACGCGCCCGGCCCCGCGTTCCTGGACGCCGCCGACCTCGTGCTGGCGGCCACGGACGCTGCCGTCGAGGCCCGGACCGCCTGCCTGGAGCTCGTCGCGGCGTTGCATGCCCGCGACGTCGACGCGGCTCCGCTGCCGCCATGCCCCGACCCGGCGGAGCTGGCCGCGATCTCCGGCCAGCTGGGATCGACCGCCGCCGCCGGCGACGCGTTCGCCGACGTCCGGCGCCATGCCGAGCACGTGGCGGTCGCGGTCGACGCCGCGCTCGACGCGCTCGACGCGGGCGACATCGAGGCGGCGGCGTCGGCCGTGGCCGAGGCTCGCGCCGATCACGACGCGGTCGTGGCCCTCGAGCCGAAGCCGGTGACGCTGCCCGTGTGGATCGAGGCGACGGATGAGATGATCGGCGCCGTGGAGCGCGTGATCCAGGCGACACGGGAGCGTGACGCGGCCGCCGCCGAGGCGGCGGCGGAGGATTTCGCGTCACTCGGCAATGACGCGGTCACCGTCGATCGTGCGCTCCGCATCGCCATCGGCGAGGGCGGCAGCGCAGTCACTGCCGTCGCCCTCGAGCGCCTCGCCGCGGCCCTCGGGGCGGTCGAGGATCTGCGGGCCGCGGTGCTGGCACGGGGCGCGCCGGCGTGAGCGACGTCGACGCGCTCATCGGCCGGCTGCTGGCCGACCGGTATCGAATCGGGGAGCTCATCGCCAGCGGCGGCATGGCACGCGTCTACCGCGCGCGTGACGAACGCCTCGAGCGCGACGTGGCGTTCAAGGTCCTCTCGGCGCCGTACGCCACCGATCCCGCCTTCACGAAGCGCTTCCTGGACGAGGCGCGCGCCGCGGCCTCCCTCTCGCACCCGAGCCTCGTTCACGTCTACGACTCGGGCAGCGACGATGGAACGCACTACATCGTGATGGAGCTGCTCGCCGAGCACCGGACCCTGCGCCAGGAGATCGACGCTCACGGCCCGCTCGTCGTCGACGATGTGCTCCGCATCGGTCAGCAGCTGCTCGCCGGCCTGCGCGTGGTGCACGCCAGCGGGCTCGTCCACTGCGACGTCAAGGCCGGCAACGTGATGCTCGGCCCGGGGCCGGCGAAGCTCATCGACTTCGGGATCGCCACGCCGCCGCACGCCGCCGATGAGGGGGAGACCACGATCGGCTCGCTCGGCTCGATGTCGCCCGAGCAGCTCCACGGCGAGGCGCTGACCCCCGCGAGCGACCTCTACAGCCTCGGCGCCGTCCTCTACGAGGCGTTGACCGGCCGCCCGCCGTTCGCCGGCAGCACGCCGGAGGAGATCAGCGCCGCCCAGGAGGCCGAGCGCGTGCGACCCCCGTCGACGCTGGTCGACGCCGTCCCGGGACGCCTCGACGCAGCGCTCCTCCAGGCTCTGCGACGCGACCCCGACTCGCGGTTCCGGAGCGCCGATGCGATGAGCGTGGCGCTCGCCACGGCCACCGATGCGGTGGATGAGGGCCGGAACGAGGAGACGCGGGTCATCCCCACCCAGCCGCCGCCGGCGCCGTTGCCGCCACCCATCGCCGCGCCGCCCGCGCCAGCGGCTCGCGGGCGGTCGTCCGCACCGCCGTCACGGACCGGCGGTGGCATGTGGGGGACGGTCGGGACCGCGGCGATCCTGGCAGCGGTCGTCCTCGTCTTCCTCGTGGTCATCCTGCCGCTGCTCCAGCAGGGCCGGTCCGGCGGATCCGGGGATGCCGCCACGCCGACCCCGGTGGTCACGGCGAGCCCCGTGCCGAACGAGGTCGTGGTCCCCGACTTCGTGGGCATGGGCACCAGGGAAGCCGAGGAGGCGGCGAACGCGGCCGGGCTCGACTGGACGGTCCACTGCGATCAGGACAAGGAGCTGCCGGCGGGCATCATCGATCAGGAGCCGCCGGCCGGCACGACCGTCGCTCGGGGCTCGGCGCTCAGCCTCTACTCGGCTCGGATCAAGGACTGCCGCGGATAACCCCCGTATACTCCGGGCGTCTCCCAGACATCCCGGTATGAAGGAGCCCTCCAGCATGCGGCTGCGCGCTGTCCCGGCAACTCCCGCCACGGTCGAGGCCGACGTCCTGGCCGTCCCGATCTACCGCGAGCACGCGGACCTGACCGGCGACCTCGCGGAGCTCGATGCCGCCTCGGGCGGGGCGATCCGAGATGCCATCGACTGGGGCGAGTTCAACATCCTCGAGCATGCCTCGGCGCTCGTGCCGGCCGGCGACCTGCCGGTCCGCCGGCTCCTCCTCCTCAACGGCGGCGCCCGCGGCCGCGGCGCGTGGCGCGCCCGCCGCCTCGCGTCGGTCGCCACGCGTCGGCTGAACGGTCGCGGCTCGCGGACGCTGGCGCTGTGGCTTCGTGACGGCGAGGGACGCGACGCGTGGAGCGCGGCCGCCGCCGGCGCCGTGGCGGGCACGTATCGCGCGACCGCGATCTACGGGCGGGTTCGCGACACCGAGGCCATGAACCGTTCCATCGACGAGGTCCTCATCCTCGGCGCCGAGCAGGACGCGGTCGACCAGGGCGCCGTCATCGGCGAGGGGCTCGCGTTCGGCCGCGACCTCGCGAACCGGTCGGCGAACGACCTCTATCCGGAGCGCATGGGCGAAGCGGCCCGTGAGCTGGAGGCCGACGGCTGCACGGTCGAGATCCTGGAACCGAAGGAGATGGAGCGGCTCGGGATGGGCTGCCTCCTCGGCGTCGGCCAGGGCGCCGCCCACGAGCCCCGGCTCATCGCAGTGAAGCTGCCGGGCTGGCAGGACGGCGGCGACCGTCGCCTGGCGATCGTGGGCAAGGGGGTCTGCTTCGACTCCGGCGGCATCAGCCTCAAGCCGGCGGAAAGCATGGGCGACATGAAGCACGACAAGTCGGGCGCCGCGGCGGTCATCGCCGCCGCCCGCACCGTCGCCCGCCTCGCGCCGGGGACGCCGCTCATGGCCGTCGCGCCAATGGTCGAGAACATGCCGGGCGGCAATGCCCAGCGCCCTGGCGACGTCGTGAAGGCGCTCAACGGCATGACGGTGGAGGTCACGAACACCGATGCCGAGGGCCGGCTGATCCTGGCCGATGCGATGACCTGGGCCGAGCGCGAGGGCGCCACGCACGTCGTCGACGTCGCGACCCTGACCGGAGCGCAGGCCGTCGCCTTCGGCGAGCAGGTCAGCGCCTACTTCTCGCGACCTCGCGAGTGGGGCGAGCGGATCGGCGCCGCGGCCGAGGCGGCGGGGGAGTGGTTCTGGGAGATGCCGCTCGTGGCCGAGTACCGGACGTCATACGACTCGCCGCACGCCGACATCGTCAACTCCGGCGGCCGCGATGGCTCGCTCATCAAGTCCGCCGTGTTCCTGGGCGAGTTCGTGACCGTGCCATGGGTCCACATGGACATCGCCAGCACCGCGTACCTCACCTCGGAGAAGCCCTACGGGCCGAAGGGCGCGACCGGCTCGGCCATCGCCGCGCTGGTGCGCCTCGCGCTCGACTTCGCAGACGGCGACTGACGCAAGAAAGGAGCCCCGACCATCGGTCGGAGCCCCCCTTCGTCGGGCGTGACGCTCAGCGATCGTCGTCGACGATGTCGCGCGCCTCGTCCTTGGTCTCGCCCCACTCGTTCTGGAGCTTGCCCTCCACCTGCTCGGCCTTGCCCTCGGCCTCGGTCGAGGCGTCGTCGGTGGCGTCGCCCCACTCTTCCTTGACCTTGCCGCCGGCCTCCTTGACCGGACCCTCGATGCGATCGGTGTCCATGGTGTTCCTCCCGTGTCGTGGCGGTCTGGGTGCCGCCCCCGACGCCTTACGCATGCGTCGTGCCAGCGCACGCCCACCCATGCGAACGATCGGCCTATGGCGGCGGTCGCGGGGACCCGTAGCATGCCCGGTGCGGCCGCGCACCGGCCGGAGTGGCAAGGAGAACCGATGTCCTTCGTTCCGATCGTGATCGGCGCGATCTTCGCGTTGGGTGGCGCGGCTGCCGAACGACTCGCCAGCGTCTGGCCTCCCGACGAGGCAAGCCGCCGACCGCCCGGGGTACGGACGATCCTGCTCGCCGCGGCGAGCGCCGCCGCCGCGTGGGGCATCACCGCGCGTTCCGGACTGCCGTGGTGGGCGACCGGCGTCTACCTCGTGATCCTGGCCTTCCTCGTGCTGCTGACCGCCACCGACCTCGAGCAGAGGCGTCTGCCGCACCTCGTGCTCGATCCGCTCATCGTCGTCGCCGTCGCCTTCGTCCCCTTCAACCCGGCCGTGATGCCCCTGGACGCGCTCATCGGGGCCGGGGCGGCGGTCGCCTTCCTGGGCGCGCTGGCGCTCGTCGTCCGCGGCGGCCTCGCCGTCGGCGACCTCTACCTGGTGGCGCCCATCGGGCTCGTGCTCGGCTGGCCCGTGATCTTCAGCGCGCTCTTCGCGGCCGCCTTCCTGGCGGCGGGAGCCAGCCTGGCCCTGCTCGTCAGCCGGCGGGTGGGCATGCGCAGCTACATCCCGTTCGGCCCGTTCCTCGTCGCCGGCGCGGTGCTCGTGCTCCTTCTCGACGACCGGGCCCTGCAGGTCGTGCGCTGAGGCCGATTCGACCGAATACCGCCCGGCTGTTACCCTTCGCGCCGAATGCATCCGGCTCTCCAGCGCCGGCGCCGACATCTCATGATGACGAGGCGCACGACGCGGCGGGGCTCGCGTCGTCGCGGCCTTGCCACCTTCCTCCTCGTGACCCTCGGCGTCTTCGGCCTGACCTTCGTCGGCTCGATCCTGGGGACGGCCGGCGGCATGTTCGCGGCCTACACCTACTTCTCCTCCGACCTCCCCGATCCCGAGATCCTCGCCGGCATCGAGCCGGCCGAGTCGACCTACGTCTACGACCGGACGGGCGAGGTCCTCCTGGCGCGCTTCGAATGCCAGAACCGCGAGGCCGTCCACTTCGACGAGCTGCCCGACACGATCTGGCAGGCGACGGTTGCCAGCGAGGATCGGACCTTCTGGGACAACAACGGCGTCGACTTCCAGGGCATCGTGCGCGCGGCGCTCGCCAACCTCGAGGCCGGCCAGATCGTGCAGGGTGCGTCGACGATCACGCAGCAGGTCATCGACTACGCACGCGTCCTCAAGGCGGAGGGGACGACGACGCAGGTCGATCCGAGCGCCAGCGCCGAGGCCAGCATCGCCCCGGTCGACCCGGACGCGCCGGCGACGACCGAGACCGACGAGGCGGCGGCGGAGGAGACCGACGTCTGCCGCCCGCCGGAGCCGAAGAACTCGACTGACATCCAGGACAAGATCCGCGAGAACATCCTGGCCATGCAGGTCACCGCGGCCTACCCGGGGCGCGCCGGCAAGGAGAAGATCCTCGAGACGTACCTCAACCTCATCTACTACGGCAACGGCTCGTACGGCATCCGCGCCGCGGCGGCGAATTACTTCGGGATCACCAACCTCGAGGACATGACGATCGCGCAGGCCGCGTTCCTGGCGGCGCTGCCGCAGGCGCCGTCGTTCCTGGACCCGTATCAGAACCCGAACGCAGACCCCGAGAATCCCGAAGCCGGTGCGGCGGACGCGATTCGGGAGCGGAACCTCGTCCTGGGCGCCATGCGCGACGAGGGATACATCACCGCTCGCGAGGAGCTCGAGGCGCGCGCCACGACCTGGACCGAGATGAATCCAAAGCGCCTGACCAGCGTCCTGCGCGAGCCGCAGTTCAGCTTCCGGGTCCGCGAGGAGGCCGAGCGCATCCTGGCCGCGCTCGACGTCCCCGACCCGGCGGCCGCGGTCCGCACCGGCGGCTACCGGATCCTCACCAGCCTCGACTACCCGCTCCAGCAGGAGGCGAAGCGCCTCGTCGCGGAGCACGTCCACGGCCTCAACACGAGCACCGCGGAGGAGCCGGGCTGCCGTACGCCGCAGGGCAATGCGTGCGTCGACTTCAACGTGAACAACGGCGCCATGGTCGCGATCAACTCGGCGACCGGCGAGATCGTGGCCTACGTCGGATCGGTCGACTACTACGACCGCGAGGATCCGCG
>DASUFJ010000023.1:0-3989 GCA_036274575.1 Candidatus Limnocylindria bacterium
GTGGATGAGGCCGGGCGGCCGCAGGACGAGGCCGTTCGTGCCGGTGCCGGCGCGGTCGGGGGCAATCGCCACGCCCGGCCCACCGTCGGACGGCAGCGCCGCGATGAGGATGTGGACGTCCTCCGCCTGGAGGTTCGGCAGATCTCCGTGGAGGATTACCATGGTGGCGACGTCATCGGCCAGCGCGTCGAAGCGGGCCTGCTCCAGCCCCTCGTTCAGGCCCATCCCGCGCTGGACCACGAGCCGCGCACCGGATGGATCGACGATCTCGACCAGCGCGCGCGACGGCGAGATGACGACCACGTCATCAGTGACTTCCCGTGCGACCTTCAGGACGCGCTGCAGCAGCTGGCTGGCGAGGAAGATCCGCTCATCCGGGCTCAGGGACGTGGCCAGGCGAGTCTTCGCCGCCTCGAGACCGCGATGCGGGACGATGATCCGGGAGGACACCCGAGCAGGATACCGATCGGCCACGCGGGTGACCATCAGGTGCCGGAGAGCAACGCCTCCGCCAGTGAGCGGCGCTGGTCATCGGTGGCCATGACGGTCGGGAGGACGACGGGATCGAGGCCGATGGCGTCCACGCCGGCCACCAGCCCGGCATCGACCTCGTCGAGCACGAAGCGGTCGAGGAGCCCGGCGTAGAGACGAGCGACGCCCGGCGCCGAAACCTCGTGGCCCAACGACGCCAGCATCCGGTCGGCGGGCCCCTTCAGGGCGCGACCACCGATGATCGGGCTGACCGCCACGCGGAGTGCATCGGTCGAGTGGAGCGCGTCTCGAACGCCCGGCAGCTCGAGTGTGGGACCGATGCTGACGATGGGGTTCGACGGACCGATCACGACGAGGTCCGCGACCGCGATCGCCTCGAGCGCCGCGGGCGTCGGCGACGCCCCATCGCCGTCGAAGCGGACGCCACGCACGATGGGCTCCTGGCGGCGGTGGACGAAGTACTCCTGGAAGTCGAGCTCGCCGTCATCGGTGAGGATGCGGGTCCGCCACCGGTCGTCGGACGACGGCAGGACGTGCGCCCGGATGCCGAGAGCCACGGCCATGGCGGCGGTCGCATCGGTCAGGCTCTGGCCGCTGCGCAGGCGACGGGTGCGCTCGACGTGGGTCGCCAGGTCGGCGTCGCCCAGGCTGAACCACGCGGGTGCGCCGTACCGCGCCAGCATGAGGTGCGCGGTGAAGGTGTCGTCGACGACGCCCCAGCCGCGCTCGTTGTCGATGAGCCCGGCCAGCGTGTAGAGCAGCGCGTCGATGTCGGGGCTGACGTGGAGGCCGTGCAGCTCGAGATCGTCCGCGACGTTGGCGATGACCGACAGCTCGACCGCGTCGCCGAGCATGGCGAAGCCGTGCGCCAGCTTCGCGCCGCCGGTGCCGCCCGCCAGGAGGGTGACCCTCATCGGCCGCAGCGTAGCCGAGGGCTCAGGAGGCGGCGAGCATCGGCTTCACCTCTGTGATCAGCCGCTCCATGGTCTCCTCGTCATACGGCGAGGGAATCCCGAAGATCAGGTGCCGGAAGCCGATCGACAGGAATGGGCGATAGTGCTCGGCCACCTGCTCCGGCGTCCCGATCGCCTGGTTGGCCCAGGTCTCGGCGCCGCCGTTGTGCTCGAAGATCGCGTTCGCGACCCGTTTGGCCTCGGCCGGATCATCCCGGATGACCGGCGTGCCGGCGCCGAGGGTGCGCTCGATCTCGGACTCATCGCGGCCGACCTCATCGCAGTGCCGGCGCAGGATCTCGTCCTTGCGCTTCACGTTCTCGACGCTGCCGCCGAGATTACAGGCGTCGGCCCACTGCGCCACGATCCGGAGCGTCTTCCGCTCCCCGCCGCCGCCGACCAGGATCGGCAGATGGACCTGGACCGGGCGCGGCTCGTTGAGCGCATCCTCCGCGTCGTAGTACTTCGACCCCGACGGCTTCGTGCCGTCGAGCATGCCGCGCATGATCGGCACCGCCTCGGCCAGCCAGCGCAGCCGCTCGCCCGGCGACGAGCCGAACTTGATGCCGAGCCCGGCGTGCTCGGTCTCGAACCAGGCGCCACCGATGCCAAGGATGGCGCGCCCGCCGCTGATGTGGTCGAGCGTCGTCGCCTCGCGCGCGACGAGGGTCGGGAGGCGGAAGGTGTTCGCGCCGACCATGAGGCCGACGGTGACGTGCTCGGTCGCCTCCGCCCATGCCGCAAGCGTCAGCCAGCCCTCGAAGATCGGCCCGCGGTGGTCGCCCTGGATCGGATACAGGTGATCCCACGTCCAGAGCGAGTCGTATCCCAGCCGATCCGCCCGAATCCCGGCCTCACGGAGCGTCGGCCAGTCGGTGTACTGCCCCCAGCAGTTCGCGCCAAGCTTCAACGGTGCAGCCTCACTCATGGCTGATCACCTTCTCCACTTGGATGCGGATGACGACGCGCTCCTGGCCCTGGTACAGGTCTGGGTCGCTGCGGTAGCGGACCGCGAGGGCGCGGATGCCCTGCTGGCCGCGATCGAAGTCGGCGTCGAGCTCGACCGTGCCGCGCATGGCGACCCAGGTGAGGCCGTCCTCGAAGAGGATGCTTACGCGCGGATCGGCCTGGAGCTGGCGGTACTTCAGTCGCCGGACCATCGTGTTCATGACGATCACGTCGTGCTCGTCGGGATCGAGGTCGAACCACATCACCGACTGGCTGGGCGGGCCGTCCTTGCTGTTCACGGCCAGGACGGCATAGCGAAGGGTCTCGGTGAGCCACGCGCGCAGCTCATCGGTCAGGACGGTCTGGACCGTCAGGGCAGGGTCACTCACGGCAGTCCTCGGATGGCATGACCGATGCCAGCGGCATCGCCGAGCGATGGTGGCGCTCTGTTTTCCAGTGTAGCCCTACACTCGGCACCGATGGCGAACGCGGAGCTGCTCTCGATCGGGGCCGAGCTCCTGCTGGGCGAGACGGTCGACACGAACGCCGCCTTCCTGGGACGCGAGCTCGCCGCGCTCGGACTGCCGCTGAGCGGCGTACGGATGCTCCCCGACGACCGTGCCGTCCTGCGAGAGGCCTTCGCGTCGGCCCATGGGCGCTCGGAGGTCGTGGTCGCCACCGGCGGCCTCGGCCCGACGCACGACGACCTGTCTCGCGAAGGCCTGGCCGATGCGCTGGGCGAGACGCTGGCCGAGGATCCCGCGCTCATCTCCATCCTCGAGGAGCGGTTCCGGGCCCTCGGCCCCATGCCGGCGACGAACCGGCGGCAGGCGATGCTCATTCCCTCGGCGGAGGGGCTCCCGAACCCCATCGGCTCTGCAGCCGGGTGGTGGGTCGACCGGGATGGCTCGGTCATGGTGCTCCTGCCCGGCGTGCCGTCCGAGATGCGCTTGATGTGGTCCGAGCAGGTCCGCCCCCGCCTTGCCGCGCGCTTCGCGCTCGCACCGCT
Source organism: Candidatus Limnocylindria bacterium (assembly GCA_036274575.1). Classification (GTDB taxonomy): domain Bacteria; phylum Chloroflexota; class Limnocylindria; order QHBO01; family QHBO01; genus JACDBZ01. The sequence continues at coordinate 3,403 of DASUFJ010000023.1, forward strand.
GGCGATGCGCACCGTGAAGGCGTTCGGCATCGGCGAGTCTGCGATGGCCGAGCGTCTGGGGGCACTGCTCACGGAGCCACCCGACGGAGTCGAGACCGGGATCTACGCCCGCGACGACGGCGTTCACGTCCGCTTCGCGACCCGCGGCGATCCCGCATCGCTGGACCGCTGCGTCGCCGACGCGCTCGGCGCCCTGGGTGACGGCGTGTACGGGACCGATGACGACGACCTCGCATCGCTGGCTCTGGCGCGGCTCGGCGAGCTGGGCACCAACGAGCTGTGCAGCTGGGAAGCCGATACGCAAGGCGCGCTGCTGGCGATCCTGTCGGCCGCGACGCCGGTCGACGGAGCGGCGCGCTACGTCGGGGGCGTGCTCGACATGGGCGGGAGTGGGGGTCCGCCGGTCGGCGACGCGGTCCTCCAGCTCTCGCTGCTCCACCAGGACACGGGCGGCCGCAGCCGGGTGCGGGTCGCGCTCAGCGGGGCGGTGAGGATGCCGTCGACCGAGCTGCGAATCCACGGATCCGGGCCCCAGCGCCTGCGGCGCGCCGCGGTCGCGGCGCGCGACGTCGTCCGGAGGCTCAGCT
>DASUFJ010000024.1:0-13627 GCA_036274575.1 Candidatus Limnocylindria bacterium
CGCCCAGCGCACGCCGCCGCTGGGTCTCGTGCTCCTGGCGCCCTCGCCGCCGGCAGCCGCCCTGCCGCGACGCCCCGACGAGCACGAGCTGCGTGCCGTGCCCGCTACCTACGACGCGGCCTGGTGGGGCTGGACCGGCACGCGAGAGGAGCTGCGGCAGCGAATGCCGGACCTCGACGACCACGACATCGAGAAGATGCGCGAACTCCTCGACGGTGCGCGCGAGTCCGGACCGGCGCGGCGCGAGCGGATGGAGGGCATTCCGATCGATGCGGCGGCGTTGGCGGATACGCCGTCGCTCGTCATCGGCGCAGGTCGGGACGAAGTCATCCATCCGTCTGAGGCGCGCCGGACGGCGGACCTTCTCGGTGCCGGCTACGAGTACTTTCCGTCTGCCTCGCACTTCGGGCTGGTGATGGGGGAGCACACCTGGCCGGAGGTCGCGCAGAGCGTCCACGGCTGGCTCGAGGAGCGTCGCCACGCAATGGCAGCCGCCGCCGGCGCGGCGGTTCCGGTCGGCGCCCGGCGTTAGCGACCGGAGAGACACCTCGCCGAACGTCCGGCCCCGGCCGAACGACCTCGCCATTGAGCTGCCCCGCGGGCGGGTGGACGATCTGCCCCTGTCCTTCCATGGCCCAATCGAGAGGGGGTGGGGCCACTGCCCGAGCGTCGAACGAACGTGCCCGCACTGACCTGACGTGCGCCGGAATAGTGCCCACCGGCGATTCCCGGGATTTACCCGCAAGGAGTCCGGTATGGCACTCACCCGCAAGAAGTGGCTGACGGTGGGCCTGCTCGGTTCGCTGCTGACGATTGGGCAGCCAGGCATCATCCTCGCCCAGAGCATCGATCCGGCGGAGGTGACCGAGACCATCGCCGACGGCGGATCCGTCGAAATCGAGAAGACCGTCCAGACGCCGGACATCCCGCCCGACGCGGACATCTGCTTCCTCGCCGACACGACCGGCAGCATGGGACCGGCATTGGCGAGCGTGGCTTCCAGCATCGGCGGGATCATGTCCGACGTCCTCGTCGAATCGCCCGACGCGCAGTTCTGCGCGGCGCAGTACAAGGACGCGGGCGAGAGCCCGGTGTTCGCGCTGGACCAGGAACTCACCACCAACACGACCGACGTCCAGAACGCGATCAATGCGTGGACGGCCGCCGGCGGCGGTGACTTCGCGGAAGATCAGCTCCACGCGCTCACCGAGGTGGCAGGTGCCGCGACCGGATGGCGTGCCGCGCCCGCCGCGCACATCCTCGTTTGGTTTGGAGACTGTCCTGGCCACGACCCGGCAAGCGGCGGCGAGACGCTGGCTACGACCATCGACGCGCTCACGACCTCTGGTGCCGGTGCTCCGATCATCGTGCTCGCGGTCTCGATCTCGAACACGACCGACTCGGCGTTCTGCGAGACCGGCTTCCTCGACGACACCGGACAGGCCACCGCGATCACGAATGCGACCGGCGGAATCCTGTTCAACGACGTTGACGAGGATGCCGTCGGACAGGCGATCGCCGACGCGCTCGACGCCGTCGAGATCCCGGTCGAGGTCGCCATGGTGAGCGACTGCATCAGCCCGATCACCACCACCTTCGACCCGGCGACCCAGACCGTGAACGCCGGTGAGGCCGCGGTCTTCACCGAGACGATCTCGGTGAGCGCGACGCCGGCGCAGCAGGGCCAGACCTACGAGTGCGATGACTGGGCCACCATCAACGGGGTCGTCATGACCGACGCCGATGGGAACCCGATCCTGGAGCACAAGACGATCACGGTGCCCGACACCACGGCACCGGTCGCCAGCTGCACCGAGACCACGAATCCTGGCGGAAAGAACGTTCCGTCTGCCGGTTCGAATGCCGGCAAGAGCGGTCAGAACCCGGATGGCTTCTATGAGCTGCTGGGGGAGGACGTCGTCGATCCCGACGTCTCCGTCTTCGTCGTCGACAAGGGCACCGATGGCGTCTTCGGCACCTCCGACGACACCGTCTTCGGACCCTTCTCGAGCGGCACGAAGATCAAGTACGTCGAGGCCAACGGCGCAACGCCGTCCCAGTCTCCCGGCCCCGGTGCCATCGACTGGAAGATCAAGGGCCAGGGCGACTTCGGGGTCGTGGCGGTGGATGCGTCGGAAAACGTGTCCGACCACGTCCAGTGCCACGTCGCGCCTCCGCCGAAGTAGCCAACGGCACTGCCACACCGTTCCGAGGGGCGGGCCCGCAAGGGCTCGCCCCCTTTCGCGGGTTTGCCGACTTTTCGAGGCTATTGGTAGACTCGGTCATGTCGCCTCTGCGTGCCGCATTCGTCTAGAGGCCTAGGACACCGCCCTCTCAAGGCGGAGATCACCGGTTCGAATCCGGTATGCGGTACCAAATCTCACCCGCATCTGACCGCTGGACTTCGCGCGCGCCGATGCCTATCCCAGCTCATCGCGGCGGCGGGCCAGGTAGGCGGTTTCGGCGGTGTTCCCCGCCAGCTCGATGGCCCTGTCATACGCCGCGCGCGACTCCTCTCGGCGGCCCAGCCGGCGCAGCAGGTAGGCACGGGCAGCGTGGTAGGCGTGATAGCCGGCCAACGGCTCCTCGAGACGGCCGACGGCCGCCAGTGCCACCTCCGGCCCGTCGAGCTCGGCGACCGCCACGGCTCGGTTGAGAGCGACGATCGGTGAGAGGTCGACCCGCACGAGCTGGTCGTACAGGGCGACGATCTGCGACCAGTCGGTGTCGCGCGCGTCGCGGGCGGAGGTGTGCACGGCGTTGATCGCCGCGAGAATCTGGTAGCGACCCGGAGCCACCCCCGCGGCCAGCCGCTCACGCACGAGTCGATGACCCTCGGCGATCAGCGCCATGTCCCAGGCCCCGCGGTCCTGCTCATCGAGAGTGATCAGCTCGCCGCTCGGCGAGACCCGGGCGCTGCGGCGGGCCTCGGTGAGGAGCATGAGCGCCAGCAGCCCGACCACCTCACCGTCTTCCGGCATGAGGGTGCGGACCAGGCGGGTGAGCCGGATCGCCTCGGCGGTCAGGTCGCGACGCACGGGATCGGTGTCGGGGCCGGTCGCGAGATAGCCCTCGTTGAAGACGAGGAAGAAGACGGCGAGGACGTCGGAGACGCGCGCCGGGAGATCCTTCTCGGATGGCACCCGATACGGGATGCGAGCCGCCTTGATCTTGGCCTTGGCGCGCGTGATCCGCTGGCCCATGGTCGCCTCCTGCACCAGGAACGCGCGGGCGATCTCGGGCACGGTCAGGCCACCGACCATGCGCAGCGTCAGCGCCACGCGGGCCTCCGTCGCGAGTGCCGGGTGACAGCACGTGAAGATCAGCCGGAGCCGATCGTCGTCGATTGCACCGAGGGGCTCGGGCGGAGCGTCGTCGTCCAGCATCCGAGCCTCCAGCTGCTTCGCGTCGCGCTTGCTCTCGCGCCGGATCCGATCGATCGCCTTGTGCTTGGCGGTGGTGGTCAGCCAGGCGGCGGGGTTCGGGGGCACACCATCCGCCGGCCAGCGCTCGACGGCGGTCGCGAAGGCCTCGGCCGTCGCCTCCTCGGCGATGTCGAGGTCACCGAAGCGCCTGGTCAGCGCGGCGACCACCCGCGCCCACTCCTCGCGGTGGATTCGGGTCATGGCCTCCCGGGCGCCGATGGAGCTCACGCGCCGCTGAACGGCCGAACCTCGACTCTCCGGTTGCAGGACCTCGACCCATCGCCCGCGAGCTTCAGCGCCACGTCGAGGTCGGGGGCATCGATGATCCAGAAACCGCCGAGGTACTCCTTCGACTCCACGTAGGGTCCATCGGTCAGGACCATCTCGCCACTCCGGTTGTCGATGACCGTGGCCGTGCTCGCAGACGCGAGGCCGCCGGCGAAGACCCAGTGCCCCTCGGCCACGAGGCGGTCGTTGAACGGGTCGATGGCATCCGTCTCGGTTCGGGTGGCGGAGCCGGTCCTAGCGTCGATCACGGAGAGCAGGTACCGCATCATCTTCATATCCGTCGATCCATTCACCGGGCTCGGGCAGGATCTCCCGGACCTCTTGAGAGCAGCGGCAGGCAGCGGCGATCTTCGCAGCCCACTCGAGCGCCTCCGCGCGTGAGGGGACGTCGACGACCGCGAACCCGCCGATGACCTCCTTGGTCTCCGGGTACGGGCCGTCAGCGACCGTCCCGTCGGTGGCGACGACGCTCGCTCTCTGGCTTTCGAGCCCGGCGCTGAACACCCACACGCCGGCGGCTTTGGCCTCCCGTTCCACCGCCTGGGCGGCCCTGGCCACGTCGGGCAGCTCCTCCCGCGGGAAGTCCATCCAACCGTCATCGAACGAGATCAGGTACTGCGTCATCGCCTTGCTCCTTGTTCCGACGTCCTTCTTCGGCCGTCTCTACCCATGCTACGAATGCGCGGGGCCCGATCCGACACCGGCGTGGGTCTCATTCCTCCGACTGAAGCGTGATCGTCCAGGAGGGCTTCCGCCCGACCGGGGAATCGACCTCGAGCGACCATCGCCTGGCGAGGAGATCGGCGATGTCGAGGGGCTCCTCCGGATCCGCATCGGTCGTCAGGAGCTCGCGCGCCGCTTCGCCGCGAACGCGCTTGGCGATGACATCGCCGATGTGAGCAGGTCCTCCGGGCGCTGGCCGGATCCGCAGCGTGGCGGTCAGCTCGTCGAGTCCGTCCGGCCGCCCGACGGCCCGGTAGACCGGCGATCGGAGATCGAGGATCGGACCACGTCGCTGCGCCGCATCGGTGAGAGCGGGCCCCACGACGGTTCGCCACATCGGCTCCAGCCGATCCAAGCCGACCAGCCGCGCGCAGACGTGGAGGCGGTACGGCGGAATGGGATCGGCCGGTCGCAGCGCACCCCACAGCGCCGACACGATCACGACCCGGTCAGCGGCGCGAGCATCGGTCTCGCCTGACCAGCTTGAGGGGTCGAGCCCGTCGTACAGCGGGCCGGCGTAGGTATCGACCGCCCGCCTGGTCGGCATCTCGCCGAGGCGCTCGTTACGGGCCACCTCGCCGACCAGCGACGGCTTCACCTGCAGCCGTCGGAGCGCATCGGGCCGGCGGCTGGTGGCGAGCAGGGCCTCCATCACGCGCTGCCGCGTGGGCGTCAGTTCCGGGAATGACAGACGGTCGAGGTCGAGACGCGGACCCTCATCCGGCGGTGGGCGCTTCGTCTCTGAGGGCGGGAGGATGATGAGCACCGCCGCATCCTACGGCCAAGTCCAGCGAAGGCGCAGTGAGCCGATCAGCTCGAAGCCGAGCTTATCGCTGACGCTCGTCGATCGGCTCGAGCTCGATGAGCGACACCGACGGCATGGGCAGCTCGAAGGACAGCGTGATCGTGCCGCCGCGTGCCGCGACCTCCTGCACCGGCTCGAGCTCCTCCAGCCTGTCAGCGGCCTCGAGCTCGTGCCACTGGGCGGCATCCGGCCAGTCCGCCCCGCCGCCCATGCGCTCCCAGCGGGCCACCAGGTTCGAATGCGCGGCATCCAATCGCCGATGCCGAACCCGGTAGCGGGCGGCGGGAAGCCCGGTGAGCTCGAGCGTGGCCGAACGATCGAGCAGTGCATCGCCGGCGGCCTTGCCGACGTCCACGGTGCCGTTCCAGGCGACGACCGCGATCCGTCCGTCGTCCGCACGCGAGCCGATGGCCTGGACCATGTCGCCTGCGCCATCACCCTCCACGGTCGTCGCGAGGCGGATCGGCAGCAGGCGCTCGAGCATCCAGAGCCCCCACCAGCGCGGCTTGCGCAGGTTGCCGACGGCGAGGAGGCCGAACCCGCCGTGCAGGAGCCTCGGCGGGCGGCCCAGCTCCTCGAAGTGGTCGGAGACGGTCCAGTAGGCGAGGGCCTCGGTGCGGTCCATGGCCGAGGCCATGCCCCGGACGAGGTACGCGGCGCTCCACGCCGAGTCGTGCACCGCGTTGAAGTGGCCGGCGTGCGCGCCCCACTCGGTCCACCATTGCGGAAGGCCCGGGAAGCCGTATCGCGCGGCGATGGGCCGCAGGTCGAGCGGCGCATTGCCGTACGTGTGGGTCGAGACGAAGTCGATGGGTGAGCCGGTGGCCCGGCAATGGGCGAGCATCTCGTCGACCCACTTCCCGGCGGCCGAGGCCGGCCCGCCCACCCGTAGTTCGGCGTCGATCGACTTCACGGCGGCGACGCTCACGTCGTAGAGGCGCAGGTACTCTTCGCGCGTGCCGGACCAGAACACCTCCAGGTTCGCCTCGTTCCAGACCTCGAAGCCCCAGGCACGCACCTCGTCCGGCCCGTAGCGCGCCACGAGCGCGGAGGTGAGCTCCCGCACCAGCAGCGCCCATCGGTCCCAGTCGCGCGGCGGGCTGATGATGGCGCCGTAGTCGAACACGGTCTTCGACGGGTCGGACGCCAGGTCGCGTGGCATGAAGCTGAGCTCGACGATCGGCCGCAGGCCAAGCTCGAGGACGCGATCGTAGATGCGGAGAATGCCGCCGAAGTCGAGGACGGGTTCGCCCTCGAGCTCGCGGTAGGTGCCCAGGTCGTCGTCGAGGATGGCGTGCGACCGGACCGCCTCCACGCCAAGCTCTTCGTGTGCCAGGCGGAGCGCCTCCGCGAACTCGGCACCGATGCTCCGCCCGCCAGGGCCCAGGCCGTCCTCCAGCTGGCTCAGGTGCTCGGCACCGATCATCGGCCGCCATGGGCGCGCCACGGCGCCGCGGTCGGACGCGGCATGGATCCCGATCCGGACCTGGGCCGGCCCATCGCTCGTGGGCGCGGCCACCACCGGCGTCGTGCGAGGCTGGGCGAAGTCCTTGACCGATGCGACCGCGGCGACGCGGTAGGCAGCCGGGTGCCCCGGCTGGCCCGACGTGTCGGTGAACGGCGGGTGGGGAACCGGGCGCACCTCCGGCTCGCCGATGACGAGCATCTCCCACGGACCGTCCATCGACGGCGCGCGCTCGATGAGGTAGCCCGCGGCGCCGGCTACCGGCTCCCAGGCGAGCGTCACCTGTCCGCGTCCGGCCGTCGCGGTGAGCCCGGTCGGCGCGGCCAGGAGGGGAAGCTCGAGGCCGGCCTCGGCATCGCTGCGACGGCCGATTCGCGCCTCCCAGTCGGCGCGGGCATCGCGCGTCTCGGTCATGACACTCGCTCCGGGCGGCCGGCCTCGCCGCAGACGATGGTGGGACGAATCACGGGCACGTTCCGGGGGCTTCGGCCGGGGCGGTGGAGGACTCGCCCCGGCCGAGCATCGCTCCGCCTACTGGCCGATCGTCGCCAGGTCGTCGATCCGCTCTCGCGGACCGGCGTTGAACGTCTCCATCCCGATGACCGGACGGAGCGCATGCCTGAACTCGTTGGTCACGAAGGCGTGGCGCATCATGTCGTCCGCCAGGGCGTTCCCGATGGCGGCCATGATCATCCCCTGGTCGAGGGCCAGGTAGAAGGGCGACACGAAGCCCGTGCCGACATTGACCGAGTCGTGGAAGCCCCACGCGTCGTACATGCCGTCGAAGTCGGCCGCGAGGTTGGCGAGATTCGCCATCACCGCGCCCGGCGCCCAGCGCAGGGCGAGGAAGGCGGCGTGCGGCGTGACGACGCCGTTGGTGTACGCCTCCGGCGGCGGATCGGGCTGTGGGTCGTGGCCGGGGCAGCCGGCGAACCCGTGGTCGACGAGGGTGTGATCCTCGTTCGAGTAGTAGCCGCCGGGGTTCATGCCGATGGCGTCGACGCCCCAGGCGTCGTAGCCACCCTCCGGGATGTTCGCCGGCGAGAAGCCCCAGTATCCATACTGCGCGACGTTCAGCCCGTGGTCGATCTGGGCCAGGACGGTGAGCGGATGGTTGACGCCCCAGCTGCGTGGACCCCACTGGTCCTCGGGAACGAAGAGGCTCGGCATGAGCGCCTCGAACATGCTGCCTCCCCAGCCGGGCACGACCCGGAAGGCGTCGCCCTCATACGCGCCGTCCGCGTACTCGTAGGCTCCCTCGAAGACGCTGACCCCGAGGTAGGACCGATGGGTGCCGACCGGTCGCGTCTCCTGCCAGTTCCAATCGCAGGTGTCCGGGAAGGTGCGCCAGGCGCCGAAGTACTCCTTCGGCGGCAGCTCGCCCTTGGCGATGCCGAGGTAGCTCGAGATCCGGCTCTCGCTGACGATCGTGTCGTAGCAGCACGGCCCGGTGCCGGTCGCCGGATCGATGAAGAAGCGGATGCGGTTCGCCTCGGGGACGTAGTAGACCCCGAAGTCCATGCTGTCGAACAGCGCCCCGGCGCTGGCGCCGACCTCGCCCGGAACGCTCTCCGCGACGAGGTGCAGAGCGGTCGCCAGCCAGCCGTTGTCGACCGACGAGAGGATGGGTGTGAACGGATCGTCGGGGGCCGGCGGCCAGAACGTCAGCTTCTCGCCGGTCCGGTGGTCGTACCAGTTGAAGTACTGGCCACCCACGTTGCGCTCCATGCCAGCCAGCGTCTCCAGGGTCAGGCTGAGGCGCTGGACCAGCTCATCGTGGTCGATGAAGCCGAGCCGCTCGGCCACCAGGGCGCTCCACATGTAGGCCCCGATGTTCGTCGTCGACGTCTGAACGCTCCGCGAGCCATCGGCGCCGAGGGCATCGGCCGGGAGGCCCGTGTCCTCGTCGGTCATGGCGACGAACGAGGCCCAGGTAGCGCTGGCGTACTCGCGCAGCGTGTCCTGGTCCGCGGCGCTGAGGCCATCCTCGTCGGCGGCGATCGCCGCGCCGGGGACGGCCACTGAGAGGATGAGCGCCATCGCCAGCGGCGTGGCAAGGAGGTGACGGATTCGGGTCATGGGTCGGCCCTCATTGGCAGCGGGCGCGGCGCTCGGGTACCACGCGATGGGGCGGCTTCGGAACGGCATCACTTGATGCCGGTCATGGCGATGCCCTGGGTGAAGTAGCGCTGGAGGAAGAGGAAGACGACGAGCACCGGCGCCAGCACGATCACCGCGCTCGCGAGCTGCAGGCCGAGGTCGGACTGGTTCTGCCCGGTCGAGAAGAGGGCGACCGCCACCGGCAGGGTGTACATGTCCTGCTTGATGGCAACGACCAGCGGCCAGAGGAAGCTGTTCCACGTGCCGAGGAAGGTGAGGATGGCGAGCGTCGCGAGCGGCGCGCCCGACAGCGGCAGCACGATGCGGAAGAAGATGTACCACTCGCCGGCGCCATCGACGCGCCCGGCGTCGAGCAGCTCGTCAGGGATGCCGGCGATGAACTGGCGCATGAGGAACACGCCAAACGCGCCGGCCAGGAACGGCAGGATGAGCGCGGCGTGGGTGTTGACGAGACCCAGGTTGCTGACGAGAACGAACAGGGGCATGAACGTCACCACGCCGGGGACCATCAGCGTCACCAGGACGAGCGCGAAGAGGATCCGCTTGCCGGGGAACTGGAGCTTGGCCAGCGCGTAGCCGACCATCGAGCAGAACAGCAGGTTGCCGACGGTGATCGCCACGGCGACCACGGTGGAGTTGAAGAAGTAGCGGGTGAAGTTCTCCCGGGTCAGGATGTTGGTGTAGTTCTCGAGGGTCCACTCGCGCGGGAAGAGCGCGGTGGGGAACTGGCGCAGCTCCGGCGTCGATCTGAACGAGCCGAGCAGCATCCAGACGAACGGGGCCACCATGACCAGCAAGCCGATGAGGAGCCCGATGTTGATCCAGAGCCAGGCGCTGCCCCGGGGAAGAAAGCGTCGGCCGGGGACCGCCGTCGGCGTCTCGCGTGTCAGCGTTGTCATCCGATCACCAACCCCTCACGTCGCCGGCCGGAAGAGGCGGAACTGGACGGTGCTGAGCAGGGCGATGGCAACGAACAGGATGAAGGCGATCGCCGCCGTGTACGCGTAGTTGCCGAAGCCGAACTGCTTGTAGGCCCAGAACGAGACCGACAGCGTCGCGTCCAGCGGGCCGCCGTCGGTCATCACGAACGGCTCCTCGAAGAACTGCAGCCAGCCGATGCTGGTGATCACGGCGCCGAAGAGGAGCGTCGGCCGCATCAGCGGCAGAGTGATGTTCCGGAACCGGGCCCAGCGCCCGGCGCCGTCGACCTCGGCCGCCTCGTAAAGGTCCTGCGGGATGGTCTGGAGCCCGGCCAGGAAGATGACCATCAGGAAGCCCAGCCCGCGCCACGCCGCCATGGCCATGAGCGACCACAGGGCGAAGCTCTTGTCGGTCAGCCATCCCGGCCCGTCGACGCCGGCGAAGGCCAGGAGGCCGTTGACCAGGCCGCTGTCGGTCCCCAGCAGCATCCGCCACACGACGGCGACCGCGACGATGCTCGTGACCACCGGCAGGTAGTAGCCGACCCGGAAGACGGTCCGGAACCAGACGATCCCCTGGTTGAGGCCGACCGCCGCCAGGAGCCCCAGGGCCATCGTGATCGGCACGCCGAAGAGGACGTACACGATCGTGTTCGCCGCCGCCTTCTGGAAGCGTGGATCGCCGAGCACGTCGAGGTAGTTCGCGAGCCCGACGAAGTTCACCGCCAGCGGGTTGCGGATGTCCCGCGACGTCAGATCGGTGAAGCTCGAGACGAAGGCGTAGATGATCGGGGCGGCCATGAACACCGCGAACAGGACGATGAAGGGCAGCCCGAAGGACCAGCCGGTGACGGCCCGTTTCCACCGGCTCTGGCCGGCGAGCGGGGCGGACCCACCCGCCCCGCCCGCAGCGCCCGCAGCTGGCTGCGGCGGCGCCGTGACGGCCATCGTTACATCCCCGTCCCGATGGACTCCGCGCTGGACTGCATCGTCGCGCAGCCGTCCTCTGGCGACATGTCGCCGACGGTCACCTGCTCGATGATCGGGTCGATCGCCTCGGCCGCAACCTGCTCCCAGGTGGCGATGGCCGGCGGCGCCTTCGCGTCCGTCAGCTGGTCGCCGAAGGCTGAGAGCAGCGGATCATCGGCCAGGGCGGGGTCCTCCCACGCTGCCTGCACGGCCGGCAGGTCGCTGACCGTGTCGTACCACTTCGCCTGCACGTCGGGCTGCGAGAGGTACTCGACGAACGCCCAGGCCGCAGCCTTGTTGTCGCTGTCGTTGAAGACGGCGAAGTTGCCGCCCCCGACGAAGGAGGTGCCGGTCTGCTCGGTCGGCTGGTGCGCGACCGTCCAGGTCTCGGGGTCGGCACCGGCGTCGTTGACGATGTTGATCATCCACGGACCGCTGATGAACCCTCCGACCTCTCCGCTCGCGAACTGGGCCTCGAGCGGCGTGTCGCTGGCCGCCGTCGCGGCGAGCCCATCCTCGAAGTAGGAGTCGTAGTAGGCGAGCGCCTCGCGGCACGCGTCGGAGTCGAGCGTGAAGGCGCCGCTGTCGTCCAGGATCTCGCCGCCGGCCTGCCAGAAGAACGGCATGAAGGTCTGCCACGAGCCGATCCCGCCCGGCTGAAGGGCGAGGCCCCACTCCGCGCCGCCCGACTCCTCCGCCTCGGCGAGGGCGCGCAGATCGTCCCAATTCCCGGGCGCCTGGCTCACGCCACCCGCCTCGGCCTGGTCGGTACGGTAGTACACCAGCCGCGTCTCGACGTACCAGGGGACGCCGTAGCTGGTGCCGTCGACGACGGTCGTGTCCCACGCGCCCTGGAAGAAGGACGACGGATCGATGCTCGACGGCGTTGGATCCAGGCCGCCGGCCGATGCGAACTCGCCCATCCAGGTGGTGCCGATGAGGCTCGCGTCGGGCACCTCGCCACCGGCGATGGCGGTGGCGATCCGATCGTGCGCCGCATCCCACGGCACCGCGGTCACCTCCACCGTCACGTCCGGGTTGGCGTCCATGAAGTCCTCGGCCAGGACGTCCAGGTTGTCGCCCTCGGTGCCCATGGCCCAGACGTCGATCTGGCCCGTCGCGGGACCCATGCTCTCCTCCGGTGGCGCCGAGCCTCCGGCTGATGGGCTGCCTGCGCCGCCGCCCGGGGACTCCTCGGTCCGGCCGCACGCGACGAGCGCGAGGGCGAGGACGAGCGTCAACGTGACCACGCTCGCCGGATGATTCCTGTTCATGTTCGGGTTGCCTCCTCCTGGGTGTGTGGGCAACCGCAGCTCGAGCGGATCACCAGCTCGGTTGGCAGGGTCTCGCGTCGCGGTTGAAGCCGGGTGGTCGTGATGCGTTCGCGGAGCAGCTCCGCGGCTCGACGTCCGAGCTCGTGCATCGGCTGTCGAACGGTGGTCAGGGCGGGGGTGAGATGGCGCGCGACGGGGATGTCGTCCCATCCGGTCAGCGCCAGGTCGTCAGGCAGCCGGATACCCGCCGTGCGGGCAGCATCCATGGCGCCGATGGCGATCTCGTCGTTGGCGCACACGATGGCGGTCGGCCGCGGTGAGCCACGCAGCAGCGTGGCCGCCGCCTCGCGGCCGGCCGCTTCACGGAAGGCGCTCGGCACCGGCTCGCGCCACGGCGCCAGACCGGCCGTCGCGTGCGCCGCGAGGAAGCCCTCCCAGCGCTCGTCCGCGTCGGGGGACGCCTCCGGGTCGCCGATGAACGCGATCCGTTCATGGCCGTGGCCGATGAGGTGAGCGGTGAGTGCCTCGGCGCTCGACGCGTTCTCAGCGTGCACGGTGTCGGCATCGCCGGTTGCCGGTCGGGCGAGGAGGACGGTCGGAACGCCGCGGTCGTGGAGCTCGGCCACGACGTCATCGTCGACCGTGCGCCCGAACAGGACGAGGCCGTCGACTCGGTCGGCGAGGTCGAGCACCTGCATCGCCGATGCATGCCGTCCGTGGGTCGCGAGGATGAGCACGCTCTGGCCGTCGGCCGCCGAAGCGTCCTCGTAGCCGAGGATGACGCTCGAGTAATACGGCCCCGTCAGGTCGGGGAAGACGATGCCGGTCGCGTCATGGCGACCGCGGGCAAGCGACCGCCCGATCCGGCTCGGGCGATAGCCCAGCGCGTCGACCACTGCACGAACGCGGTCGCGGGTGGACGGCGAGACCCGGCCGATGCCGCGCTGAACGCGGGACACCGTGGCGATCGACACGCCGGCCTCGCGCGCGACCTCGTAGATCGTGGGGGGTCGCCGGCGGCGCTCCGTGACTCGTCGACGGCGAGATGACGGGTGGGTAAGCGCTTTCACCACGGGACGCCATGGCTGCATCACGCGTGCCGGAATCGACACCGCTGAGACAATTCTGCTCCTCAGGAGGTGCCGAGAAGCGCGGGAGCGACGGTTCGAACCTAGGCCGACCCGCGGACCGCCCACGCCTTGGCGGTGATGGTGAACGGTGCGGGCGGCAGCAGCGCGCGGCAGCGTTCGCGAAGTGCCTCCTGGCGATCGGCTGAGAGGCCCGCGACGTAGGTGCCGGCCGGGCCGACGCCGGCGGTATACGGCTCCCACCACTCCTCGAAGCTGGCGTGCTCGCGGCTCGCATCGACGGTCATCTGGTTGACGTCGGTGCAGCCGGCGGCCGTGAGCAGCTCGACGAGATGGCCCTGCCGCGCGCCGGCGAAGGCGGACTCGTCGACGACCGAGGGATCCAGGTCGCGCGCTGCCCGCCAGAACAGGCTGAGCGGGGCGCGTTCGCCGGCGAAGTCCCAGACGCATGCGGCGACGCTGCCGCCCGGTCGGGTGACGCGTCGCATCTCGGCAAGGCCGGCGACCGGGTCCGGCATGAAGTGGACGACCAGCTGGGCGATGGCGGCG
>DASUFJ010000025.1:0-9768 GCA_036274575.1 Candidatus Limnocylindria bacterium
AGGGCGCGTAGCGGCTCGGCGACGTCCTCCTGGATCCAGACCTCGTGAGGCATCCCGCGGGTGGCCAGCCAGTCGAGCGCGGCACCGGCCTCGGCCACGTCGGTGGGCGCCATGACCGCGAGCCCGTTGAAGAAGCGGACCGGGATCCTCGAGTCGAACGCGATCGCCGCGCCGAATCGGCGCTCCTCCGAGCCGGGCTGGAGGCCGATCAGCGTCCGGAGCCCGCCGACGAAGTTTCGATCGGCGGCCGCCAGGCGCGCTCGAGAGCCATGCGCATCGACCCTCATGGAGCGAGTGTCAGAACGTGGACGTTGATCTGCGCGCTCTTCCCGCGGAGCTCGAGTCGGCGTCGTTCGAGTGGGGCGCTCGGGAGGTCGCCAGATGCCTGCATCGCCTCTTCGGTGATGAGGATCTCCCCGCGTCCGGCGGCCGAGGCCAGCCGAGCCGTCACGTTGACCGCGTCGCCCAGTGCGGTGAACTCGAGGTGTTCGGCGGTACCGACGACGCCGACGTACGCGCGGCCGGTGTTCACGCCAATCCCGAGTGGCGCCCACGGTGCATCGGTGTCGTGGCCCGTCGCGCGGAGCAGCTCGCGCGCGCTGTCGACGGCCTGTCGCGCGTGATTCGTGCCCGTCAGCGCCGGGATGAAGATCGCGATGACCTCGTCGCCCACGTACTTGTCGACGATCGCGTCATGGTCGACGAGGATCGCAGTGGCCTCCTGGTAGAACCGATCGACCAGCGCGCGGAACGACAGGGGATCCATCGATTCGCCCAGCGCGGTCGAGCCGCGAATGTCGGCGAACAGGAGCGTCGATTCGATCTCGGCACCGGCGCGCGAGCGGTAGAGGTCCTTGAAGCACCAGGCGCAGTACTTCGGGCTGCTGGGCCAGCGCCCCTTGCCGATGAGCCGGAGGACCGGGCCTGCGGGCGGTCCAAAGGGCGAATAGCACATCTTGCATCGGGGAGGGCCTGGGACCGCCCGCCATCGGCGGCGAAGCGCTCGGACGCGTGGCCCGAACTGCAGGTCGGCAGACCCGAGTCGCTCGGCTCCGAACTCGGGGTCCGCGTCCGGACCGGCGTGGCCGCTCGATTCCATTGGCGCTCGCCATTGTCTCAGGCGCGCCGAACAGCGCACGGCCGAAGCGCCGTTCGACGCCTCCGCGGCGCGGTTGCACTGGAGCGGCGGTGGCTAGACCCCGGCAGTTGCCAGGATGAAGTTCCTGATGGTCGGGCTGTTCACCTCGCCGTAGACGCCGGGGAAGTGGTTCTTCGCGCAGCCGAATCCCCAGCTGACGATGCCCATCTGGATCTCCGTGCCGCCGGCCGTCGTCGCGAAGAGCGGTCCACCGCTGTCGCCCTGGCAGCTGTCGAGGCCCTTGTCGCCGGCGCACAGCATGGTCTCCGGCACGACGAAGCCCTTGTTCGCCTTGTCGCAGGTCGCGTCGTCGACGACGGGCACGTCGACCTCGCGCAGCTCATCCGGGAAGCTCGCCTGGCCGGTTCCGCTGGTGTTGCCCCAGCCGATGACAGTCAGCAGCGTCCCGGGTGTCTCGAAGACGTCATCGGCCGCCGATGCCAGCTGGATCGGCGTCACGCCGGTCACGGGTGTCTTCAGCTCGAGGAGGGCGGCATCCGGCGAGAGCAGATTCGGATCCCAATCGGGATGGATGTAGAAGGCCTTCACCGCGCGGCGCTGGCCCTCGGTGCTGTTGAGATGCGTGCGATCGACGGCGACCGCGACCTCATCGGGGCTCTCGAGGAAGTCGACGCAGTGGGCTGCGGTCAGCACCCACCTCGACGCGATGAGCGATCCGCCGCAGTACTGCTTCTGGAAATCGTTGCCGGCGGTCGGCTCGAAGAGCAGCGCGACCATGAACGGGTACTCGCCGAAGTCCGCCGGCTCGCCGCCGATGATCCTCGGCTCGGGCGTCGGCCTGGCTGCCACCGGCTGGACGAGCGCAGTGAGCAGCAGGGCGAGGGTGGCGAGGGCCGCCAGCGCGGCGCGCCGGGTGCGTGAACGGGGCAGTCCGAGTGACATCTCTCCTCCCGACTTGGTGTGGGCCTGTCAACGTGTCGCTCGGGGTGGCGAGAGTAGCACCGATGCCGACGGCATCAACAGGGCGGTCGCGGCCGATTGGCGGGCCGTGGCGCCAGCCGTCGTGGTGTTCATCGGCGAGCGTTACACGCCCACGTGTCTACGAGGTTTGACGACTGACGGCCTTCGGCGCTCGATGGATCGAGGTTCGTTCACCGGAGCCTGGTCCCAGGTGCCGTTTTCTCGATCGGTCGAGAGCCCGTACGCGTGAGACGCGCCGCGAGGCACCACTCACGCGTGCGAACCCTCGCTATCTCGCGCAAACCGCACGCGACACGCAACTCCGGTGAAAACGCCTCGATCCGTCGAGTAGCAACCCGTTACCGATCGAGGCTCGCGACCCACAGCTCCTCCGCGGGCCACTGCCAGGCCCATTCGGGGGTGATGTAGTCGTAGTACTCGTGCTTCGTCGCATCAGGCGGCGCCGGCGGCTCGATGAGCCGCTCGATCTCGAAGCCGTTCGCCCGCAGCAGATCGATCCACTCACCGTGGGGCAGGTGGTATTCGATGCCCGTCTCCCCGGGCCACTGCATCCGATAGGCGCCGAACTGCGGCCGAAGGAGGGTCTGCGAGATTCCGCCCTGGTCCGGAGCGCAGAGGTACGAGACGAACGAGTTCGTGAGGAACACCAGGCGGCCCCCCGGTCGCAGGAGGCGGGCAGCCTCCGGGATCCAGAGGGCGGGATCGGCCCAGAGGGAGGCGCCGAACTCGGAGAACGCCAGATCGAACGAGGCGTCAGGGAGCGGCACTCGCTCGGCCGGCGCCTCGACCAGCGGGAACGAGATGCCGGTCCGCTCCATCATGCGGCGGGCGGTGTCGAGCTGCGCCGGGGTGGGGTCGACGCCAACCGGCCGAGCACCTCGCATGGCCAGCTGCGCGGAGAAGTAGGCGGTCCCGCAGCCGAGCTCCACGACGTCAAGGCCATTGACGTCCCCCAAGGGCGAACCGATCGAGTCATCCCGCACCTGGAACACGCCCCAGGCCAGGTCCTGCGGCTGCCAGGCATGCTCGGCCTGGGCATCGGTGTACTGCGCATTGGACTCGGTCCAATCGGCGATGTTGGCAGCGATGGAGTCGGGAAGGCGCTCGTCCGTCATCGGCGCCGATGCTCGCACATCCTTCTCTGCTCGCGTCCGCGCACTCCATCGTCGTACCCTCAGCCCGTGATCAGCTGCCCGAGCTGCGGCCAGGAGAACCCCGACGGCTTCCGCTTCTGCGGCGCCTGCGGCTCTGCGCTCACGGAGACGGCCCAGGCGCGCGAGGAGCGAAAGGTCGTCACGGTCCTCTTCTGCGACCTCGTGGGCTCGACGGCGCGCGCCGAAACGCTCGACCCGGAGGACGTGAAGGCCCTCCTCGCCCGCTACCACCAGCAGGTCCGCACCCACCTCGAGCGCCATGGTGGGACGGTGGAGAAGTTCATCGGCGATGCGGTCATGGCGCTGTTCGGAGCCCCAACCGCCCACGAGGACGACCCCGAACGGGCGGTGCGAGCGGCGCTCGCCATCCGACGCTGGGCCGGCGACGAGGGCGCACTCCAGATAAGAATCGGCATCACGACCGGCGAGGCGCTGATCTCGCTTGGCGCCCGGCCGGAGCGGGGCGAGGGCATGGCCGCCGGTGACGTCGTCAACACCGCGGCCCGCCTGCAGTCGGGGGCCGCCATCGACGGCGTCCTGGTCGACGAAGCGACCTACCGCGCGACGCGCGACCTGATCGACTACTCCCAGGTCGAGCCGGTCGAAGCCAAGGGCAAGTCACAGCCGATCCCGGCGTGGGCGGCGGTCGGCGTCCGCTCTCGGCTGGGCCTCGACGTCGGCGAGTCGACGGCGACGCCACTGGTCGGGCGCACCAGCGACCTGGAGCTGCTGGTCCAGGCCTTCGAGCGCACCCGCCGCGACCGGAGCGTTGAGCTCGTCACGCTGGTCGGCGAGCCGGGCATCGGCAAGAGCCGGCTGCTGCTCGAGCTCTTCCGGCGGATCGAGGCCGACCCCGAGCTCGTCCGCTGGCGCCAGGGCCGATGCCTCCCCTACGGCGACGGCGCCACGCTGTGGGCGCTGGGCGAGATCGTCAAGGCCGAGGCCGGCGTGCTCGAGACCGACTCCGCGGATGAGGCCGGGTCGAAGGTGGCGGCGGCTGTTCGGCGCACGATCCCCAACCCCGAGGAGGCGCGGTGGATCGACGGCCACCTCCGTCCACTGGTCGGGCTCGGGTCCGAGGCGGTCGTCGGCGGGGAGCGGCGAGACGAGGCGTTTGCCGCCTGGCGCCGATTCCTGGAGAGCGTGGCCGAGGGAGGCCCGCTGGTCGTCGTCTTCGAGGACCTCCATTGGGCCGACGAGGCGCTGCTGGACTTCGTCGACCATCTCGTCGACTGGACGGCCGATGTTCCGCTGCTGGTCGTCGCCATCGCTCGGCCGGAGCTGCTGGCCCGGCGCCCGGGCTGGGGCGGCGGCAAGACGAACGCGACGACCCGGTCTCTGGCGCCACTGACCGATGAGGACACGACCGCCCTCGTCCACGCCCTGCTCGGCCGGCCGATGATGGACGCCGACGCGCAGCGCTCGCTCATCGCCAACGCCGGCGGCAACCCTCTCTACGCCGAGGAGTTCGCCCGCATGCTGGAGGAGCGCGGTGGCACCGCGGACCGTCTTCCGGAATCGGTCCAGGGCATCATCGCCGCGCGGCTGGACGGGCTGGAGACCGGCGACAAGGTGCTCATCCAGGACGCCGCCGTGCTGGGCAAGGTCTTCTGGCTCGGCGCCCTGGCCGCGGTCTCCGGGCGGCAGCCGTTCGCCCTCGAGCAGCGTCTCCACGAGCTCGAGCGCCGCGAGCTCATCCGCCGCGACCGAACCTCCGCGGTGGCCGATGAGCGTCAGTACGCCTTCCGCCATGTCCTCGTCCGCGACGTCGCCTACGGGCAGATCCCGCGCGGGCAGCGAGCGGCCAAGCATGCCGCGGTCGCCGGCTGGATCGAGCGGCTCAGCTCCGATCGGACCGACGACCGGTCCGACATGCTCGCCCACCACTGGTCCTCGGCGCTGTCGTACGCACCGGCCGGCGGCGAGCTGGCCACCGAGTTCGGATCGCACGCGCGGGCGGCGCTGATCGAGGCGGGCGATCGAGCGCTGCGCCTCAATGCCACATCCGCCGCGGTCGCCCTGTACGACCAGGCGCTTGGACTGACCGCTGGCGAGCCGGCTCCTGACCTGCTGCTGCGCCATGGGCGGAGCCTCTATCTGGCGGGCGACGAGCGGGCGGCCGCGGCCCTGGCCGGCGCCCGCGACGCGCTCGCCGCCGCCGGCGACGTACCCGGCGAGGCCTTCGCGGAGGCGATGCTGAGCCACGTCGAATGGATGGCCGGCGACGCCGACGCCTCGACCCATCGCGTCGAGCGGGCGGTCCAGCTGGTCGACTCACAGCCGTCGTCCGAGATGAAGGCACGCGTCATCGCCCGCGCCGCAGGGCGCGCCATGGTCGCCAGCCGCAACGAGGAGGCCGTGCGACTCGGCCGGCAGGCGATCGAACTGGCCGAGGAGCTCGACCTGACCGACATTCGGGTCCACGCGATGTCGACCGTCGGCAGCGCACGCATCGGTCTTGGCGACCTTGATGGCATGGCTGACCTGGAGCGTGCGTACGAGCTCGGGGTCGCCGCGAACACCCCGGAGGCAGCCCGCACGGCGGTGAACCTGGGCGTCTCGCACTTCCTGCTGGGCGACATCGCCCGCTATGGCGAGCTCCACGGCGAATCGCTCCGCATCAGCGAGCGCTTCGGCGATCGTCCGCTCATGCGCTTCGCCCAGGGCAGCCAGTCGTCACTCCACTACTTCATGGGCGACTGGGACGCCGCGATGGCCAGCGCCGATGCCTTCATCCTCGAGTCGGCGACCTCGCCCCACTACCAGGAGCCCCACGCCCGAGCGATCCGCGGCGCCATCCGGTTCGCACGCGACGACGTGGCGGGCGCGCTCGATGACATCGAGCATGCGCTTGCCGGCGCCACCGACCCGCAGTCGAAGGGTCCGGCGTACTCCGTCGCATCGAGAGTGTTCTGTGAGCTCGACGACCCGCGCGCCGTGGCGACGTCGCTTGAGGTGCTGAGCATCGCCTTCGGCATGACGCCGGAACCGCTCTCATCGGCCCTGCTGTCGGTGACGTCCGTGCCGCCGGAAGTCGACGCTCGGCTGCGCGAGGTCATCGACGGCTACCCCGCCGGTGCCTCCCGATGGGTGGACGGTGCGCGAGCCGCGCTGGACGATCGGTTCCTCGAGGCCGCCGAGATCTACGCCGCGATGCCCCTACGCCCGGCCGAGGCCGATGCCCGGGTGCGAGCCGCCGAGATGCTCATCAGCGAGGGGCGGACGGTCGAGGCCGAGGAGCAGCTGGGGCTGGCCCTCGGCTTCTGGCGCTCGGTCGGGGCCGTGCGCTATATCCGCGCCGTCGAGCGGGTACGCGAACGGATCGTCGCGTAGAGCGCGGCGATCAGCGGCGGGATCGCCCTCCGGGGAGGCTCGTCCAGCCGCCGGCGTCGTTACTGATGCGCGTCACGGCCCGATCGACACGTGCGCCGACCGCGCGCGGTCGCGCGACGCGTGGTCCGTCCTCGGTGTAGCGAGCCCAATTCACGGGAAGGGCGCGGCGCGCGGCGTTTCCTCGATGGATCGAGGCCTGGCACGCACGAGCCGCGCGCTGGTGCGCCGCTCGCGCTGCTGAGCTCTCGATCTGTCGCGGAAACCGCTCCCAGCAGCGCGTTCGCGTGAATCTGCCTCGATCCGTCGAGGCGGCAGCAGCGACACGCACCGCGACGGGAGAGCGCATTGAGCCGGCGTCGCACCCTCAGCGCGGCGATCAGCGGGATCGCTCTCCGGGCAGGCTCGTCCAGCGGCCGGCTCCATTGCCGATGCGCGCGCCCCGTCCGGGCCGACGATCTCGCCGAACGCGTGCCGGGCGCGCGGCGTGCTCCTGGCGGCGGGGCGGACGGTTTCCACGCGAGGGCTGGTGACTGCCGCGCAGACGGATCGGTTCCGGTCGCGCGCCGGGATTCGGCGCGAAGCCGGGGATGATCTCGGTCGGGATCGGTCCGCCCAGGAGACGCTCGATGTCGCGAAGGAGTGGCGTCTCGTCCACGCAGACCAGCGAGACCGCGTCGCCCTGGAGGCCGGCGCGACCGGTGCGGCCGATGCGATGGACGTAGTCCGAGGGCACCATGGGCAGCTCGTAGTTCACGACGTGTGGCAGCTGTTCGATGTCCAGCCCGCGGGCCGCGACTTCGGTGGCGATGAGCAGCGTCACGCGCCCGGCCTTGAAGTCGTTGAGCGCCTTCACGCGCTGCGGCTGGGACTTGTTGCCGTGGATCGCGGCGGTGGCGATACCATCCTTCCACAGCTGCTCGGCGAGCTTGTTCGCCCCGTGCTTGGTGCGCGTGAAGACGAGGGCCTGCTCGATGGCGTGCGTCCGCACGAGGTGGGACAGCATCTCCCGCTTGCGCGATCGGTCGACGGGGTGGACGACCTGGCGCACGAGCGCGGTCGGCGTGTTGCGCGGAGTGACCTGGACCGATGCGGGACGGTCGAGCATTCCCTCGGCCAGCCGACGGATCTCGTTCGAGAACGTCGCGCTGAACAGGAGGTTCTGGCGGCGCTCCGGCAGCAGGGCCAGGATGGAGCGGATGTCGCGGATGAAGCCCATGTCGAGCATGCGATCCGCCTCGTCGAGGACCAGGATCTCGATCCTGCGCAGGTCGATCGTGCCCTGCCGCGCATGGTCGAGAAGCCGGCCAGGCGTGGCGACCACGATCTCGACGCCGCGGCCCAGCGCGGACAGCTGCCCGCCCATGCCGACGCCGCCGTAGATCGCCAGCGAGCGGCGCTGGTTGCGCCCGTAGTCGCGGACGCTCTGCTCGACCTGGATGGCGAGCTCGCGCGTTGGCGTGAGGATGAGCGCGCGGGGATGCGGGCGCTGGGGTGCGCCGGACGGCTGGCGCTCGGCCAGTCGCTGGAGCATCGGCAGCACGAATGCCGCCGTCTTGCCGGTGCCGGTCTGGGCGCCGGCCATGAGGTCACGTCCGGCGAGGACGAGCGGAATCGCCTCGTGCTGGACGGGAGTGGGATCGGTGTAGCCCTGCGCCTCGACGGCGCGGAGCAGGTCGGGACGCAGCCCGAGCTCAGAGAAGGACAAGGAAATGGCTCCTGACGAGGCCCTCCCGCTGGCGTCAGACGCTGCGGGGCCCGGTCAGGGCGAAGGTGGATCGGGATCGGGGCGGTGGTGACCACCGCGGCGCGGACCGGAGCGCCAATCGAACACGTTTTCGAAATGATACCACGCGATCCGGCATTTCGGAGTACCCTGAACTCCCCTTCGAAAGGTCTTCATGTCCGACCCGTGCATTCATGGCTTCTCGACCGAGCAGTGCGTCTCCTGCCGGACCTGTCCTCATGGCCAATTGGTGACCAGCTGCGTGCGGTGTCGAGCCGCGCTCAAGGTGCGGACCGGCGCGGGCCCCGCGGCGGAGCTGCCGTCCGAGCAGCACGGCGGCTACGAGATCTTCTTCGAGCCCGCGGTGAGTGGCTGGCGGTACCGCGGCAAGGACGAGGCGGCGTCCCAGCTCTCGTATCGGTCGGCCTTCCTTGCCCGGAAGGCCGTCGACGGGCTTGGTGGCGCGCCGGCCGCGGTGGCGACGGCGACCGCGAAGAAGCCGAAGCGCAAGAGGTAGGTCGGCGGCCGCGCATGTCGCCGCCCATTTATCCCCTTGCCAGCGAGCCGACGGACGGCGCATAGTCCGAGCAGCCAACACCACGTAACGACCGAGGAGGCCACCACGGTGCCAATCGCCGCGACTGCCCTTCCCGGCCGCACGGAGCTCGCCTGAGCTTCTCGCCTCCGACCTGAGGCAACTCCGCAGGCGCTCCTGAGCGGTCGGGTCTCACCACCCACCCCGACCCATTCAACGGGAGCGCTTTGTCGTGTCCACCACGATCGCGCCGCGCGGCCCGGGCGGTTTCGACTGGCCGGAGGGCGAGCCTTACGAGGACGTCCCGCGCGGCACCCTCAAATCCGGCAAGGAGGCCGAGATCTTCCTGGTCGAGCGCAAGTTCGCCAGGAGCGGCCCCCGCCTCCTCGCCCACAAACGATATCGACCCCGCTACCCCGTCAAGGACCAGCTCCGCGACGAGGGCTTCAGCAACGCCACCCGCTACAGGGGCGACTCGATCTACAAGGCGGGCTGGTTCCTGCCGAAGCGCGACAAGCGGGCCGTCCTGGGCGGCAGCCGCTACGGCCACGAGCTGGCCGCCAAGCTGTGGCCGATGCAGGAGTGGGCCATGCTCCGGCGTGCCTGGCAGGCGGGCGCATCGGTCCCCTACCCGGTCGAGCAGTCGGAGCTCGGGTTGCTGATGGAGTTCATCGGTGACGAGGGGCAGGCGGCACCGAAGCTGGTCCATGCCCGGCTCTCGACCGATGATCTGGCATCCGCCTGGCACCAGCTCCAGGCGTCGCTCGTGGCGCTGACCATGGCCGGCCTGGTCCACGCCGACCTGTCGCCCTACAACGTGCTGTGGTGGCGCGGGCACCTCGTGATCATCGACCTGCCGCAGGCGGTCGAGTTCACGACGAACACCGATGCCTTCGACCTCCTCCATCGCGACGTCGCGAACGTCGGGGAGTGGTTCCTGCGT
>DASUFJ010000026.1:0-22270 GCA_036274575.1 Candidatus Limnocylindria bacterium
GCCGCCAGCCGTGGCCGCCATCAGGGCGTCGCGTCGCGACGCGCTCACGAGCTTGTCCTGCGGGACGTGGTGCGTTCGCCGGAGGACGAGCTCCTCGATCGCGAGGAGGCGCTCGACGTCCGCGGCCGCATCGCCGGGCTCCCGCCGGTGGCGCGCCGCGCGCTCCTGCTCGCCGCGCACGGCTACACGGGGGCCGAGATCGCATCGCACATCGGTCGCAGCCCGCTGGCGACTCGCTCGCTCATCTGCCGGGCCCGGGGCCGCCTCCGGGACGAATTCGTCGCCGCCTGACACTCGGGTCGATCCGGAGGGGTTCGATGGCTATCATCGCCGCCATGCCTCGCGTCAGCAGCCCGGTCTTCGTGGGCCGGACGGACGAGCTGGATCGCCTGTGCCGCGCCCTCGACGAGGCCGGGGAGCATCACCCGACGGTTTGGCTCATCGCCGGTGAGGCCGGGATCGGCAAGACGCGCCTCGTCGGTGAGTTCGCCAACCGCGCCCACGAGAGCGGCGCCTATGTCCTGGTTGGAGGCTGCCTCGAGGTCGGCGGCACGGGTCTCCCGTACGCGCCCTTCGTCGCCGCCCTGCGTCCGCTGCTCCGTCGTGTCGACGAGGGCCGCCTTGACGAGCTCATCGGTCCCGGGCGGAGCGAGCTCGCGCGGCTGCTGCCGGACCTCGGCCCGCCCGAGCCAGAGGGGGAGCCGAACCGGCCCGACGGCTCGCTCGCCGGGACCGCGGCGCAGGCGCGCCTGTTCGAGATCGTTCTCGGGCTGCTGCGGCGGCTGTCGGAGGAAGCGCCCGTCCTCCTCGTCGTCGAGGACCTGCACTGGGCGGACGCATCCACGCGCGATCTGCTGAGCTTCCTCGTGCGCAGCATGCGCGACACGCGCTTTGCCTGCGTTGCCACCTACCGATCCGACGAGCTCCATCGGCGGCACGCTCTGCGCCCCCTGCTCGCCGAGCTCCAGCGCCTCCAGAACGTGGATGGCATCGAGCTCGGTGGGTTCGGCAAGGCCGAGCTGACCGAGCAGATCGCCGGGATCATGGGCGAGCCACCCGACCCCGATGTCATCGAGGCGGTCCTCGACCGATCCGGAGGGAACCCGTTCTTCGTGGAGGAGCTCGTTGCCGCCGGCGACGTGCGCCTCGCGCTTCCGCGGACCCTGCGCGACACGCTCGACGACCGGCTGCGCCAGGTCGGCCCCGGCGCGCAGCGCGTGCTGCGCGTCGCATCGGTCGCGGGTCAGGGCGTCCGTCACCGCATCCTGGCCGCGGTCGTCGACCTGCCTGAGGACGTCCTGCTCGAGGCGGTTCGCGAGGCCGTCGACCGTCATCTCCTGGTGCCGACGGCGCCCGACGAGCCGCCGGGCTACGCCTTCCGCCACGCGCTGGTGCAGGAGGCCGCCTACGAGGAGCTGCTCCCGTCGGAACGGACCGAGCTCCATGCGGCGTACGCGGGTGCGATCGAGGCCGATGCCCGCCTCCGGCTCGACGACCCATCCGGCACGGCCGCGCTGCTGGCCCACCACTGGCTCATGGCCCACGATCTTGAGCGAGCCCTGCCGGCCGCGCTCGAGGCGGGTCGGGCGGCAGCCGCCGGCTTCGCGTTCGCCGATGCGCGCGCCTACCTCGACCGGGCGCTCGAGCTGTGGCCGAAGGTCGATCCCGACGCGCTTCCGAGCGGTATCGCCTGGACGACGGTGCTCGAGGAGGCGGCCGAGGCATCCGCCCAGGCCGGTGACGCTCGGCGTTCCATCGACCTCACCCGGACCGCCCTGGCCCAGATCGATCCCGTCGACGATCCGCTCCGCGCGGGGATCCTTCAGCATCGGCTCGCCTGGTATCTCAACGAGTCGGGCGACTGGCAGTCGGGAGTCGTCGCCCTCGAGCGCGCGGCCGACCTCATCCCCATCGATCCGCCGACGCGCGAGCGAGCCCGGGTCGTCGCCGACCTCGCCCACTCGCTCATGGTCCGCGGCCGCTTCGGTGACTCCCTGGCCCTCGCCGAGGCCGCGCTCGCCATCTCACGCGCGGTCGACGCGCCGGTGGCCGAGGCCCGCGCCCTCAACGCGCTCGGGCTCGACCTGGCCAGTCGCTCCGACTTCGAGCGCGGGGTGGCCATCCTGCGCGACGCCCATGCCCAGTCGATCGAGCTGCGCGACCCGCTCGCGATCTTCCTCACCGGCGTCGGCCTCGGCTGGGCGCTGGACGAGAGCGCGCGTCATGCCGAGGCGTACGAAGTCGCGATCTCGGCCCGGGGCCGGATCGCGCGGCTGGGCGCCGATGCCCGGTTCGGCGGGCTCCTCGCCTCGAAGGCCGGGCGCGCGCTCCACGAGCTCGGGCGCTGGGACGATGCCAGCGACGTCCTCGACGACACGATCGCGGCGGGCCCCACGCGGTACGCCCTCCGGTGGCTCCTCTCGAATCGCATCCGCCTGCGGACGACGCGCGGTGACGTGCGTGGCGCGCGCGAGGACGTGGCGGCCTACGACGCCCTCGGCGAACGGATCGTCGGCCCAGACCCCGACCTCATCGCGGCGCGGCGCGCCGAGCTGGCGATCGCCGCCGGACAGCCGCGTGAAGCTCGCGCGCGGGTCCGCGAGACGCTCGAGCAGCTCGTCGAGCCGGATCTCGACACCGACGCGCGCAGCCTCATGATCCTCGGGCTCCGCGCCGAGCTCGCCGAGCTGGAGGCGGCCCGGACCTCGCGTGATCGCAGCCGTGAAAGGGACGCGCTCGATCGTGTCGACGAGCTCGACGATGCCATGGCGCACCACCTCGCCCGAGTCGCGGCCAACGTCCCGCGACCCGCGCGCGTCCTGGGCGCGGATCGCGATCTCGCCGCGGCGATCGTGCGCCAGGCGCGTGGCCAGGACGACGGCGGCGCGTGGGAGGTGGCGGTCGAGGGCCGACGGGCGCTCGGACGCCCGTACGAGCTCGGCTGGGTCCTCCATCGCGCGGCCATCGCGCATCTCGGCGTGCGGCGTCGCGACGACGGCGCGGCCGAGCTGATCGAGGCCCACGCCATCGCCGCCGGGCTCGGCGCGTTCCCGCTCCGGGCCGCCACCGAGGCACTGGCCCGGCGGGCGGGGATCGGTCTGGAGGGCGTGGAGACCGCGGAGGACGCCGCCGATCGGCTGGGACTGACGCGACGCGAACGCGAGGTGCTGGCCCTGCTCGCCGCCGGACGCAGCAACCGCCAGATCGGCGACCAGCTCTTCATGGCTGAGAGCACGGCCGGCGTCCACGTCAGCCACATCCTCGGCAAGCTGGGAGTGGCACGCCGCAGCGAGGCGGCCGCGCTCGCCCATCGGCTCGGTCTGCGCCAGCTCGTCTGACCTCGCCCCGGCGTCGACGCCGACCTCGCGTCGCGACCGGGTACACTCGACGGCCCAGCCCGATCCGCACGGAGTCCCGATGCCAGACGACGCGCCGCCCATCCTGTTCACCTCGGAGTCGGTGACCGAGGGTCATCCCGACAAGCTATGCGACGCGGTCGCCGACGCGATCCTCGACGACGTCATCGGCCACGATCCGGAGGCGCGCTGCGCGGTCGAGGTGGCGACGACCACGGGCCTCGTCATGGTTCTCGGCGAGGTCTCCACGAGCCACTACGTCGACGTCCAGGACGTGGTGCGCCGCACGGTGCGGGAGATCGGCTACAACGACAGCCGGCTCGGCTTCGACTGGGAAACGTGCGGGACGCTGACCGCCATCAAGGAGCAGTCGCCGGACATCGCCCGTGGCGTCGACCACGCCCTGGAGGCGCGCGAGGGTCGGGAGAGCGACGAGCTGGGTGCGGGCGACCAGGGGATGATGTTCGGCTACGCCACCGATGAGTCGGACGAGCTGATGCCGATGCCGATCCTGCTCGCCCACCGCCTCGCCCGGCGCCTGGCCGAGGTCCGCCGGGAAGGAACGCTGCCGTTCCTCCGTCCCGACGGCAAGAGCCAGGTGACCGTCGAGTACGACGGCGACGGCGTTCCGCGCCGCCTGCACACCGTGCTGATCAGCACCCAGCACGACCCCGATGTCTCCCTCGACGACCTGGCCGCGGCCGTCCGCGAGCACGTCGTCGAGGCCGCGGTGCCACCCGAGCTGCTCGACGCCGACACACGCCACCTGGTCAACCCGACCGGGCGGTTCGTCATCGGTGGACCGATGGGGGACTCGGGCCTCTCCGGACGGAAGATCATCGTCGACACCTATGGCGGCATGGCCCGCCATGGCGGCGGATCGTTCAGCGGCAAGGACCCGACGAAGGTCGACCGCTCGGGGGCCTACATGGCACGCTACGTGGCGAAGAACGTGGTCGCCGCCGGGCTCGCCAGGCGCTGCGAGCTCCAGCTGGCCTACGCCATCGGCGTCGCTCATCCACTGGCGGTCAACATCCAGACCTGGGGCACCGGCGTGCTGCCGGACGCGCAGCTTGCGACGGTCGTCGAGCGCAGCTTCGACCTGCGGCCCGGCGCCATCATCCGCGAGCTCGACCTCCGTCGACCGATCTATCGGCCGACGGCCGCGTACGGCCACTTCGGGCGCTCCGATGTCGACCTCCCCTGGGAGCGCGTCGACCGCGTCGACCAGCTGCGGCTCGCGGCCGGCTGAGACCACCCGCCATGGGCGCGCGGCAGCAGCCTCGCATCCCGACCTGGGGCGAGCCGCCGCCCGGCCCGGTGCGTCGCGCGGTCGAGCGAGTCCAGGCCTGGCTGCGGCCGGCTCCACCGCCCGGCCGGCGCCCCCTGCGCGAGCTGCCGGCCGCCCTCCGACACGGCGCGCTGGCCGACGCCTACCTCGCCGCCGAGCACTCCGGTGACCACGAACGCGCGGCAGCGGCCGCGGCGCGGGCCATGGATCGCGCCATCACCGACCAGGCGTGGTGGCCGGCCGACGTGTGGGGCCACCGCGCCCTGTGGCATTACGAGCGCGCCGGGCTCGACCTCGAGGCCATCCGCCAGGCACGGCGCATCGGTGAGCTGCGCGCGACGGCCGGCGACGCGGCCAGCGCGCGCCGCTACTTCGCCGAGGCCATCGACGAGGCCCGCGACGTCGGAGCCGAGCGCGAGCAGGGCCTCGCCACCCTCGGGCTCGGGCGTGCCCTGATCGAGCTCGGTCGCGTGACCGAAGGCCGCCGGCTCGGGAGCGCGGCCGTCGACATGCTCGTGCGCGCCGGCGCCCCGGAACCGGAGATCGCCGAGGCCCGCGCGCTTATGGGGCGCGAGGTGACGGTGGGCGAGCCGGCGCAAGGGAAGGCCTGATGGCGAGACGATCGATGCGGGTCGGAATCGTGGGCGCCGGCGTCATGGCCGAGGCGATCATCGCCGGCCTCGTCGCCAACCGCGCCGACCCGGCCGGCATCCTCGCCTCTCATCCCCGCCGCGAGCGGCGCGAGGCGCTGGCCGAGCGCCACGGCATCCGGACGGTGTCCGCCAACCGCGAGGCGCTGGCAGAGGCCGAGGTGCTCGTTCTGGCCGTGAAGCCCCAGATGCTCGCCCGCGTCATGCGCGAGCTGCGGGGCCGGATCGGTGCCGACCAGGTCGTCGTCTCGATCGTGGCCGGAGCCACGATCCGGACGCTCGTCGAAGGCCTGCAGCACGCCGCGGTCGTGCGCGCCATGCCGAACACTCCAAGCCAGATCCGGCGCGGGATCGCGGTCTGGACGGCCTCGGATGCCTGCACCGCCCGCCAGCGGGCTCTCGCCCGCGCCGTGCTTCGCGCCCTCGGCGACGAGCGGCGCGTCGACGACGAGGACTTCGTCGCCATGGCCACCGCCCTGTCGGGCACCGGGCCGACCTATCTGTTCGCCGTCATGGAGGCGCTCATCGACGCCGGCGTCCACCTGGGCTTTCCGCGCGAGCTGGCCCACGACCTCGTCGTCGAGACCCTCATCGGCTCCGCGGAGTTCGCTCGCCGGTCTGAGCTCCACCCGGCGCAGCTGCGCAACGCGGTCACCTCGCCCGGCGGCACGAGCGCGGCGGCCATCTACGAGCTCGAGAAGGGCCGCCTGCGGACCGTCTTCTCCGACGCCGTCTGGGCCGCGTACCGGCGCACGCTCGAGCTGGGTGAGCGCCTCGAGCGCGAGACCGACACCTCGGCCTAGCCTGTCTTGAACACCGTCGATGACCGCCGTGCCCGGCGTCTCTGCTAGCCTCGCCCTCGATGTTCGCGATCGTGATGGCCGGCGGAGCCGGCACGCGGCTGTGGCCCTTGTCGCGGCGGGGGACGCCGAAGCAGCTCCTCGCGCTCACCGGGGAGACGAGCCTCCTTCAGCAGACCGTCGCTCGCCTCGGCGGCCTGCTGCGGCCGCATGACATCTATGTCATCACCAGCCAGGCGCACGTCCGGGCGACGCAGGACCAGCTGCCGCAGCTGCCCAGGGAGAATGTCCTGGGTGAGCCCCTGGCGCGGTCGACCGCCGTGGCGGCCGGCCTGGCAACGGTGCTCGCGCGACGGGCGAGCGACGAGGTCGCAATCGTCCTCCCCGCCGACCATTTCGTGGCCGACGACGAGGCCTTCACCGAGGGCCTTCGCGACGCGGCGCGGGCGGCCGAGCGGGGCTACCTGGTGACCCTCGGCATCGTGCCGACCCAAGCCGCCACCGGCTACGGCTACATCAAGGCCGGGGGACCGCTCCACGCCTCGTCGGACACGGCGAGCGTCGAGCGCTTCGTCGAGAAGCCGGACGCGGCCGCTGCCCGCAGCATGATCGACGAGGGCGGGCACTACTGGAACGCGGGGATCTTCGTCTGGCGTGTCTACGCCTTCCTCCAGGCCCTCGAGCGGTTCCAGCCGGAGCTGGCGGATGCCTTCCAGCGGATCGAGCGGCTCCCCCGCACGCCGGGCTGGATGTCGGAGGTCCGCGGCATCCTCGAGCCGATCCCGGCCGTGACGATCGACGTCGGCATCGCCGAGCCGGCCGCGAGCGAGGGACGGATGGCGGTCGTCCCGCTCCGCGCCGGATGGTCGGACATCGGCTCCTGGTCGGCGCTCCTCGAGGCGCTGTCGGCCGCCGAGGGGAAGGACCTCGTGGCGAGCGGCCGCCACCTGGATCGCGACTCGCATCGCGTCCTCGTCCACGGTGGCGATCGCCTGATCGTGACCGTCGGCCTGGAGGACGTGATCATCGTCGACACGCCGGACGCGCTCCTCGTCTGCAGCCGCGACCGAGCGGAGGAGATCAAGCCGGTGCTGGACGAGATCGCGCGGACCGCCGGCGACCGCTACCTGTAGAGGGCCGATGCGCCTCGTCGCCAGGGTCGTCGGCCGCGTCATGGCGCTCTACGTCAGGCTCGTGGCGCGGACGGCGCGAATCCAGGGATCCGTCAGGCAGGACCAGTGCGTCCTCGCCTTCTGGCACGAGTACAACCTTGCCGCAGCGATCGCCGTGCGAAGGACCCGCAACCACATGCGCCACGTGAGCTTCAGCACCGCGACCTTCCGGGGCGAAGTGATGAACGCGATGCTCGATGCGCTGGGGGCGGGGTCCGTGCCGCTGCCGGCCGAGAACGAGCGCGCCGAGAGCGCACGGCTGACGCGCGAGATGGCGAGGCTCGGCCGGCAGGGCGCCTCGCTCGGGGTCAGTCCGGACGGACCGATGGGGCCGTATCGGCGTGCGAAGCCGGGGGCACTGATCGTGGCCCGCGAGTCCGGCCTCCCGCTCCAGCCGTGGGCCGTACGGGCAAGCCCGGCGCTACGCCTTCGACGGAGATGGGACCGGCACATCGTCCCGCTGCCGTTCTGCCGGATGGCGGTCATCGAGGGGTCGTCGATCGACGTCGGCCCGAAGGAGCCGCTGCGGCCGCTGCTCGTTCGCCTCCAGCGGGCGCTGGACGAGGTCTCGACACGGGCGGACGCCAGGGCCGGTGAGGCGCCGGGCGAGGCTCGCGGCTGAACCGCGTGCGCTCGCCGGGTCGCGCGGGTCGCGGCGGCTGACTACCATGGATCGCGCCGCACGCTCGAGAGCTCGCAGACGAGAGCCCGCCCAGTGACGAAGATCCGGTTCGGAACCGACGGCTGGCGCGCCGCCATCGCCGAGGACTACACCTTCCACAACGTGCGCCGCTGTGCGCGCGGCGTCGCCGAACATCTCCAGCAGATCGGCACCGCCGATCGAGGCGTCGTCGTCTGTCACGACCGCCGCTTCGCCTCCGAGCACTTCGCCCGGGCGTGCGTCGAGGTCCTCGCCGCTCACGACATCCGCAGCTTCACGCCCCCGGAGGCGGTGCCGACCCAGGTCGGCAGCTTCTTCACCCGCGAGCTGAACGCCGGTGCGGGGATCGTCATCACGGCCAGCCACAACCCGTGGACCGACAACGGCTTCAAGGTGAAGGCCGATACCGGCGGGGCGGCCGCGCCCGAGATGCTGGCGGCCATGGAAGCCACCATGGACACCCATCCGGAGGACGAGGCCCCGCCCCGCCGGGACTACGACGACGCCGTCGCCGCGGGGCTGGTCGAGACGTTCGACGCGTACCCTCGCTTCCGGGATCAGCTGGCGAGCATCGTCGACCTCGAGCGCATCCGCGCGGCGGAGCGACGCGTCCTGGTCGAGAATCTCTACGGCTCGGGTGCCGGCTGGTACACCCGTCTCCTCGGTGACGGCCGGCTCACGATTCGCGAGCTGCACACCGAGCGCAACCCGTACTTCGGCGGCGTGAACCCGGAGCCGATCCGCCCAAACGTCGACGAGTGGCTGGGCGAGATCCCGCGCTGGCGCGGCGACATCGGCATCGCGTTCGACGGCGATGCGGACCGCGTCGGCATGGCGACCGAGGAGGGCGTCTTCGTCAACCAGCTCCAGGTCTTCGGCCTGCTGTACTGGTACCTCCTCGAGGTCCGCGCCCAGGTCGGGCCGGCCGTGTACACCGTCACCACCACGAGCATGGCCAAACGGCTCGCCGAGATCTACGGGACGCAGGCCTACGAGACCGGCGTGGGCTTCAAGTTCGTGGGTCCCAAGATGACGGAGACGAACGCCGTCATCGGTGGCGAGGAGTCGGGCGGCTTCGGCTTCGGCATGCACATCCCGGAGCGCGACGGCCTGGCATCCGGGCTCTTCCTCCTGGACCTGTGGCTCACGAAGGGCACCAAGGCGTCGGAGGTCCTCGCCGAGCTCCAGGCTTTGGCCGGCCCCTCCTACTACAACCGGATCGACATCCGTTTCGCGCGGGAGGGGTACGACGCGATCAAGGCCGATACGCTGGCGCGGCTCGCCGAGGAGGCGCCGACCAGCCTTGCCGGCCAGGAAGTCGTGGAGCGGATGGCACTCGGGACGAACGACGGCTTCAAGTTCTACCGCGCCGACGGGTCGTGGCTCCTCATCCGATTCAGCGGCACCGAGGCGCTCCTGCGGGTGTACTCGGAGGCGCGCTCGCCGGAGGACGTCGAGGAGCTGCTGGCCGAGGGTCGTCGCATCGCGGGCGCCGAGCGTCCGAGGGCGGCGGCCGCCGCGTCGTGATAGATCACCGCTGATGGATGCCCGCGACTTCTTCGGCTACAAGAACCCCGACGAGGAGCCCGGCGGACCCGAGCCGGGCGACGACGGCGAGGGCGATCGGCCGCCGCTGTTCGAGGAGGCGATCACCCTCGACGACCCGGACACGCTGAGGCGGATCGACCCCGAGGACATGCTCGGCCGCGTGGCGGAGATGCCACGCCAGCTGGCGCAGGCGCGGCGCGTGGCTGCAGCGGTCGAGCTGCCCGACCGGCTGCGAGACGTGGACGCCGTGATCGTGCTCGCCATGGGCGGATCGGCCATCGGCGCCGAGCTCGTCGCAGCCGCGGCGGGGGACCGGCTGCGCGTGCCGCTCGTCATCCACCGCGACTACGGGCTCCCCGGAGGGATCGGTCCGCGAACGCTGGTCGTCGCCGCCAGCCACTCGGGAGAGACGGCCGAGACCCTCTCCGGATTCAGGCTTGCCCGGGAGCGCGGACTGCCGCTGGTGACGATCACCACCGGTGGCGGCCTGGCGACCGGTGCCACCGAGGCGGGAGTCCCGCTGCTCCAGTACCGCCTGGGCGGTCAGCCAAGGGCCGCGATCGGCTTCGGCGTCGGGCTCGTCCACGAGCTGCTGTCGCGCCTCGGCCTCATCGACGCTCCGGACGACATCGGTCCGGCGGTCGCCACGCTCGAGTCGCTGCTCGAGCGACTGGGGCCATCGGTCGAGACCGATGCCAACCCGGCGAAGCAGCTGGCCTGGTCGGTCTTCGGCCGCATCCCGGTCATCTACGGGCACGGGCCGATGGCCGCGGTGGCGCACCGCTGGAAGACCCAGCTCAACGAGAACGCCAAGGCGTGGGCCGCGTGGGAGCCGATGCCGGAGGCCAACCACAACGCGATCGAGGGCAGCCTCAACCCGCGCGAGCAGTCGGACGCTCTGTATGTCATCCAGCTGCGAGACCCGGCCGAGCCGCCGGCGCTGGCGGAGCGCTATCGGGTCGTCGAGGAGCTCCTGGGTGAGCGGGCCACGAACCGCTCGGAAGTGTGGGCCGAG
The DNA here is from genome assembly GCA_036274575.1 of Candidatus Limnocylindria bacterium. Classification (GTDB taxonomy): domain Bacteria; phylum Chloroflexota; class Limnocylindria; order QHBO01; family QHBO01; genus JACDBZ01. Next base: position 10,494 of record DASUFJ010000026.1, read on the forward strand.
GGGCGTTCGGCGCTGGCGAAGGTCCTCGCGACCGTCGCCCACGGCGATCTGATGAGCGTCTATCTCGCCATCCTCTACCAGACCGACCCGACGCCGGTTACACTGCTCGCGATGCTCAAGGAGCGGCTGGCCCGGGCCACCGGAACAGACCCGACCGGCGCCACGTAAGTAGGGCGCCGGGGAGCCAACCGGCGCCGATGGAGGTACCCGCGACGTGCATTCGAGCATGATCGGCAAGGTCGAGAAGGCGATGCGATATGCGCACGAGCCGGACCGGGTGAAGGTCCAATCGTTCCGCGCCAGCTTCGCCGGTGACAACGGCACCCACATCGTCACCCTCGACGCCGATGCGTGGCATTGCGACTGCCACCTCTTCGAGTCGGCCGGCGGCTGTACGCACACGCTGGCGATCCAGAAGATGCTCGATCCGATGCTGACCGACGCGACGCGCGAGACGGCCCTCTATGGCCACGTGGAGACGCCCCAGGAGGAGCCCGTACCGGCGTAGGTCCGCCTCTACTGTCGGGGTCCGCCGACCGGACGTCGCCGGTCGGCGGCGTGGCGGGCGCCGGCGTCCATGATCCACCATCTCCGGGCCCTGCTCGGCTCGATCGCATACGGCATTCGCCAGTTCGTCGGATCGGTCCTCAGCTTCGTCGGGCTGCGCTGGCTCGCGCGCTTCGCCGTCCCGCTGCTCGTCGTGCTGTTCACGGTCGCCGCCGTCGTCAGCGCGCGCGACACGGCCGCCATCCTCGCGTCCCGGCCCGACGTGCAGGAGACGACGCTGACCGACGTCGCGAACCGGGACGAGGCGGACCTGGGGAGCATCTGGTTCGAGTTCGACGCGCTCCTGGACGCGACCCACCTGGAGATCGCGGCCGATGCGGGAACGTTCTTCTACCTCGCCCGCGATCCCGACGATCCGGAGGTCGGCCTCCTCGTTCGAAGCCCGTTGAACGACACCTTCTTTCGGGTCCGCACCGTGACGGCGACGCTGACCGACGACGAGGCCGCCGTCGCCGGGGCTGCCGACGCGCTCGGCGCCCTGCCCTCCGGATTCTCGCTGGAGAGCAGCCGGTATCTCGACGAGACGGGGGCCGGCGGCGGCGCGAACGAGGCGCTCGTCCCGTCCCAGCTCGGCGACGCGGAGGCGGGGAGCGAGGTGATCGTCACCGGGCGGGTCGTCTCGCCGGCGACCTACGCCGCCTGCGCGACCGACTCGTGTGACGGCCCGGATGCGGCGTGGTGGTACTACTTCGCCGATCCGGAAGGCGCCGCGGCCATCGTCCTTCGCTCGCCGCATCCGCCCAGCGCCATCCCGGCTCGCCTCCAGGGGCTCTACCAGCGCGACACCTTCGACCTGGCGCCGGTCCTCGACTCAGAGTGGTTCGCATCGATCCAGGCCGACGTGCCGACCGAGCGGGCCTTCTCCGCCGGCCGCCGGCCTCCGATCACCGTGCCGGCGTCGTGGACGCCGACGATCCTTTTCGCCGGCGCAGCCCTCTTCCTCCTCGCCAGCCTCCTGGCAGGCTACCCGGTATTCGGCCGCTCGGCCGCGCCGGGGCCGGCCCGCACCCTGGAGCCCGGGGATGGGATCGACCTGGAGATCAGCGGGCGCCTGGACCAGGGCCGAGCGGCGATCAGCCTGACGCGCAGCCCGGGCGCGCTCGAGCGCCTCTCGATGCCCGACCTGGCGCTGCGGATGTGGCGCTACGGTCTCCTGCCGCGCGACCTGTCGCGGCAGGAGGCGGAGGCGCGGTTCGTCGCGGATGCGGCCGGCGAGTCCGACCGGCTCGTCCTCCACGAGCGCGACCAGTCCGCGATGGTGGCTTTCGGCCGTGACGGCACGGACGCGAGGGTCGACGTCGGCCGGCTGTATCGGGTCGCACGAAGCGCGCCGGCAATCCACCTGCGCCAGGGCGCGACGGATGCCTACCTCACGACTCGCAGCGGTGAGGACCGTGACCGCGCCGCCTCCGAGATCCTCGGCGAGGTCGAGCGCGCCGGCTGACCACGCAGCGCGCGCGGTGCTACGATCGGCCGCGTCAACCGAAGACGCAGCGATGGGTGCCGTCCCCGAAAGGCGGACGGGCAAATGGCGAAGCCGGTGAGAGGCCGGCGCAGTCCCGCTACTGTATCCGCGCCGATCCACCGGGTCGGACGGGAGCCAGGTCGACCAGCCCACTCGCGATGTCACCACCCTCGTGTGAAAGGGAACGGCATCACCCATGGCTCTCCGCGCCCGCCCGCTTCTCCTCCTCCTGTTGCTCGCCGCGTGCGCCGCTCCGGCCGCGAGCCCGAGCCCCTCTGACGCCCCACCTCCCACGGTCGCCACCGTGGAGCCCACTGTCGCGGCCTACCCGCTGACCCTCACCGACGACGCCGGCCGCGAGGTCACGATCGACGGCGCGCCGCGGCGGATCGTCAGCCTTGCGCCTTCGAACACCGAGATCGTCTGCGCCGTCGGCGCCTGCGACCGGCTGGTCGGTGTCACCGACTTCGACGACTACCCGCCGGAGGTCGCCGACGTCGACGACGTCGTCATCCAGGCCCAGGTCGACGTCGAGCGCGTCGTCGCGGCCGAGCCAGATCTCGTCCTCGCCGCCGGCAACGAGATCACGCCGTCGACCGTCATCCAGCAGCTCGCGGACCTCGACCTCACGATCCTCGTGATCTATCCGGAGACGCTCGACGAGGTCTACGGCGACATCGAGCTCATTGGCGAGGCGCTCGACGCCAGCGATGAGGCGGGTCACGTCGTCGCCGGCATGCAGGAGCGGGTCGACGACGTGGTCGAGCAGGTCGCCGACGCCGATCGACCGCGCACCCTGTACGAGGTCTTCTACTCGGAGGGCTCGATGTACACCGCCGGCGACGGCTCGTTCCTGGCCTCGCTCATCGACCTCGCCGGCGGGGAGCCGGTGATCGGCGACGCCCAGGGCCTGCTCGACGTCGAGGGACTCGTGGCCGCCGACCCGCAGCTCATCCTCCTCGGCAGCGCCTCGTACGACCCGAACCTCTCCGACCCGGAGAAGGCGCTCGAGACCGTTGCCGCCCGACCCGGATGGGAGGACCTGACGGCCGTGCGCGAGGGCGAGATCGTCCCGTATCTCGACGACATCGTCACCACTCGGCCAGGCCCTCGGCTCGTCGAGGGCCTCGAGGCGCTGGCTCGCGCCATCCATCCGGACCTGGCGGACTGACCGATGCGCGCCACCGTCGCCGCCCGACCGCTCGTCCTCGGGCCCAGCCTGGGCCGGACGACGCTGGTCCTCGGCGGCGGCGCCCTCCTCCTCGTCGCCGTCGCCGTCGCCGCGGTGGCGGTCGGGACGACGGACGTGGCGCCGGGAGATGCGGTGGCCATCGTCGCGCACCGTGTCGCCGGCATCGGCAGCGTGACCTGGCCGTCATCGGCCGAGACGATCGTGTGGGAGCTGCGGCTCCCGCGGGTCGTGGCGGGGATCGTCGTCGGAGCCGGGCTCGCGTGCGCCGGGGCCGTCTTCCAGGCGGTCCTGCGCAACCCGATGGCCGATCCGTACGTCATCGGCACCGCCGCGGGCGCCTCCCTCGGCGCCGTCGCCGCGCTCATCCTGCCCGCGGCGCTGCCCTTCGTCATCGCGGGTGCCTGGCTCGGGATCGGCCTCGTCCAGCTCCTCGCCTTCGTCGGGGGCCTCGCCGCGGTCCTCGTCGTCTACTCCATCGCGCGCAGCCAGGGTGGGACCCCGGTCGTCACACTGCTCCTGGCGGGCTACGCCGTCTCATCGCTCCTGGCCGCGGGCGTCGCCCTCCTCATGTTCGTCTCCGGCGATCGGCTGGCCGCGGTCGTCAGCTGGCTCCTCGGCTCGCTGGCGGGAGCGTCGTGGCCGCGGATCGCGGTTGCCGGGCCGCTGATCGTGGTGAGCTTCGGGCTCATCCTCCTCCGCTGGCGAACCCTCAATGCGCTGCTGCTCGGCGAACCCGCGGCCGCCCACCTGGGGGTCGACATCGAGCGCGAGAAGCGGGTGCTCACCGCGCTCGCGGCGCTCGCCACCTCGGCCGGGGTGGCCATCTCGGGAACGATCGGCTTCGTCGGCCTGGTGGTCCCGCACCTCCTGCGCCTCGCGTTCGGGCCCGACCATCGGCTGCTCCTGCCGGCCAGCATGGTCTACGGGTCGGCGCTTCTCGTCGCCGCCGACGCGGCCGCCCGCCTGGCCGGCGGCATCCCGGTCGGGATCGTCACCGCGCTCATCGGCGCACCGTTCTTCCTCTGGCTGCTGCGGAGGTCGGTGGCCCTCCATGCCTGATCGGGAAGCATCGGTCGTCCAGCTGCGCGGCGTCATCGCCGGCTTCGGCGACACCCGGGTGCTGGACGGGGTCGATCTCGAGCTCGGCGCCGGGGAGATGGTGGCGCTCATCGGTGCGAACGGATCGGGGAAGACGACCCTGCTCCGGATCGTGGCCGGTACCCTCGTCCCGCTTTCGGGGAGCGTCGAGCTCTTCGGCCGTCCGAGCGCCGTGTGGTCGCGGCGCGAGATCGCCCGCCGCATCGCCGTGCTGCCGCAGACGAGCGAGCTGCCGGTGGGCATGACGGTCGCGGAGGTCGTCGCGCTTGGCCGCATCCCTCACGCCCGGAGCCTCTTCGGCGCGGAGACGGCCGATACGGCTGCCGTCGCCGCGGCGCTGCGCGATGTCGACGCCGACGAGCTTGCAGGTCGGCCGGTGACCCAGCTGTCGGGCGGCGAGCGTCAGCGTGTGCTTCTCGCGCTCGCACTCGCGCAGGAGCCGGAGCTGCTCCTCCTGGACGAGCCCACGCTGCACCTCGACCTCGCCCACCAGCTGGGGCTCATCGCGCTCCTGGCAGGCCTGCGCGCGCTCCGCCGGCTCACGGTCGTCGCGGTCCTCCACGACCTGAATCTCGCGACCTCGTTCGCGGATCGAGCGCTCCTGATACGCGACGGACGTCTCGAGGCGGCGGGGTCGCGCGCCGAGCCGATGACGGCCGCTGCCGCCGCTCGCGCGTTCGGGGTGCCCATCGAGGAGGCGACGACCGCGAGCGGGCACCGGGTCCTCGTTCCGGTCGTGGACCCAGCCCTGCGAGTTGAACCTTCCGGCCACTCGAGCCCTATTCAGTGAAACGGGCCAACCGCGGGGCAGTTGTCGTCTGCCTCGCGAACGGCGTCACGCTGCTCGACGCTGGAACCGCCCGAGACATCTGCTACCGTTCCGCGACTGCGACCGACGCAAGGAGGTGGACAGGCAGATATAATCTACGGCCGGTCGGGCCGGGCGCCGCACCGAGCGCGTCCGTCGTGGTCCCGCACACCGTTCCCCATCCCCATCCACTGGAGGGAGTTAATGAGACGGACCAAGTGGAATGCCCTTGCATTCCTCTTCGTCGGGGCGCTCGTGTTGGCTGCTTGTGGCAGCCCGGGCACCTCGGGGAGCCCCGGGGCATCCACGCCCGGGGGTTCTGCCGGCGCCACGGGTGGCACCGGAGAATTCGCCGACACGATCACAATGGCGCTGGATGCGCAGGTCGGCAACATGTCGAACGCCAACACTGACGTTCCGACGGGCCGCATCACGGCCCTCATCTATGACTTCCTGTACACGCTCGACGACACCCTGACGCCGGTGCCACAGCTCGCCTCCGACCTCTGCGAGGTCAGCGAGGACGAGATCACGTGGACCTGCGGAATCGTCGACAACGCGTTCTTCCACAACGGTGATCCCATCACCGTGGACGACGTGGTGTACACGTATCAGCTGGCGATCAGCGAGAACTGCACGTTCAACCCGTCGGTCTGCCTGGCTCCGTTCCTGGAGTCGGTGGAGGCCGTCGACGACTCGACCGTTCAGTTCACCCTGATCGACCCGTACGCTCCATTCGCCACGGTCGTCCTGCCGAGCATCGGCATCGAGTCGAAGGCCGTGATCGAGGCGGCGTACGAGGAGTACACCGGCGGAACCGGAGACCTGAGCGCCGAAGACGTCCAGGCTGCCGTCGACGAGCTCGAGACCACCTCGACCGCCGGCGACGATCCGGCTGCCTGCCAGACCGCCGCCGAAGCCGCCGTCGAGATTCTCGACGGTGCCAATGTCGACCACAGCGCGCTCGAGGACTTCGTGATCGAGGACGATCCGGAGACCGCCGACGTCGATGAGACCGACACCGGCGAGTGCGCCTGGGCCGCCGACCTGATGACTCCGCTGGGGAGCGTGGCCGATAGCCTCGCCTCCACGGGCATCGATGCGGTCGCTGCCGCGTACCAGCTGCTCAGCTTCAACAAGGAACCCGTCGGCTCGGGCCCGTACCAGCTCGATTCCTGCAGCCTCGAGGGCTGCGTGCTGACGGCATTCGCCGACTACTGGAACGGCGAACCGGTCACGCAGACGATCGAGATGCCGATCTTCACCGACGTGGCGACCGCGGCGAACGCGCTCGCGGCCGGTGAGCTCGACTGGGTGAACGACATGACGCCGGACGCTCGCGCGGCCGTCGCCAGCGCCGTCGAGGACGGCAGCGTTCAGCTGGCCGAGTACAACGACTTCGGCAACTACGACCTCCAGTACAACATGCACGAGTCCACGACTCTTGCGGACGGCTCTGAGTTCCAAGGGTTCTTCTTCGACCAGAACCTGCGGCAGGCGGTCCAGTTCTGCGTCGACAAGCCGAACCTCGTCGAGATCGCGACCGATGGAAACGGTGTGCCGATCGAGTCCGACATCCCGCCGGCCTCGTGGGCGTTCGACCCGGATCTGAAGCCGGTCGAGCGTGACACCGACCATGCCAAGGAGCTCATCGAGAGCGCCACGGTCCACACGTGGACGATGAACGATGAGACGGGCATCTACGAGAACGAGGACGGCAATCCGCTCTCGGCCCTCGTGCTCGTTCGCGCCGGTCAGCAGGACCGGGTCGACTTCATGAACCTGCTCGCCGAGCAGGTGGCCGAGTGCGGCATCGACATCCAGGTCGAGGCGGCTGACTTCCAGACCGTCCTGATCCCGGCGTTGAGCTACCCGCACATTCCGCCCGGCCAGGAAGAGCCGTGGTCTGCGTACTTCGGTGGATGGGGCGTCGGTGTCGATCCTGACCCGTTCGCACTCTTCCACAGCTCGCAATGCACGAGCGAGGAACAGCCGGACCTCTACAACTACGTCTGCCTGCAGGACGACGAGATCGACCAGCTGATCGAGGATGGCCTCGCCACCTCCGATCAGGCGGCACGCACCGAGATCTACCGTCAGTACCAGGCGCGGATGCAGGAGCTGCAGCCGTACCTGTTCGGGTGGTCGAACGTGAATGCCGATGGCCTGTCCGCCGGCATGCAGTACGACGACGGTCCGCTCGAGCTCACCTCCCCGCTGTGGGGCTGGAGGCGAGAGCACCTGGCGAAGGCCGCCGGGGAGTAACGGACACACCGAGGGGGGCGGCCACGCCGGCCGCCTCATCTCGGACTCACCAGGGGCGGGTGGCCTCGCCATTGAGGTCGCCCGCCCGACGTTCCGCCTTTTCCGAGCCATTCGAATAGAAGGGGCCCCGGACAGGGGCAGAAACGAGATCGACGCGAATGCTCACCTACATCATCCGCCGCCTCATCCTCTCCATCCCGATCCTGTTCGGCGTCGCGCTGATCTCATTCCTGCTCGTGTACCTCGCCCCGGGGGATCCCCTGGGGCGCTTCCTCACGCCCAACGTCCGACCCGAGGTCCTCGAAAAGCTGAGGGAGATCTACGGGCTCGACAAGCCACTGTTCGAGCAGTTCGTGGGCTGGATCACCCACTACGTCCAGGTCTGGGACCCGCTGGCCTGGGGCATCAGCATCACCCATCGGCGACCCGTCCTCGAGCTGATCATGGAGCGCGCGCCGGCGACCCTCCTGCTCATGGGCAGCGCGCTGGCGATCACCGTCATCGTCGCCGTCCCACTGGGCATGCTCGCCGCGATCAGGCAGTACAGCGTGGCCGACAAGGTCGTGACGACGTTCGCGACCATCGGCTACGCGATGCCGTCCTTCGTCATCGGCACCTACCTTCTGTACATCGGTGCCGTGTGGACCGGGATCTTCCCGTTCCGCGGCATGACGAGCAGCCTGCGGAGCGAGGGTGATCCGCTCGACATCGCGTGGCACATGGTGCTGCCGGTCGCGAGCCTCTCCATCCAGAGCATTGCCGGATGGTCGAGATACGTGCGCGCCACGATGCTCGAGGTGCTGCACCAGGACTACATCCGGACCGCGAAGGCGAAGGGCCTCGGGTCGAGCCGGGTCAACTTCCGGCACGCCCTGCGCAACGCCCTCATTCCGGTCGTCACGCTGTTCGGGCTGTCGCTGCCGAGCCTCATCGCCGGCGCGGCGATCACCGAGGCGATCTTCTCGTGGCCGGGACTGGGCTCGCTCGGCCTCCAGGCGGTGGGCGAACGTGACTACCCGGTGGTCATGGCATTCGTTCTGCTCGGTGGCATTGCCGTGGTCCTCGGCAACCTCATTGCCGACATCCTGTACGGGGTCGTCGATCCCCGGATCAAGTACTAGGAGCCGCGACTCATGGCCGACACGACCTTCGATGTCAGGCAGGCTCAGTTCGAGGATACGGAGGACATCGACCGGACCGAGGTCCGGAGCTACTGGCAGCTCGCCCGGCAGCGCTTCTTCCGCCATCGGCTGGCGGTGGCGGGGGCGATCACGCTCGCCACGCTCATCGTGCTCTCGCTGGTCGTGCCCGCCATCGCCGGCGACACGGTCAGTGTGAGCGCCAGCCGCAGCTTCGCGCCGCCCGAGATCTTCAACGACCAGGGCGAGCTGACGCTGGCGCTCCTCGGCTACTCGCGCACCGGGTACAACATCTTCGGCCTGCTCATGGCCGCCACTGGGACGTCGCTGATGATCGGCTTCGCGGCGGTGCTCATCATCGTCATCATCGGAGTCACCATCGGCAGCGTGGCCGGCTTCGCCGGTGGCTGGGTCGACAACATCCTGATGCGCGTCGTCGACATCGCCCTGGCCCTGCCCGGCCTCTTCATCATCATCGCCTTCGTTGCCTTCTGGGGGGCGAGCATCTGGTCGATCATCCTGGCCATCGGCATCACCAGCTGGACGCTGGCGGCGCGCCTCGTGCGCGCGGAGTTCCTCTCGCTGCGGGAGGCGGACTACGTCCAGGCCGCTCGGGCGCTCGGCGCCAGCCCCAGGCGCATCATCGGCCGCCACATGCTTCCGCCCGCGATGGCTCCCATCATCGTCGCCGCCAGCCTGGGCGTCGCCGACTCCGTCGTCCTCGAGGCCGCGCTCAGCTTCCTGGGCTTCGGCATCAGCGCCGACCAGGCGAGCCTCGGGACGCTCCTCAACGTCGCGTTCGAGTACCTCAATCGCGAGCCGTACCTCGTCCTCTTCCCGAGCGTGGTGCTCATCCTCATCGTCCTCTCCGCGAACTTCCTCGGCGACGGCATGCGTGACGCACTCGACCCGCGCCAGCGAGTCGAGCAGGCATGACAGCACCCGCGCGATCCGTCGGCCCTCTCCTCGAGATCAAGGGCCTGAAAACCCATTTCTTCACGCAGGACGGCACCGTCAAGGCCGTCGACGGGGTGTCGTTCGAGATCGGCCACGGCCAGACGTTGGGCGTCGTGGGAGAGTCGGGCTGCGGGAAGAGCATCACCAGCCTCTCGGTCATGCGCCTCATCGAGCGACCCGGCCGGATCGTCGCCGGCGAGATCTTCCTGAACGGCGACGACATGCTCAAGGCCTCCGATGAGGAGGTCCGCGACATTCGCGGCGACCAGGTGAGCATGATCTTCCAGGAGCCGATGACCAGCCTGAACCCGGTCTTCACCTGCGGCGAGCAGATCAGCGAGGCGGTCCAGCAGCACACGTCGGCCAGCTCTCGCGAGGGCATGGATCGCGCGATCGAGATGCTGTCCGTCGTCGGGATTCCGGACGCGAAGCGGCGCGCGCACGAGTACCCCCACCAGCTGTCGGGCGGCATGCGGCAGCGGGTGATGATCGCCATGGCACTCTCCACCGATCCGGACCTGCTCATCGCCGACGAGCCGACCACCGCGCTGGACGTGACGATCCAGGCTCAGATCCTGGAGGTCATGCGCGACCTGCGCGAGCGGAACCGGATGGCGATCATGCTCATCACCCACGACCTGGGCGTCGTGGCCGAGATGGCGGACGAGGTGGTGGTCATGTACGCCGGCAAGGTGGTCGAGCGTGGCGACGTGCGCACGATCTTCGGCAACCCGCACCATCCCTATACGAAGGGCCTCCTCAGCTCCATACCCCGCCTCGACGAGCGCGTCGACCGTCTCGAGGTGATCAAGGGCACCGTGCCATCGCCGTACAACCTGCCGAGCGGCTGCCTCTTCAAGCGCCGCTGCCCGTACCGGATGCCGGTGTGCGACGTCGCGCCGCCCTTCCAGCACATCGGCGACGGGCACACCAGCCGCTGCTGGCTCACGCCCGCCGGCGAGGCACCGGACGTCGGCGCGGATGCGAGCGGCGAGGAGGCCGTGTCGGCATCGGCGCAGCTGACGACCGAGCCGGTGGAGCAGACGTTCACCACCCAGACTGAGCCGGCCGAGGTCGTCCAGTGACGAGCCAGGCGTCCTCCGGCGTGACCGAGCAGACGACCGTCGCCCCTGCGGACGAGGAGGCAGGGTCCCAGACAAGCGGCGGCCAGACGAGCGAGCAACGAACCGCGGCACGTGGCGGACTCGCCGGCGCACCGCTGCTCCAGGTCGAGGACCTCGTCAAGCACTTCGACATCCGCGGTGGGCTGCTGGGGGTCAGCAAGCTCGGCGCCGTCCGTGCCGTCGACGGAGTCAGCTTCACGGTCAAGGAGGGAGAGACGCTCGGCCTGGTCGGAGAGTCGGGCTGCGGAAAGACGACGCTCGGGAAAGTCATCCTGCGACTCATTCCGCCGACGTCGGGCACGGTGACGTTCGAGGGCAAGCCGCTGTTCGACCTCAACGCCCGCCAGCTGAAGGCGGCGCGCCGCGACATCCAGGTCGTCTTCCAGGACCCGTACGCCAGTCTCAACCCGCGCATGAGCGTCGGCGAGATCGTCGGCGAGGGGCTCTTCGTCCACGGCATGACGAACAAGCGCGAGCGCGAGTCCGCGGTGCGCGACCTCCTCAAGCGCGTGGGCCTCAACCAGCAGCACATCCATCGCTATCCGCACGAGTTCTCCGGCGGACAGCGCCAGCGCATCGGCATCGCGCGGGCCCTCGCCCTGCGGCCGAAGTTCATCGTCTGCGACGAGCCGGTGAGCGCCCTGGACGTGAGCATCCAATCGCAGGTCCTCAACCTGCTGAGCGACCTCCAGGACGAGTTCCAGCTCACGTATCTCTTCATCGCGCACAACCTGGCCGTCGTGCGGCACCTCTCCAGCCGGGTCGGGGTCATGTACCTCGGCAAGCTCATGGAGCTCGCCGACTCCGACCAGCTCTACGAGAATCCGAAGCACCCGTACACGAAGGCCCTGCTGTCGGCCATCCCGATCCCGGACCCGACCGTCCGCCGCGAGCGCATCGTCCTCAAGGGCGACCTCCCCTCTCCCGCCAACCCGCCGTCCGGCTGCCGCTTCCACACGCGGTGTCCCATGGCGCAGGAGATCTGCAAGACCGAGGAGCCGCCGCTTCGGGACGTGGGTGACGGGCACATGAGCGCCTGCCACTTCGCGGAGGACGTGACGCCGCTCCACGAGCGCCGCACGGCCTAGCCCGCCGCTAGCCCTCCGGCTGCTCGGTCACCGCTCCCTGCGGATCGGTCGTGCGCAGCTCGATCTGCTCCGTC
>DASUFJ010000027.1:0-39714 GCA_036274575.1 Candidatus Limnocylindria bacterium
GATCTGCGAGCCGGCGACCGTGACGACGACCTCACCGGCCTCGGTGAACTTCACCGCGTTCGAGAGCAGGTTGAGCATCATCTGGCGCAGGCGTCCCGCGTCCCCGACGAGCGCGATGGGCAGATCCTCGTCGACCGCGTAGACGAGCTCGATGCCCTTCTTGGCCGCCGACGGCGCGAGGATGTCGAGGGAGGCCTCGATCGCCTCGCGCAGGATGAACGGGGCGGCCTCGAGGTCGACCCGGCCCGCCTCGATCTTCGAGAAGTCGAGGACGTCGTTGATGATCGTGAGGAGGGCGTCGCCGGAGGTCCGAATCGTCTCGGCGAACTCGCGCTGCTCGTCCTCGAGCGGGGTGTCGAGGAGCAGCCCGCTCATGCCGATGACCGCGTTGAGCGGCGTCGGGATCTCGTGGCTCATCGCGGCGAGGAAGCTGCTCTTCGCCTCGTTTGCCTGCTCCGCGGCGTGGCGCGACTCCTGCGCCTCCGTGAAGAGGCGGGCGTTCTCCAGCGCGATCGCCGCCTGCTGCGAGAGGCCGTCGAGGAAGCTGAGGTCGGCGCCGGTGAACGCCTGGTCCTCTTCACGCCGCCAGACGACGAGGACGCCGGCGACGTCACCACGGATGAGGAGAGGTGCCGCCATGAGCCGATCCTCCTCCTCGGCGGTGCCCTCGACCCGCCCCGCGCGCGGGTCGGCCTGGTTGATGACCTCCGCCTTCCCGGTGACGGCGATGTCGCCGATGATCCCCTCCCCGCGGTTTACCGGGTCGGCCTTGACCTCCCTCACGAGCCTGCCGGTCGCGACCACGGCCCGGAACTGCTCGCCATCCTCGCTGGGCAGGTAGACGGCACTCGTGTCCCCGCCGAGCATCGTCCGGGCACGGTCCGCGATCAGCTCGAGGACGTTCGTCACCTCGAGCGTCGCCGACATCTCGCGACCGACCTCCGCCAGCGCCGCCATCTCGTTCGCACGGCGTCGGGTCTCGTCGTAGAGGCGCGCATTCTGGAGCGCGACGCCGACGTTCGCGGCGATAGTAGACAGGAGTCGTTCGTCGGCCTCGCCGAAGCGTCCCTCCTGCTTCGTGCTCTGGATGCTGATGACGCCCACGGCGCGGTCCGCGGCGAAGATCGGGACGCCCAGCCAGGAGCGCGCCAGCGTCCCGCGGCCGCGCTCGCCGAGCGCGTCCCAGTCCTCGGCGCGGTTCAGGAGCATCGGCCTGCGACGCTCGAGCACCTTCGAGGTCAGCCCCTCGCCAATCCTCATCGGCTCCTGCGCCGGATGCGCGCCGTTCTCGACGTAGTACGGGAACTCGATCAGGCCGCGCTCCTCGTCGACCAGGGCCACGTACGCGATGTCCGCACTGAACGCCTTCTGGGTCTTCTCGCCGACGAGCTCGATGAGCGGCGCGAGGTCGACCTGGCGGGTGAGCGCCTCGCCGACCGAGTTGATCGTGCCGAGCTCGGCGACGCGCTGGCGGGTCTCGTCGATGAGCCGTCCGGTACGCAGCGCGACGCTCAGGCTGGCGGCGATGGTGGTGAGCAGCGAGACGTCGGCATCGGTGAAGGCGTACTCGCGGTCGAGGTTCTGGAGCGAGATGACGCCCATCATCTCGTCGCCCACGGCGAGCGGGGCGAAGATGGCGGACTGGGCGGGCTCGCCCCGGATCTGCGCCATCTGGCCCACCTCCGCGGCCCGTGCGCGGAGGTCGTGGGTCACGAGAATCGGCTCGCCGGTCTCCATCACCCTCTTGCGAAAGCCGATGATGGGGCGCGGCTCGTCCACGGCGCGGATGCCGCGCTCGACGCTGTAGGCCGCCTGCATCGTGCCGTTCTCGCGGTCGAAGATCGAGATGTCTACGACCTGCGCGTCGAAGACGCCCTGCGCGCGCTCCCCGACGAGCTCGTACATCGCCTGAACGTCAAGCTCGGCCGCAAGGGCACGCTGGACGCTGTTCACGATGGCCAGCTCCGCGGCCCGACGGTCGGTCTCGGAGAGGAGGCGGCGCGTCTCGTCGAACAGCCGGGCGTTCTCGAGCGCAACGCTGAGGCTGCCGGCAAGGGTCGTGAGCAGTCGAACGTTCGCGTCGGTGAAGGCATGCTCGCGATCGACGTTCTGGATCGAGATCGCTCCGCGTACCTGGTCCCCGGCGATGAGCGGGGCGATGGCCATCGACTTCGGCAGCTCGCCCACGATCACGACCTCGAGACCGCGGGCGGCGAGCCATCCGGGGAGATCCTCGTGGATGACGATTGGCTCGCGCTCGTCGATGAGAAGCCTCGAAAACGAGCTGATCGGCGATACCGGGCTTTCAAGCCGCCTCCCCCGCTCAATTCCGAAGCGGAACATCATCGTGTTCGCCGCGAGGTCGAACTGCGAGATCAGGACGACCTGGGCGTCGAAGATCTCCTGGATCTTGTTGCCGACGAGGTCGTACATCGACTGCATGTCGAGGTTCTGCGCGAGGCTCTGCTGGACGCTGTTGATGATCGCGAGCTCGGCGGCGCGCTCGTCCGTCTCCGCCAGGAGCCGCTTGGTCTCGTCGAACAGCCGCGCGCTCTCCAGCGCCACGCTGAGGCTACCGGCCAGCGTGGAGAGGAGCCGCTGGTCGGCTTCGGTAAAGGCGTCTCTGCGATCCAGGTTCTGGAGCGAGATGCGGCCGCGGACCTCCCCGCCGCTCATGAGCGGCGCGATGAGGACGGAGAGGGCGGGCTCGCCCTGGATGACCGGCACCTCACCGTGCTCCGCCTGCCAGGCGATGACGTCGTTCCACAGCAGGGCCCGCCGCTCACGGATGATCTCGCGCATGAGGGGTGAGCTGCCGAGGATCGTGGGCTCGTCGGGGAATCGGACGCCGCGCTCGATCGTGTACGGGTAGTGGACGGTCTTGCCGTCGGGGTCGAGGATCCCGATGTCGACGACCTGGGCGTCGAAGATCTCGCGGATCTTGTCCCCGACCAGGTCGTACATCGACTGCATGTCCAGGTTCTGGGCAAGACCCTCCTGGACCGAGTTGATGATCGCCAGCTCGGCGGCGCGCTCATCGGTCTCGGTGAGAAGGCGCTTCGTCTCATCGAAGAGCCGGGCGTTCTCGAGGGCGACGCTGAGGCTGGCCGCGAGCGTGCTGAGCAGGCGGACGTCCTGCTCGCCGAAGGCGTCTTCGCGGTCAAGGTTCTGAAGCGAGATGACGCCGCGAGCCTCGTCGCCGACCACGAGTGGCACCCAGAGGGCCGACTTCGGCTCCTCACCGACCGGGATGTTGAACTCCCAGCCCCGGCTTTCGGCATCGCCGCGCATGTCGCGGTTGACCAGGTACGGCTGACGTGTGCCCATTACCAGGCCGCGCGGGCCGCCCTCCACAGCGACGGGGACGTCCTCGAAGCGCTTCCCGCGCTCGATCGTGTACGGATAGTGGATGAGCCCGTCCGCCGGATCCACGATGCCGATGTCGACGACCTGGGCGTCGAAGATCTCCTGGATCTTGTCGCCGACGAGGTCGTACATCGACTGCATGTCGAGGTTCTGGGCCAGGCCCTCCTGGACCGAGTTGATGATCGCGAGCTCGGCGGCCCGCTCGTCGGTCTCGGTCAGCAGCCGGTTCGTCTCGGCGAACAGGCGCGCGTTCTCGAGCGCGACGCCCATGCTCGACGCCACCGTCGAGAGGAGGCGCTCGTCCGCCTCGGTGTAGGCGTTCGCCCGCTTGTCGCCGAAGACGATGACGCCGATAGGATCCGAGCCGGCCATGATCGGCACGCCCAACCACGACTCCGTGACCGATCCGGCATCCTCCTCCTGGTAGGTGCCGACGAACCCTCCGGCGGTTGCCTGGTCGGCGTAGGTGGCGAAGCGCATCGGCTTCGCCTGCCGAATGACCGCCGAGGTGAGTCCCTTCCCGAAAGGAATGGGATCACCGTGAATGCGACGACCCTCGTCCATCTCATACGGGAACGTGATGAGACCGTTCGCGCGGTCGTAGAGACCGATGTACATGTCATCGGCCTTGAACATCGAGTGCATGCGGTCGCCGACGAGGTCGATGATTGCCTCGAAGTCGAGCTGCTGCGCCAGTGCCGCGCCGACCTCGTTCACCACGGCCAGTTCGGCATGCCGCTGCTCCGTCTCGGCGAGTAGGCGCTTCGTCTCGTCGAAGAGGCGAGCGTTCTCGAGCGCGACCCCCATGCTTGAGGCGAGGGTCGAAAGGAGCCGCTCGTCGGACTCGCTGAACGCATACGGCTCGGGCCGATCCAGGTTGACGACACCCAGGACGCGTTCGCCGGCCATGATCGGAACACCGAGCCATGACTCGGCCGGCGCGCTCTCAGCCTCGGTCAGGCCGAGGAAGACGGCACCGAGCTCCTGGGACTCCTGGCTCGTGTTCGTTCGCAGTGGAGCGCCCGTCTCGATGACCCGCGACGTCAGACCGGGGCCGAGCTCGAACGGCTCGATCGTGAGGCGCTTTCCGACCTCGATGAAGTAGGGGAACGTCAGGAGGCGCGTGCTCTCGTCGTAGAGGATCACCGCAAGGGAGGGAACGTCGAAGATGGTGCGCAGACGATCGCCAACGAGGTCGATGATCCGGTCGAACTCGAGCTGGCTGGCGACGGCAGCCCCGACCTCGTTGACGAGGGCGAGCTCCTGGTTGCGCTGGCGGGTCTCCTCGATTGCACGTGCCCGAGACAGGGCGGCGCCGATGTGCTGGGCAACGAACGTGAGGAGGTCGAGGTCCGCCTGGTCGTATGTGCGGTCCTCGCGATAGGTCTGGACGGCCACGACGCCGACGATCTTCTCGTCGGACTTCAGGGGCGCGCCCATCCACTCGAGTGACTCCGCGCCAACCATCCTCACTTCGCCCGTCTTCGCGAGCTCCTGGAGGCGCGCGCCCGTCATCAGCTCGGGCCGTCCGTGCCGGAGGACGTACGCCGTGGACCCGGCGGCGTTCCCTTCGCCGAATGGCTCCCAGACGTTCGGATCCGGGATATCCGGGTCCACCTCGTCGAGGTAGAACGGGAAGTTGATGCGCTGCCGCTCCTCGTCGTACAGCGCGATGAAGAAGTTGTCCGCGTAGATCAGCTCGCCGACGATCTGGTGGATGGCGGCATAGAAGGCGGCCATGTCCTTTGCGATGCTCGCCGTCTCGGCGATGCGGTAGAGCGCGGACTGGACGTGCGCCGAGCGCTCATGCGCCGCTTCGCGTGCCTCGAGCTCGGAGATCCTCTTGCGTGCCGCGGCCAGGTCCGCGGATTCGGACTTGGGGCTCACGTGGGACGCGGGGTCGGGCGCTGCTCGGGCACGGGACGGGCTGCCTCCGGGGGGCGTGTGAGTTCACGGCCGTAGCCGGCCGTGGCGGCGACATTCTGCACGCCCGCGGGACGCGCGTCGAGTCAAATAGCCGACACATGCGAGACGGCAACGCCCGATGCGTGGGTGGGCGCCGCCGGATGAGTGCTGGTGGAGATGGGGGAGAATCGAACTCCCCGTCCAGAACGCGTTCCCCGAGAACTTCCTACAGGCATTTCCGGCCAACTTGGGTTTCGCGTGACGGGCCCCCGACCGGCGGGGTGCTTCGCCTGCTATCCGGTGATGCCTCTCGGCTCTTTGACGCCACTCACCGGAGTCGGCGGCGCCGCACCTCCCCTGATGACATCTTCGCCGTCCGGGGAGGTGGGACGGCGTCGATGCTCACTGCTGTTTAGGCAGCGAGGGCGTAACTATCGTTGCCAGTTACTAGCAATTGCCCGCTGTTTTACGAGGCCTGCGGGCGCCTCGACCTGCGATTCCCGGTTCACGAGCCCTGTCGAAACCTGACATCCCCACGAACCGATTGGACATCCATTCTACCAGACCGACGGGCTGATGTGAACACCTGTTCGAACCGATACTGTCCAGCGGACGACGCCCTACCCTGAGGCGCATGGCATTCGAGGCAATCGACGCGAAGATCGCCGACGGATCGTATCGGCGCATCACGAGCGTGCTCCTGGCGCAGCATGGCCAACTCGTCTACGAGCGCTTCTTCGAGGGCGACGCTGACGCGCTGCGGAACACGCGCTCGGTCACGAAGACCGTGGCGAGCATGCTCGTCGGGATCGCGATCGAGCGCGGCGAGCTTCCTGGGGTGGATGCGACGCTCCTGTCGTTCCTCGAGGAGCTCGCGCCATTCGTCGATGACGGGCCGGCGAAACGGGCGATCACACTCCATGACGTCCTCACGATGTCCTCAACGCTCGATTGCGACGACGACGACCCGGCGTCGCCGGGCAACGAGGAGCTCATGTACGAGACCCGCGACTGGCTCCGCTTCGCCGTCGACATCCCGATTCGTCAACCACCGCAGCGCGCATCGTTCAGCTACTGCACGGCGGGCGTCACGGCGCTCGCGGGCGTCCTGGAGCGGGCCACTGGCCGGCCGCTCGACGCGTACGCCGAGGAGCATCTCTTCGGCCCGCTCGACATCGACCGCGCGGAGTGGTTCCGATCGCCGGCGGGCCTCGTCATGACCGGCGGCGGACTCGAGCTCCGGAGCCGCGATCTGCTCGCCCTCGGCCAGCTCTACCTCGACGGAGGGCGCCGGAACGGCCGCCAGGTCGTCCCGGCGGCATGGGTCGCCGAGTCGCTCCGACCGCACCGGCGCATCGACGAGCGCACCGACTATGGCTACCTGTGGTGGCTGCGCTCCCTGCGCTTCGGCAACGGGTTGCGCACACGAGCGGCGCTCATGCAGGGCAACGGCGGAAACAAGGTCGCCCGTGTGCCCGAGCTCGACGCCGTGGCCGTCATCACGAGCACGAACTACGGCACGGCCGGCATGCACGAGCAGACCGATGCGATCCTCGTCCGCGATCTCCTGCCCGGCCTCACAGCTTGATGCGGCCCGCCGCCTTCGACTCGCGTTCGAGCTCGCGCCGCATGTCGCGCTCGGCGATGGAGCGACGCTTGTCGTGCGCCTTCTTGCCCCGCGCAATGCCGACCTCCAGCTTGGCGCGACCGCGACGCAGATAGAGGCGCAGGGGGACGAGGGTCATGCCCTTGGCCGACTGGAGGCCCAACAGCTCCGAGATCTGGTCGCGGTGAAGCAACAGCTTCCGCGTCCGGTTGGGCACGTGGTTGTACCGGTTTCCCTGGGCGTACTCGGCGACATGGGCGCCGACCAGCCATGCCTCGCCGTGATCGATCCGCACGTACGCCTCCGCGATGTTGACGCGATGCTCGCGGACGCTCTTGATCTCGGTGCCGGTCAGCACGATTCCCGCCTCGAGGGTGTCCTCGATGGCGTAGTCATGGCGCGCGCGGCGGTTGACGGCGATCGTCTCGTCAGGCATCGGTGCAGAAGTCTCCAACCGTGAGGCGG
Source organism: Candidatus Limnocylindria bacterium (assembly GCA_036274575.1). GTDB lineage: Bacteria > Chloroflexota > Limnocylindria > QHBO01 > QHBO01 > JACDBZ01. The sequence continues at coordinate 7,343 of DASUFJ010000027.1, forward strand.
GCATGGAAAGAGCCGGTCCCGTTCTCAATGAGTCGGGCCGGCTCTCGCCTTCGCTACACCACGCGAAGCTGTGTTAGCGCACCGCCTCGGTGGTGGCGTGCGTGGAACTATCCATCAGCAACACCACCTCCTTTCGTTGCCGGCGATGCTAGCAGATGGGCTCGAGGCCTACAACGCCGACGACGGTCGCGCCATCGTCGAGGGCCGACGGCGAGCCCGACGGCTCGGGTGATCGGTCGCTCTCGCCGGCGACCGGTTGGTCGGCCAGGAACGCGAGGGCGGCGTCGAGCACCGGGTCGTCCTGCGGCGGCGTGTCGGCGCTTCGGGCCGCGGCGATGTCGGGCTGGATGCCGTCCGGCGCGACGCTGTTGTGATCGGGCGTGAACCAACGGCTGATCGTGATCCTCACGCCGCCGTCGTTCACGAGGCGGCCCCAGACCTGGACCGTGTTCTTGCCGAAGCTCGGCTCACCGATGATCTCGGCGCGATCGTGCTCCTTGAGCGCGGCGGCCACGATCTCGGACGCGGAGGCCGATCCGCCGTTGATGAGGACCGCGACCGGAAGGTCCGGATCGGTGGCGATCCCATCGCCGGTCGCGGGGTACTCCTTGACATCGCCGCCGGCCGACTCCTGGGTGAAGATCAACCCGGAGCCGATGAACTGGCTGGCGATCTTCTGCGCCGCGTCGATGTAGCCGCCCGGGTTGTCACGCAGGTCGAAGACGACCTGGTCGGCGCCGTCGTCCAGCAGCTCCTGGAGCCCGGCCTTGAACTGGTCGGCGGCCGGCGACGAGAAGCCGTGAAGCGCGATGTAGCCGATGTGGTCGTCGATCATCCGCGTCTCGACTTCCTTCAGCTCGATCTCGGCGCGGGTGATGGTCACGTCGAACGGCTCCGCGTCCTCGCGCTGGAGGGTGAGGGTCACATCGGTCCCGGACTCGCCGCGGATGCTGGTGATCTGGTCATTCATCGTCGTGCCATTCACCGACTTCCCGTCGACGGCCAGGACGAAGTCTCCCGCCTGGAGGCCAGCCGCCTCGGCCGGCGACCCGTCGAGCGGCGCCACGACGACCAGGCGGCAGGTGTCGGTGAACTCGGTGCAGGACGCGAGATCCGACGCATCCTCGGTGTTCGTGATGGCCATCTCGGCGCCGATGCCGCTGAACTTGCCGGAGAGGTCACCCAGCGCCTGGTTGAACTGGTCGGGCGGCATGTACCCCGAGTAAGGGTCCTCGACGCCGTACTGGAACATGCCCTTGATGGCGCCCTCGGCCAGCTTGCTCGAGTCGAGGTCGTCGACGAACTGACTCTGGAGCTTGCCGTACGCCTCGCAGAACGCGGCGAATGCCTCGTTGGGTGCAGCGCAGCCGGAGCTCGTCCCGCCACCGCCCGCGACGTACCCACCGATGAACAGCACGGCGCCGACGACGGCGGCGAGGGCGAGGGAGACGACCCACGGCAGCGGGCCACCGCGCGACGGCGGCCGCGGCGCGAGGGGCAGCTCGCCCATCTCGTGTGGCTCGGGGGAAGCGCTGGTTTGGGTCATGCGAGGCCGAAGTCTACCTGCGGGAAGTACGCAGCACGTTGCGGGCCGATTAGGGATTCGACACTCAGGCTGCCGCGTTGAGGTAGGAGCGAACGCTGATCCACGACCCCAGCGCTCCAACCCCCAGGCCGACGCTGAGGACGAGGAGCGAGAGGGTCGTGAGGAAGCGGGCGCTCACCGCCGTCGGCATCTGGAACATGCTGACCATCGCCGGCTGGATCGGGTCCCAGACGGCCGCGACGATGACGATCGTGACGAGCGCGCCGACGAGGCCGCAGAGGATGCCCTCAAGGATGAACGGCCAGCGGATGAACGAGTCCGACGCGCCGACCAGCCGCATGATCTCGATCTCGCCGGCACGGCTGAAGACCGCGATGCGGATGGTGTTGATGATCATGAACAGCACGGTCAGCCCCACGAGCCCCACGATCGCGAGGCCCACGGTGCGGATCGTGTTGATCACGCCCAGCAGCGCGTCGTACTCCGCCTGCTTGGTGAGGATGCGCTCGACGAAGCGGTTGTCCGCGAGCGCCGCGGCCACGTCGTCCGCCACGTTCGGGTCGGAGAGGCTGATCTCCAGGCTGGCGAAGAGCTTGATGTTCGCGCCACCGGTGTCGAGCTCCTGGCCTGACTGCTCGTAGGCCTCGCGCAGGCGCTGCATCGCCTTCGACGGGGAGACGTACTCGACACCCGCGACGCCGGGCATGTCGCGAATCTCGGCCGTCAGGTCCTGGCGATCGGTGTAGGAGAGGTCGTCGACCAGGCGCGCGGTGACCGCGACCTTGCTCTCGATGAACTCCAGCCCGGCGTTGAGCCCCGAGATGACGATGAACAGAGCGGCGAGGAGGACGAGCATGAGGACGACGGTCGCCGTCGCGGCGAGGCTCATCATCGCGTTGCGCCAGAAGCCCTGCCAGGCCCGGACGACGCTGAAGCCCATGAAGCGAGCGAAGGCCACCGGTCAGTACTCCCGCTCGTAGGCGGCGGCCGACTCGTCGCGCACCAGGTGCCCGGCCTCCAGCGCTAGGACGCGGCGACGCATGGCGTTGACGATCTCCTGGTTATGGGTCGCCATGAGCACGGTGGTCCCCAGCTCGTTGATCTGGATGAGGAGCTGGATGATCTCCCAGCTCGTCACCGGGTCGAGGTTGCCGGTCGGCTCGTCGGCGATGAGCAGCGCGGGATCGTGGACGAGCGCGCGGGCGATCGCGGTGCGCTGCTGCTCGCCACCCGAGAGCTGGGTCGGCAGGTGCTGGGCGTGGTCCTGCAGGCCGACGAGGCTGAGGAGCTGCGGCACCCGCGCGCGGATCCGCGACGACGGCGCGCCGGTCACCTCCAGCGCGAAGGCCACGTTCTCCCACACGGTCTTCGCGGGCAGTAGGCGGAAGTCCTGGAACACGGTGCCGATGCGGCGGCGGAGCGCCGGGATCTGGCCACGGCGCATCGAGAGGAGGTTGCGCCCGGCGACGCTCACCTCGCCGCTGGTCGGCAGCTGCTCCCGGATGAGGAGCCGGATGAAGGTGCTCTTGCCCGCGCCCGATGGCCCGACGAGGAAGACGAAGTCGCCGCGCGGGATGGTGACCGTGACGTCGGCGAGCGCGACCTTGCCGTTCGGATAGGTCATCCCGACGTCCGTCATGCGGATGACGGTGCCGTCGGCGTCTTCGGTTCGGGCTCGGCGTCGCAGGAGCGAGGTCATCGGTTCGGGCCCGATGGTACCTGCTAGGCTCGGCCGCCGAGTGAACCGCGTCGCCGAGGTCGTGGCGCCGGCCCGTCTCGGCGTCGGCTTCCGCTGGCTCCTCTCCTCCTCCTGGATCAGCAACCTGGGCGACGGCATTGCCATCGCCGCCGGGCCGCTGCTCGTCGCATCGCTGACCGACGAGGCGTTCCTGGTAGCCATGGCGGCGCTGCTCCAATGGCTGCCGCCGCTCCTCTTCGGGCTCTTCGCCGGCGCCCTCTCGGATCGCCTGGATCGCCGGGCCATCGTCGTCACCGTCGACACGCTGCGCGCCCTGATCCTCGTCGTCCTCGCCGCCGCGATCCTGACCGGGACGGTGTCGATCGCCATCGTGCTCGTGACGCTGTTCATCCTCTCCACGGCGGAGGTCTTCGCCGACAACGCCTCGCAGACGATCCTGCCGATGCTCGTCGCGCGCGACGATCTCGTCCTCGCCAACGCGCGCATCCAGGCCGGCTTCGTCACCATCAACCAGCTCGCCGGGCCGCCGATCGGGGCGCTGCTGTTCGCCGTCGGCATGGCGCTGCCGTTCATCGGCCAGTCGATGCTCGTCGCCGCCGGCGCCATCCTCGTCAGTCGCATCTCGCTCGCTCGGCATGCGCGCGATCCCGAGTCGCGTCGCGCCCTCCGGCACGAGATCGCCGAGGGCTTCCGGTGGGTCCGCCATCACGCCGCCGTCCGAACCCTGGTCCTGACGATCTTCATCTTCAACATCACGTTCGGCGCGGCGTGGTCGGTCCTGGTGCTCTACGCCACCCAGCGGCTTGGGCTCGGCGAGGTCGGCTTCGGGCTGCTCACCACCGTCATCGCCTGCGGCGGCGTGCTGGGGACGTTCTCGTACGGCTGGATCACCCGGCGCGTGACGCTCGGGAACATCATGCGGATCGGCCTGATCATCGAGACGCTGACCCACCTCGGCCTCGCGCTGACGACGACGCCGGCCGTGGCGATGGCGATCTTCTTCGTCTTCGGCGCGCATGCCTTCATCTGGGGCACGACCTCGGTCACCGTCCGCCAGCGCGCCGTGCCGACCGAGCTCCAGGGCCGCGTGGGCAGCGTCAACACCGTCGGCGTCTTCGGTGGCCTCGTCATCGGCTCCGCGCTCGGCGGCATCCTGGCCCAGCGGTTCGGCGTGACCGCGCCGTTCTGGTTCGCCTTCGTTGGCTCGGCGCTGTTCGTGGTGCTGATCTGGCGCGAGCTCCGTCATATCGCCCACGCCGACGAGGCGCCGGAACCGCTCTCGCCATCGGTTTAAGCGGCGGCGGTCGCTACGCCGCGGGCGGCTCGCCGTCGCCCGGGCCGACCCGCCAGCGCAGGTAGCCCTCGATGAACTGGTCGAGGTCGCCGTCGAGCACGGCGGTCGGGTTCGAGCTCTCGACGCCGCTGCGCAGGTCCTTGACCATCGTGTACGGCTGGAGGACGTAGCTCCGGATCTGGTTGCCCCAGCCCGCCTCGACGTGCACGCCCCGCAGGCGCGCCATCTCGGCCTCGCGTTCCTCCTCCTGGCGCTCGATGAGCTTCGCGCGCAGGACCGACATCGCCCGCTCCCGGTTCTGGTGCTGGCTGCGCTCCGACTGCACGGCCACGACGATCCCCGTCGGCAGGTGGGTCAGCCGCACGGCCGAATCGGTCTTGTTGACATGCTGCCCGCCCGCGCCGCTGGACCGATAGGTGTCGACGCGCAGGTCCTTGTCGTCGATCTCGATGGCCGCATCCTCCGGGACCTCCGGCATGATCTCGACGAGGGCGAAGCTCGTGTGCCGCCGCTTCTGCGAGTCGTACGGGCTGATCCGCACCAGCCGATGCACCCCCCGTTCGCTTCGCAGCCTCCCGTATGCCCACCGCCCGTCGATGCTGAAGCTGACGGACTTCAGGCCCGCCTCCTCGCCCTCGGTCGCTTCGAGGATCTCGGTCCGGAAGCGGTTGCGCTCGCCCCAGCGCAGGTACATGCGCAGGAGCATCTCGGCCCAGTCCTGGCTCTCCGTGCCGCCCGCACCCGCATGGATCGATACGATCGCGCCCCGTTCGTCGAACGGCTCTGACAGCAGGAGCAGCTGCTCCATCCGGTTCCAGTCGTCTGTCAGCGCCGCCAGGTCGCGCTCGAGGTCGGGCTGGATGGCGGCCGCCTCCTCGGCGTCGCCGGCGGCGGCCAGCTCGGCCATCTCCGCGAGGCCGGTCGCGCGTGCCTCGAGATCGCGCCAGGCCGCGATCCCGGAGCGCAGCTCCTCGGCGCGGCGCATGACCGCCTGCGCCTCGGCGGGATCGTTCCAGAGGTCGGGTTCGGCCGCGCGCTGGTCTAGCTTGGCGAGCTCGGCCTCGTCGCGGGCGAGGTCAAAGCCTCACCGCGGTGTCGTGCACGAGGCCCGCCAGGCGGGTCGCCTCGTCCCTAATTGCGTCCAATGGCCGCCACCATCGGCAGCTCAGCCATCTCGGCGAGCCGGTTCTGCTTCGTCCGCACCTTCGCCGGGTTCACGCACGGGCAGTAGTTCTGGCGCGGGCAGACGCCGCAGTTGCCGTCGCAGTCGAGCGTCGCGGCGTAGCTGCAGCGCATGCAGTCACGCTCGCACATGATGAGGTCTTCGTAGGGTTGCTCGGGGTCTCGGAAGCGGGTGACCGGTGGGAGATGGGCCGCCGTGCTCATGGGGAGCGGGACGGAAACTCTCGGAGATGCGGTCAATTGCCTCAACGATACCCTCCACCTAGCGGAGATCGCGGGCCTCACGGTGCGCGCGATCGTTGTCATCTCATCCTAGCGGGGCGATCTCAGATGGCAACCCCGCACGATGGTCCTTCCCCTGTGCACGTTGCACTTTCGTTCGGCGTGAGACCCGTCACGGCTCGATCAATCGAGGCGGCTCCGCCCGAGGGCGTTGGCGCGCTGCGTTTCCTCGCTGTAGCGAGTGCTCCGGTGCGTGAGCTGCGCGCCGGCGCGCAGCTCGTGTGTATCGGTTCTCGATCAATCGAGGGAACCGCACCCGAATCGGCCCTCGCGTGAAGGAAGCTCGATTCATCAAGAGGCCGGCTGGCGGCAGGCACCGTCCCGTCCGGTCCGGCTGGCCGGGCGGTGGCTGCGACGCCGTCATCGCGGACCCAACCCCGTGGGCCGTCGGGTTCCGATGGTGGTCGGGGTTGGGCGGCGCAGCCCGTAGCGCCCGAAAGGGCGGGCCGGGCGGAGCCGTCTCCCCACGCCCTTCCATCGGTATCTAACCGGTCAGGCCCCGTGGCACTTCTTGAACTTCTTGCCGGAGCCGCACCAGCAGGGATCGTTGCGGCCGATCTTCGGGCCGGAACGCGCCTGGGTCGCGGGCGCGGCGCCATCCCCGTTGCCGGCCACCGCGGTGGCGGTGGCGGCTCCGGTGGCGGATGCCCCACCACCGACGCCGACGGCCGCGCGGCCCTCGGTCATCTGGCGCGCGACCGGTCGCGGGGCGGGTGGCGTCTGCTGGACCGTGACCCGGAAGATGGTGTGGGTCACGTCGTGGCGGATCGTGGCCTTGAGCTCGTCGAACATCCGGTAGGCCTCGATCTTGAACTCATTCAGCGGGTCGCGCTGCGAGTACGCCCGGAGGCCGATGCCCCGGCGCATGTCGTCGACGGCGGTGAGGTGCTCGACCCACAGCGAGTCGATGACGCGAAGGAGGACCAGCCGCTCGAGGACGTTCATGCCGTCGTCCCCGGTGGCGCTGCGCTTCTCCTCGTAGCGGGTGGCGACCAGGTCACCCAGCTGCTGGGTGAGGCCCTCGGGCTCGCGAGCGTCGTCGAGGAAGCGCAGGTCCGCATCGGTCACCGACGGGACCATGGTCTTCAGCTGGGTGCGGAGTCCGTCGAGATTCCACTCGGTGTGGTCCTCGCCGGCGGTGTGCTCGCCCACCAGGGCGCCAATCTCGTCGTCGAGCATGGCGAGGACCGTCGGGCCGAGGTCCGTCGAGCGCAGGATCCGGTCGCGCTCGCGGTAGATCGTCTCGCGCTGGCGGTTGATGACGTCGTCGTACTCGACGACGTGCTTGCGCGTGTCGAAGTTGTAGCCCTCGACGCGGGACTGGGCATTCTCGATCGTGCGGCTCACCATCTTCGACTCGAGCGCGGTGTCATCGGTGAAGCCGAGCGTGCGCATGATGCCCTGCACCCGGTCGGAGGCGAAGCGGCGCATGAGGTCGTCCTCGAGCGACAGATAGAACCTGGACGATCCCGGGTCGCCCTGGCGGCCTGAGCGACCGCGCAGCTGGTTGTCGATCCGTCGCGCCTCGTGGCGCTCGGTGCCGACGATGTGGAGCCCGCCCGCCGCCACGACGCGCTCGTGGTCCTCGGCGCAGATCGCCTCCGCCTCGCGCAGCGCCGCGGCGTACTGCTCGGGCGTCGCGTCGACGGCGGTCGTGCCCTGCTTGTGGAGCAGCTCGGACGCGAGCATCTCCGGGTTCCCGCCCAGGAGGATGTCCGTCCCGCGGCCGGCCATGTTGGTGGCGATGGTCACCGCGCCGGATCGCCCGGCCTGGGCGACGATCTCCGCCTCCTTCTCGTGGAACTTGGCGTTGAGGACGTTGTGCTTGATGCCGCGCCGCTTGAGCATCTCGCCCAGCATCTCGCTGATCTCGACGCTGACCGTGCCGACGAGGACCGGCCGTCCCTTCTCGTGCTCCTCCACGATCTCTTCGATGACCGCGTTCCACTTCCCGGACTGCTTGGCATAGACGAGGTCGGCGTAGTCGGCGCGGATCATCTCGCGGTGGGTGGGGATGACGACGACCTCGAGCCCGTAGATCTTGAAGAACTCCTCGGCCTCGGTCTCGGCCGTTCCAGTCATGCCGGCGAGCTTGTCGTACATGCGGAAGTAGTTCTGGAAGGTGATCGTCGCCAGCGTCCGCTGCTCGTTGCGGATGGCGACGCCCTCCTTGGCCTCGACGGCCTGGTGGAGGCCCTCCGACCAGCGGCGGCCGGGCATGAGGCGTCCGGTGAACTCGTCGACGATGATGACCTCGCCGTCCTTGACGACATAGTCGCGGTCGCGCTTGTAGAGGACCTCCGCCTTCAGGGCCTGCTCGAGGTGACGGGCCAGGCTGAAGTCGTCGGCGAACATGTTCTCGACGCCCAGCCAGCCCTCCATCTTGTCGGTGCCTGCCTCGGTGATGGCGACCTGCTTGAACTTCTCGTCGAGGATGTAGTCCTCTTCGGCCCGCAGGCGCGGCACGATCCGGGCGAACTGGATGTACTTGTCGGCCGACTCCTCCGCGGCGCCGCTGATGATGAGCGGCGTCCGCGCCTCGTCGATCAGGATGTTGTCGACCTCGTCCACGATCGAGAAGAAGTGGCCGCGCTGCGACCGTCCGTTGAGGTCGACCACGAGGTTGTCGCGCAGGAAGTCGAAGCCGAACTCGTTGTTCGTGCCGTACGTGACGTCGGCCGCATACGCCTCACGACGCTCGACGGGGCGGAGGTCGCGCAACCGCTCGTCGGTGGCGGGATAGTCCGGGTCGTAGAGGAACGCACCCTCGTGCTGGATGGAGCCGACGCTCATCCCCAGCCGCTGGAAGACGGCGCCGATCCACTGCGCATCGCGCTTGGCCAGGTAGTCGTTGACCGTGACCACGTGGACGCCCCGCCCGACGAGGGCGTTGAGGTAGGCGGCCAGCGGCGCGACGAAGGTCTTCCCCTCGCCGGTGCGCTGCTCCGCGATGGCGCCACGGTGGAGGACGACGCCGCCCATGAGCTGGACGTCGTAATGGCGCTTCCCAAGCGCGCGAACCATCGCCTCCCTGACCGATGCGAACGCCTCAGGCAGGATCTCGTCCAGCGCCTCGTTGATCTGCTTGAGCTCGCGCTCACGCTGCTGCTTGAGCCGGTCCGCCAGTCGAGCGGCATCGGCGCCGGCCAGCGCCGACTCCTCGGCGTCCTCATCCGGATCGGTCTCGCGCAGCTCGATCGGCGTGAGGATGTCGCCGATCTGCTCGCGCAGGCGGGCGCGCAACACATCGGTCCGGCCGGCGAGCTCGGCGTCGGAGAGGGCCTGGGTCTCGGGCTCGAGCGCGTTGATGCGATCGACGATCGGCTGGAGAGCGCGGACCTCCCGCTCGTTGGAGTCCCCCAGCCGGGACAGGAACTTGAACATCGGGAGGCCGAGTATATCCGCGCCGCGGTCGAAACGGCCGATCAGGCCCCGGCGGTCACCCGAAAGGGCTCCGGCTCGGGCGCCGGCGCGTCATCGGCGCCCTCGTCCCAGAACGTCATCTCCTCGACCATCTGGACCTCGGAGCTGAAGAGTGCGCCCACGCTCTCGCCGCGATGGATGCGCTTGATGGCCTCGCCGAACAGCGGCGCGACCGAGAGGACCGTGATGCGCGGATCGTCGACGTCCGCCGGCAGCGGGACGGTGTCGGTGATGACGATCTCGGTGATCGGGCTGGCCGCGATGCGCTCCAGCGCGCCGCCGGAGAAGACGCCGTGCGTCGCGCACGAGAAGATCTCCCTCGCCCCTGCGGCCTCGAGCGCCCCGACGGCCTCCAGCAGCGAACCCGCGGTGTCGATCTCGTCGTCGATCACGACGGCCGTCTTGCCGCGCACATCGCCGATGATGTTCATCACCTCGGTCCGGTCCTCGTTGCCGAGCCGCCGCTTCTCGACGATGGCCAGCGGCGCCTGGAGGAACTCGGCGAAGTTGCGCGCCTTCTTCGCGAAGCCAAGCTCGCTGACGACAACGATGTCGTCGAGCTGCTTGGCCTTGATGTGGGCGCAGATCAGGTTGACGGCGGTCAGCTCGTCGACCGGGATGCTGAAGAAGCCCTGGATCTGGCCCTGGTGGAGGTCCATCGTCAGGACCCGGTCCGCGCCCGCGACCGTCAGCATGTCGGCGATGAGCCGCGCGGTGATCGGCACCCGTGGCTGGTCCTTCTTGTCCGAGCGGCCGTAGCTGTAGTACGGGATCACGGCCGTAATCCGCCCCGCACTGGCCCGCTTGAAGGCATCGATCATGATCAGCAGCTCCATGATCGACTGGTTGACCGGCCGGCTGGTCGGCTGGACCAGGAAGACGTCCTGCTCGCGGACGTTCTCCATAACGCGGACGAAGATGTTCTCATTCGCGAACTGGAACACCTCGACGGCGCCCAGATCCGTCTTCAGGTAGCGGCAGATGCGCTCGGCAAGGGGGCGGTTCGAGTTGCCGGCGTAGATGCTGAACTCGTCGGCGTACACGTCGATCTCCGCATGGCGATCAGGCACGGCCGATTCTAGCGGACTCCCTCGTTGGGCCGATGTCCTCTGGGCCGTGCGCGAATATTCGGTCAATCCCGCGCATTGGAGGCCGATTCACGTCCAGGGTGACCGATATTTCGGGCACCCGGGCGCGAGAGGGATGATTCCGGCGCAGAACTGACCGATTTATCGGGCATTGACTGGCCCGAAGGCCGGATCGAGGCACGTTCATGCGCAGATCTGACCGATACATAGGTCGGAACCACGCGCGCTGACGAGAGATGCGCCGATCTGCCCGATCGATCGGCGCCCATCCCACCAACCCGAGGCGTCCCGTCTGCATCCGCGATCATGCGGTCGTGCCGATCGAGGTGGTTCCATACGACCGGTTGTGGCCGCAGCGCTTCGAGCGCACGAGGAGCGACCTCGTCGCGGCGCTTGCGGCCGTGCCCGTCCGGGCCATCGAGCATGTCGGGAGCACGTCAGTGCCGGGGCTGGACGCGAAGCCGGTCCTGGACATCGACGTGGTCGTCGCGCGGGAGCAGCTCCATCCCGCCATCGACGCGCTCGCGCTCGCCGGATACGAGCACCGCGGGGATCTCGGCATCCCGGATCGCCACTATCTGCGTGCGCCCAACGACGGTCTGCGTCGAAGGGTATACGTGGTCGTCGAGGGCTCGCTCGCGTTGCGCAACCACCTCGCCGTGCGTGACGCGCTCCGGGCAAGCGCGTCCCTGCGCGCGGAGTACGCCGCGCTGAAGCACGGCCTCGCTGCGGAACTCGAGGACATCGACTTGTATGCGGCGGGGAAGACCGGCCTGCTCGTTCGTGTGCTTGCGGAGGCGGGCTTCACGCCATCTGAGATCGACGCCATCCGATCGCTGAATCGACCGCCCGGGCCCACCAGCGGATTACCTCGGACCTGAAGGCATCAGTGCCGAGCGCAGCCCACCCACCTACTCCGCTTCGGGGAGCTCCTCCTCCGGAGGCCGGTTGTCCACGAAGACGGTGATCGAGACGATCCGGTCCTCGGCCGCCGGCTTCATGACCGTCACGCCGCGTGACGCGCGGCGGTAGCGGTTGATCCCGCCGACCTCGGTGCGGAGGATCGTGCCGAGCTCCGTGATGAGCATGAGCTCCTCGTCTTCGCGACCAACGAGCCGGATGGCGGCCACGTCGCCCGTGTCCTTGTTCAGCGAGTTCGCGATGACGCCGCCGGTGGCGCGGTGCTTGATTGGGAAGTCCTCGACCTCGGTGCGCTTGCCGAAGCCCTGCTCGGTCACGACCAGCAGCTCGTCGGCGCGGTTCTGGATGACCTCCATGCCGATGACCTCGTCGCCGGCCTTGAGCCGGATGGCGGTCATGCCCTGGGTGTCGCGACCCATCGGCCGGACCTCCGACTCGCGGAAGCGGGCGGCCTGGCCCTTCTTCGTGGCCACGATGATGTCGCTCTGGCCGTCGGAGAGGCCGACCCACTGGAGCTCGTCGCCGTCGAGCAGGTTGATGGCGATGAGCCCGTTGGCGCGGATCTTGGCGTACTCCGCCAGGGATGTCTTCTTGATCTTGCCCAGGCGCGTGGCCATGACGAGATAGTTGTCCGGCTCGAACTGCGGCAGGCTGATGATCGCGCTCACGTACTCGCGCTGGTCGACCTGGACGCCCGGGAGATTGATGATCGGCAGGCCCTTCGCCTGGCGTGACGCGTCGGGCAGGGTGTGCACCTTCGTGATGAAGACGCGCCCGCGGTTCGTGAAGAAGAGGATGTTGTCGTGGGTGTTCGCCACCAGGAGGTGGCGGACGGCGTCCTCCTCGCGGGTGATCATCGCCAGCTTTCCGCGGCCGCCGCGACGCTGCGACCGGAACGTGCCGATCGGCTGGCGCTTGATGTAGCCGCGCTGGGAGAGCGTGACGACGACGTCCTCGCTGGCGACGAGGTCCTCGGCGGTCAGCTCGCGGTTGGCATCGGCCTGGATGCGCGTCTTCCGCGGATCGCCATAGCGCTTCTCGAGGTCGGCGAGCTCGTCCTTGATGACGGTGAGGATCTTGCGCGGGTTGGCGAGGAGATCCTCGAGCTCGCTGATGAGCTTGATGATCGACTTGTATTCGTCCTCGATCTTCTTGCGCTCAAGCGCCGCCAGCCGCCGCAGCTGCATCTCGAGGATGGCGTTCGCCTGGATCTCGGTGAGCTTGAACTTCTTGATGAGCGCCGCCCGGGCGGCCTCGACGTCGGCGGCCGCGCGGATGGTGGCAATGACCTCGTCCAGGTTGTCGAGGGCGATCTTGAGGCCCTCGAGGATGTGCGCCCGCTCCTGGGCCCGGGCAAGGTCGAACTCGGTGCGGCGCCGGACGATCTCCCGCCGGTAGCCGATGTAGTGCTCGAGCATCCGCTTCAGGCCGAGCGTCTGGGGCTGGCCGTCGACGAGGGCGAGCATGTTCGCGCTGAAGCTCGTCTGCAGCTGGGTGTGCTTGAACAGCTGCTGCATCACGGTGTGCGGTGAGCCGTCGCGCTTGACCTCAACCACGATCCGCATGCCGTCGCGGTCGCTTTCGTCGCGAATGTCGCCGACATCGGTGATCTTCTTCGAGTTCACGAGGTCGGCCATCTTCTCGATGAGGCTCGTCTTGTTCACCTGGTACGGCAGCTCGGTGATGACGACCCCCATCCGGCCGGCGCGAATCTCCTCGAAGGCGACCTGACCGCGAATGATGACCCGGCCGCGCCCGGTGGCGTACATGTGCCGGATGGCGTCGATCCGCTCCTTCTCGCCGGTGATGCTGTTCTTCTGGTCCTCGAAGCGGAAGATCGTGCCGCCCGTCGGGAAGTCGGGCCCCGTGACGATCTCGCACAGGTCGTCGACGCTCAGCTCGGGGTTGTCGATGAGGGCGCGGATGGCCGCGGCGACCTCGTTGAGGTTGTGAGGCGGGATGTTCGTCGCCATGCCGACCGCGATCCCGCTCGAGCCGTTGACCAGGAGGTTCGGCAGCTTCGAAGGGAGGACGGTCGGCTGGCGCAGGCGCCCGTCGTAGTTGTCGACGAAGTCGACGGTCTCCTTCTCGATGTCGGCCAGCATCTCGTCGGTGATGGCCGCCATGCGCGCCTCGGTGTAGCGCATCGCCGCCGGTGGGTCACCGTCGACCGATCCGAAGTTGCCCTGGCCGTCCACCAGCGGGTAGCGGAGGCTGAAATCCTGCGCCAGGCGCACGAGGGTCTCGTACAGCGCGAGGTCGCCGTGCGGGTGGTACTTGGCCATCGCCTCGCCGACGACGCCGGCGCACTTCCGATAGGCCGCGGTGGAGCGCAGCCCCATCTCGTGCATCGTGTAGAGGATTCGCCGATGGACCGGCTTGAGGCCGTCACGAACGTCCGGCAGCGCCCGAGCGACGATGACGCTCATCGCGTAGTCGATGTACGCGGTGCGCATCTCGTCCTCGATCGCCACCGGGCGAACGTTGCCAATCCGTTCCATCTCCATGCCTTAGCTCGCACTCCTTGTCGCAAATGTCGCGAATGTCGCGTACATAGCCATCACTCGCCACCCGTTCCGCTCACGACGCCATAGCGCTCTTTCAGCGCCACCTTGTCCGATGGCGCCGCGCCCAGGTACATCCCCGAGCCCTCGGCGATGACCCGGCCGTCGGCACCGCGAACCTCGCCCGTCACGTCGTAGATCCGACGTCGCTGGCCGACCACGCGGCCGACGGCGCGGAGCTCCTCGCCCGGGGAGGCCGGGGAGCGGTAGCGAACGGTCATCTCGGCCGTCACCGCCCATGCGTCGTCGCTGGCCGGCGCCCAGGCCATGACCTCGTCGAGAAGCGTGGCGATGATCCCGCCGTGGATCTTGTCGCTCCACCCGACGAAGTCGTCGCCGGCGCTCCACGTTGTGCGCGCCATGCCGTCCCCGATCTCGATCTTGAGGCGCATTCCGATCGGGTTCGTGCCACCGCAGGCGAAGCAGCGATGATCGGCGAACGCGTAGCGGCGGCCATCCTCGGCGACCACCACCTCGCTGCTGCCGAACCATCGGTCTGCATCGGTCATGGCTACCAGGGGTTCTCTCCCTCCTCGGCGTCGTACTCGTCCGATCCCCACTCGTCGTCGTCCGATCGCCGAAGACACTCGTTGGCGATCGCCAGCGCGAAGGCGTGGCTGACGGCGTACGAGTCGCGGAGCATGTTCACCGCCTCCCGCCGGTCGCCGACGCCGTTCGCCTCGAGCAGCTCGCACCATTCGTCCAGGCTGCGCCCCGTCTTCTGCGCCACCTGCCGGATATCGGCGGCATGTCGTGATGGCATGACTGTCTTATGCCTCTTCGTGTCGGTTCCGACTCAGATGTCCAGGTTCCTGACCTTGCGCGCCTCGCCGCGGATGAAGTCGCGGCGCGGCTCGACCTTCTCCCCCATGAGCGTGCTGAAGATCTCGTCCGCCTCGCCGGCGTCGCTGACCTCGACCTTGAGGAGCGTCCGCGTCTCGGGATTCATCGTCGTCTCCCAGAGCTGGTCGGCATTCATCTCGCCGAGGCCCTTGAAGCGCTGGACGCTCACGTTCTTGGTCTTCCCGTCGCGCGACAGGTCCTTGACGGCCTGGTCGCGCTCCTTCTCGGTTGCGGCGTAGCGCGTCACCTTGCCGGTGCTGATCCGGTACAGCGGCGGCTGGCAGATGTAGAGATAGCCCTTCTCGATGACCTCCGGCATGTGCCGGTAGAAGTACGTGAGCAGCAGCGTCGTGATGTGCGCGCCGTCCACGTCGGCGTCCGACAGCAGGCAGATGCGGTGGTAGCGCAGCTTGCCGATGTCGAACGTCTCGCCGATGCCGGCCCCCAGCGCGATGACCAGCGGCCGGATCTTGTCGCTGGAGAGGACGCGGTCGAGTCGGGCCTTCTCGACATTCAGCATCTTGCCGAACATGGGCAGGACGGCCTGGAAGCGCCGATCCCGTCCCTGCTTCGCCGACCCACCGGCCGAGTCGCCCTCGACGATGTAGAGCTCCGACCGCGCCGGGTCGCGCTCCTGGCAGTCGGCGAGCTTGCCGGGGAGGGCCATGCCCTCCAGCGCCCCCTTGCGGATGACGAGGTCGCGCGCCTTGCGCGCCGCCTCGCGGGCGCGGGCGGCAGTGACGCACTTCTCGATGATGCGGCGTCCGTCCGCCGGGTTCTCCTCGAGGTGCTGGACGATGCCCTCGGCGACGACGGTCTGGACGATGCCCTTGATGTCGGCGTTGCCGAGCTTCGCCTTCGTCTGGCCCTCGAACTGTGGATCGGTCAGCTTCACGCTTATGACCGCCGTGAGGCCCTCACGGACGTCGTCGCCGGAGAGGTTCGCTTCCTTCTCGGCGAGCGTGCCGGACTTCCGCGACCAGGTGTTGAGCGAGCTCGTGAGTGCCGCGCGGAAGCCGGCGACGTGGGTGCCGCCGTCGACGGTGTTGATGTTGTTGGCGAAGGCGATGACGTTCTCGGCGAAGCCGTCGTTGTACTGCAGGGCGACCTCGACGCTCGTCGTGCCCACCAGGCGCTCGACGAAGATCGGGCGCGGGTTGAGGACATCCCGCCGCCGGTTCAGGTGGCGGACGAAGCTCGTCACACCGCCCTGGAAGTAGAAGTTCCTCTCCTGGTCGGTGCGCTGGTCGCGGAGGCAGATCCAGAGGCCCTTGTTGAGGTATGCCGACTCCCGCAGCCGCGTTGTGATCGTCTCCCAGCTGAAGTCGAGGGTCTCGAACATGTCGGGGTCCGGCCGGAAGAAGGTCCGCGTCCCGTGGAGGCGCTTCCACTTCGGGTCGAGGCCACGGTTCGCCTCTGCCGGGCCTCCGGTCTGTCGCACGGCTCCCTTCGGGTTGCCGAGCGCGTACTCCTGGACGTAGCGCTTCCCATCGCGCAGCACCTCGACGCGCATCTCAGAGCTGAGCGCATTCACCACGCTCACGCCCACGCCGTGGAGGCCGCCGGAGACCTTGTACCCGCCGCCGCCGAACTTGCCGCCGGCATGGAGGACGGTGTGGACCACCTCGAGGGCGCTCTTGCCCGAGGTGTGCTTGCCGACGGGGATGCCACGGCCGTCGTCGACGACCTCGAGGCGGCCGTCGTCGTGGATGGTCACGTCGATCCTGCTGGCGACGTCGGCCATCGCCTCGTCGATGCTGTTGTCGACGACCTCCCACACCAGCTGGTGGAGGCCACGCGCATCGGTCGAGCCGATGTACATGCCCGGCCGCTTGCGGACGGCCTGCAGGCCCTCCAGGACCTGGATGTTCGCCGCGGTGTACTCGGCCGAGGCCTTGGTGCGCGACTTCGGGGCGCGTTCGACCGTCATCGCGCGCTCACCTCGGTGTCGGCGCCGACCTCGATCGCTTCGACGGCGCCGATGGTGCCCGCGCCGCGGGTGATGATCGAGTACAAGCGATCCAGCTCCTCATCCGAATAGAAGTCGATGACCAGGCGTCCACCTCGACGGGTGCGCTGGATCCCGACGCGGGTGGCCAGCACGCCCCGCAGCTGAGCCTCGAGATCCTGGAGGTCGTGGCTCAGGGCCTGGCGGCGCGCGGCGGGCGCCTCGTCGCGCTTGCGGCGCACGAGCTCCTCCGTCTGGCGCACGGAGAGCTGGCGCTCGAGCACGACCTCGAGCACGGCGCGCTGGAGCTCCGGAATGGTGATGGCCGCCAACGCGCGGCCGTGGCCCTCACTGATGCGGCCGTCGACGATCGCGGCCCGCGTCTCCGCGGCGAGCTCGAGCAGGCGCAGCGCGTTGCTGACGGCGACCCGGCTCTTGCCGACCTGGCGGGCGACCGCTTCGTGGGTGAGGCCGAATCGATCGATGAGCTCGCGGTAGGCGAGCGCGGTCTCGATGGGATTGAGGTCCTCGCGCTGGAGGTTCTCGATGAGCGCGAGCTCGAGCGAGTCGCCCTCCGCCTCGGCGTCACGGACGATTGCCGGGATGGTCTCCAGCCCGGCGATGCGCGCGGCACGCAGCCGCCGCTCCCCGGCGATGAGCTCGTAGACGCCATCGGCTCGCGTGCGGACGATGATCGGCTGGATCACGCCGTGAACGGCGATCGAGGCTGCCAGCTCACCGAGCGCCACATCGTCGAAGGCCTCGCGAGGCTGGTCCGGGTTGCGGGCGACGCGGTCGAGATCGACCTCGAGCACGCCGCGCTCATCGCGCCCGGATGGGATGAGCGCGTCGAGGCCCCGGCCGAGGCCGAAGGCGCGCGGGGCGGGTGCCGGCGAGCTAGGCACGGGCAGCCACCTCCCCCGCGAGCTCGCGATACGCATCGGCGCCGCGCGACGCGGGATCGTAGAGGGCGATGGGCAGGCCGTGACTGGGCGCCTCGGAGAGGCGCACCGAACGAGGCACGACGGTCTCGTACACCGTGCCGTTCATGTGGCGGCGCACCTCGGATGCGACCTGCGCCGAGAGCTTCGTGCGCGCGTCGTACATCGTGAGGAGGACGCCGTCGATCTCGAGGCGTGGGTTGAGACCCTCGCGGACGCGTCGAATCGTGTTCACCAGCTGGCTCAGGCCCTCCAGGGCGTAGTACTCGGTCTGGATCGGGATCAGCACCCCGTCGGCCGCGGTCAGGGCGTTGACCGTCAGGAGGCCGAGCGATGGCGGGCAGTCGATCAGGATCCGGTCATATCGGCCGTTGAGCTCCGCCAGGCTGGCCGCCAGGCGACGCTCACGCGCCTCGACGCCCACGAGCTCGATCTCCGCCCCCGAGAGGGCCGGGTTCGACGGAACGAGCTCGAGGCCGTCGATCGGCGTCTCGCGCACGAGCTCGGCCATCGGGGCGCGATCGACGAGAGCCTCATACGAGGATCTTTCGACCGTGCGTCGGTCGACGCCGAGGCCGCTCGTGGCATTCCCCTGCGGGTCGAGATCGATGACGAGAGTTCGCGTCCCAGAGAGAGCGAGGTAGGCCGCCAGGTTGATCACCGTGGTCGTCTTGCCGACGCCGCCCTTCTGGTTTGTGCAGGCCGTGACCCGGACCACGAGCGCTCCGCTGCAAGTTCAGATGGGCATCCCAATTCTACCAGTTTTCGCCCTTACCGGCGGCTTATTGAGCGCTTACCGGGCCGGTCGCTCCGGGGGTTATCCACATTCGATGTTTCACGTGTTACATCAGCCGTCAGGGTCGGTGCGTCCGTATACTGAGGTCACCAGCCATCATTCGAGAGATTCCCCAGGGGGCGTCGCCATCTCGTACCTGAGCCCGCTTCTCGCCGTTGTCCTGGGGATCGTCCACGCCGCGCTGGCGCCCGTGATCGTCATCGGTGGCGTGAAGCCGAACCTCGTCCTTGTCGGCGTCGTGCTGGTCACCTCGCTCGCCGGCTTTCTCCCGGGCGTGACGTGGGCGTTCGTCGCCGGCCTCACCGCGAATCTCCTGGTTGGCGATCCGCTGGGCAGCATGCCGCTCGCGCTCCTCCTGGTCGCGACGCTCGTGGCGGGTGGCGCGCGCCTGTTCGGGCGCCTCATCTGGATCTACCCCATCCTCGCCGCTCTCCTCGGCTCGATCGTCTACGACGTCGTCACCCTCGCCATCACGCAGCTCGTGAGCGACATCGGCAGCACCGGACTGCCGTTCGACCTCATCCTCGCCGCCGCGGTGCTCAACGCGGCGATCACGGCCCTCCTCCTGTACCCCGCGCGCCTCATCGCCATGCGCTGGGTGCCGGACGAGGTCGCCGCCTGGTAGCGCCATGGCCGATGTCAACGAAGGCCGCGACGACCTGCACCGCTCGCGGGCGCGATTCGTCGCATTCGGCGTTGCGGCTGCGTTCCTCCTCCTTGCACTCGGTGGGCGGCTCTTCCAGCTACAGGTGGTGAGCGGCGACGAGCTGGCGCGGCGCGCGGCAGCCGACCGGACGGCCCTGGTGCCGCTCCCGGCGCCCCGCGGCCTGATCTTCGACCGTGAGGGCCGGCCGCTGGCGCTCAACGGACCATCCTGGACCGTCAAGGTTCGGCCCGCGGACCTGCCGGCCGGCGAGCGGACCCGGGTGCTGATCGCGGTCGCCCGGATCACAGGCGGCGACGCCCTCGACATGCGTCGCCGGCTCCAGGCATTCTCCGGCTCGCCGTACGACCTCGTCCCGGTCCAGGGAGGCATCAGCCGGGATGCGGCGCTCCTCATTGGCGAGCAGGGTGAGGCGCTGCCCGGGATCGTCGTCGAGGTCGAGCCCGTGCGCAGCTACCTGGACGACAAGGGCGAGGTCGCCGGCGCCCTCCTGTCACAGGTCGTCGGCTACACCGGCCCCGTGACGCGCGACGACCTCGAGGAGCTCGAGGATCGCGGCTACCTGCGCGATGACGTCATCGGCAAGGCCGGTGTCGAGGCCTCGTTCGAGGACGAGCTGCGTGGCGAGTACGGCAGCCAGCGGGTTCAGCGCGACCCATCCGGCCGTCAGCTCAAGGTCATCGAGACCGTGGAGGAGCCGACGCCCGGCACGAACCTCATGCTGACCATCGACGCGAAGACCCAGGCGCTGGCGACGAAGGCCCTGAAGTGGGGCATGGACGTCGCGCACGTGAGCCAGGGCGTGACGGTCGTCATGAATCCGCAGACCGGCGAGATCCTGGCGATGGTGTCGCTTCCCGCCTACGACAACAACAAGTTTGCCGATGGCATCAGCACCGAGGACTTCAGCGTCTACCTCAACGACCCGGACCGGCCCTTGCGCAACCACGCGATCAGCGACATCTATCCGCCGGGATCGACGTTCAAGCTGGTGACCGGGATCGCGGCCATGGAGGAGGGCGTCACCAGCGCGTCGCAGCAGTGGCCGACCTACGGCTGCTATCAGATCCCGGGAGCGCCGAAGGGCGAGTGCCTCTTCGATTGGAACCACCAGGGATTCGGGCCGCTGGCCATGGTCGACGCCTTCGCCAAGAGCTCCGACACGTTCTTCTACCAGATGGCCGTCCACACCGGGATCGATCCGTTGGCGAAGTGGGCCAACGAGCTCGGGTTCGGCGAAGAGTCCGGCATCCGCCTCCCCGGCGAGGAGCCGGGCATCATCGCCAGCACCGCGTGGGCCCACGAGCAGGGTCGCCAGGGGGTCTTCACCGGCGAGCTGGCCCAGGCCGGCATCGGCCAGAACGTCATCGCCGTGACGCCGCTCCAGCTGCTCAACGCCTACGCCGCGGTCGCCAACGGCGGCCACCTGATGGAGCCGATGGTGGTCCGTGGCGAGACCGACGACGCCGGGAACCTCGTGCGCGAGTACGCGCCCAAGGTCATTCGCGAGCTCGCGGCCGACCCGTCGACCCTCCAGACCATGCGCATCGGCGCCCGCGAGGTCATCACTTCGGGCCATGCTTACAACATCAGGGACCTCGATCTGCCCGGCGCGCTCTCCGGCAAGACGGGGACGGCCGAGTTCGGCGAGCTGACGCCGGGCGGGACGCTCCCCTTCCACTCCTGGTTCGTGGCCTACCTGCCCAGCCGCGCCGGCGCGACCGATGCCGACCTGGCAATCGTCTCGTTCACGTACTCCGCCGTCGTGCCGGGCAACGTCTCGGCCGAGGTCGTGAAGTACTTCCTGCAGATGTACTTCGGCCTCGACCAGGATCTCCGCCTCGACCCGAACGACTTCAGCCTCGTGACGGCGAACTGACCGATGGGCGTCGCAACTGCAACATTTGTTGAGACCTTCAAGGCGCGCGACTGGCGCTACTTCGACGTCCAGCTGCTGCTCTACATGGTGCTGCTCATGGCCATCGGGGTGGTGATGGGCTACTCGGCCGGCTTCAACGACCCTTCGGCCGCGGCCGGGATGACGCAGACGGTGAAGACGCTGATCTGGGCCTCCATCGGTCTCATCCTCTTCTTCGTCGCGGCCAGCGTCGACTACCGCTGGCTCCGGACCCTGGCGGTGCCGATGTACTTCGTCGTCATCGGTCTCCTGACGGTGACGATGCTGGTCGGGACGAACCTGTTCGGCGCACAGATGTCGGTGACCATTGCCGGCCTGGACTTCCAGTTCAGCGAGGTCAGCAAGGTCCTCATGATCGCCGTGCTGGCCGCCTTCCTCGCCGGGCGACGCGAGCGCATCGGGCGGCTGTCGACGATCCTCATCGCCGGCGCGCTCATGGCGATTCCGACCTTCCTCGTCTTCCGCCAGCCGGACCTTGGCACGGCGCTCGTCTTCGTGGGGATCCTGGGCGGGATGCTGTTCATGAGCGGCGCCAGCCTGGGCTGGATGGGGCTCATGGCCGCCGCCGTCGTTGCCGCCGCGCCCATCGCCGTCGGCATGCTCCAGGAGTACCAGCGTTCGCGCCTCTTCTGCTTCCTGGACCCGTACGCCGATGCGCAGGGGGCGTGCTACCAGCTCGTACAGGCCTTGAACGCCGTGGGCTCGGGTGGCTGGCTGGGCAGAGGGCTCACCGTGGGCGGCGAGGACCAGCGCGGCTATATCCCCGTCCAGTCGACCGACTTCATCTTCACCGTCATCGCGGAGGACCTCGGGTTCATCGGCGGGGTCGTGCTGCTCGTCCTCTTCGGCCTCCTGCTGTGGCGCATCCTGCTCATCGGCTGGGAGGCGCGCGACGCGTTCGGCATGCTGATCGCCGTCGGCCTCGCCACGATGATCCTCTTCCAGCTGCTCGTGAACGTCGGGATGGTGACCGGGGTCATGCCGGTGACCGGCATCCCGCTGCCGTTCGTGACCTACGGCGGATCGTCGCTGATCAGCCTGATGTTCGGCCTCGGCATCCTCCAGTCGATCCGGATGCGGTCCTACAAACCGTCGCTGTAACCCTCCCGTCGGCACCCGCATGGACCAATCGGTGCCGCCTGATGCGCGCTGACGGGGCAGTGTTCAAGTCGCGACCCCGCGACTGGTAATTTGCGCGCCGGGCGGCACGTTATCCAGCGCGTCGGCCGCGAGGGCACGCTCCCACGCTCACCGATGGCGGCGCCATCGGTGCATCGGCCGTCTCATGCGCCGATAGCGGAGCAATTTTCAAGTCGGGTAGCAGGGCGGTGGAGAGACCGCGCCCCCGCGCGATGGATCAGCCCAATGCGGCCTCGGCCTCGGACGGAGGGGTGGCCGGCGGTGGCACCGGGGGCTCCGGCTCGGGCGGAGGGCGCTTCGCTCCGTGAAGCGCGAGCTCGAACGCGTCGGCCGGCTGCTGACCGCCGAAGCGGTGGAAGCCATACCGATACAGGTCGCGGCCGGCGGCGACGGTCGGCGCGGCGAGGATGGCGCCGCCGATGCCGAAGAGGGCGGCGCCGACGACGAGTGACATGATCATCACCGCTGGGTGGAGCTCGACGGCGTCGCCCATCACCTTGGGGACGAGGATGTGGTTCTCGAGCTGCTGGATGGCGGTGTAGAGGACGGCGGCGGCGATGGCGGCGGGCAGGCTGATGGAGAGGCCGATGAGGATCGCCGGGATGGCCGCGATGATCGGTCCGATGATGGGGAACCACTCGAGCACCCCGGCGATGAGCGCCAGGATCAGCAGGAACTGCCCGAACTCGGTGAAGCCGAGGAGCGTGAGGATGCCGAGCCCGATGGCCGTGGCGACGAAGATCGAGGCGCCGAGGAGCAGCTGACCGCGCACCCAGCGGCCGCCGACGCGGCCGAGGAGGGCCAGGAGGTTCTCGACGTCCGGCCGCCAGGTCGGGGGCATGGCGCCGGCGACGGATCGGCTGAAGCGCTCGCGATCCTTGAGCGTGAAGAACAGCCAGACGGGGACGACCACGAGGCCCAAAAGGAATGTCGCGGCGCGGACGATGGCGCTGATCGTCGGTGCCAGCAGCGCGGCGAGGAAGTTCCCGATGAGCTGACCGCTCGCCGCGATCTGCTCGTCGATCGTCTCGCGGATGTCGGCCGGGAGCGGGAGCCCCTCGTACCAGTCGAGGAGGGCCCGCTCGATGCCACTGACCGTGGCGCCCAGCTCCGGCAGATGCTCGGCGAACTCGCGAGCCTGCTGGGTGATGGGCGGCAGGGCGAACGCGATGATGATCCAGAAGATCGCGATGACGGCCACGTACATGATCAGGACGCCGGCCCATCGCGGGACGCCGTTCGTCGCGAGGCGAGTGACGGCCGGATCCAGGACGAAGGCGAGCGCCAGGCCGATGAAGAAGGCCGGCAGCGCCCCCCTCGCGATCCACAGGATCGCGAGGACGAGGACGATCATCGCGAACGCGAAGATCGCCTGGCGGCGCCGATGCATCGTGGCGAGGAGCTCCGGCATCGGCCGCCATCGTACCCGGCCCCTCTGGCCGTGGTCGGTCATCGCCGGTACGATGGACCGGCCATGACCACCCGCTCCGCGGAGCCCGCGCCCCGCCAGCGCTGGCAGCTCCTCTTCAGCCGCACCGAGCCCGCGCTCCGCATGCGCCAGGCGGCGCTGGTGGAGGAGCTCGAGCGCGCCTTCAAGGAGGAGAGCCTGCCGCTCTCCTACACCCACGCCGTGAAGCCGAAGCCGCGCATCAAGCTCGCGGCGAACCTGCCGGTCGGTATCGAGCTGCGCGGCGAGGTCGTCGAGGCCTACTTCGACGATCTGGTGCCGGTGGATCGCATCCAGGCCGCGGCGGAGCGTTTCCCGGAGGGCATCGAGCTGCGCGACGCCAAGGAGGTGTGGCACGGCTTCCCGTCGGCCGCCTCGCAGCTGCGCGGCGCCGAGTACGAGATCGAGCTCACCGGTGACGAGTCGCTGACCTCGGACGCGTTGCGCGGCGCGGTCGTCCGGCTCCTCAATGCCAAGGCGCTTCGAGGGATGCGCCGCCGCGGCGAGAGCGAGCGTCGCAGCGATGCCGGGAGCCGCGACCTGCGGCCGTTGATCGAGGACGTCGAGGTCCTCGAGGTGGACGAGAAGGCCCACACCGCGCGGCTGCGCACCGTGCTTCAGCTCGACGCGAGCGGGGCCGGCCGGCCGGAGGACGTCGTCGATGCCCTGGACCTGCCGACGAAGGCGCGTCGAGCGGTCCGGACGCGCCTCCTCTTCGTTGACACTCCCCCGATCGCCAGATAGACTTCAAGCTCCCGCGGGCTGAGCACTCGGCCCGTTTTGGTGTGCGCCGCACCGGGCCATCCTTTCCGCCGCGGCCACGCACGAGCAGACCCCAGGAGAGCACACATGTACGCCGTCGTGGCGACTGGCGGAAAGCAATATCGCGTCGAGGCGGGCAGTGAGCTGCTCGTCGAGCGCGTCGCGGGCGACGCCGGCTCGTCGATCACCTTCGACCGCGTCCTCCTCATCGGTGACGGCGACGCCGTCACGGTCGGGACGCCGACGGTGGACGGCGCCAGCGTGAGCGGCACCGTCATCGGTGACGCGAAGGGACCGAAGCTGGTCATCTTCAAGTTCAAGCAGAAGGTGAAGTACCGCCGGCACACCGGCCATCGGCAGCACCTGACCCGCGTGCGGATCGACGACATCTCGACCGGTTCGCGGGCGAAGGCACAGCGTGCTGAGTCCGAGACCGCCCCGGAGGCGGCCGAGGCGGAGGCGCCGGAGAAGCCGAAGCGCACCCGGAAGCCGGCGGCGAAGTTGGCATCGGCGCCCAAGAGCGCAAGCACAAAGGCCGACACGGCCGAGAAGCCGAAGGCCGCCCCGCGGCGGCGGACGACGAAGAAGGCCGAGTCGGAGGACTGATAAATGGCACACAAGAAGGCCGGCTCGTCCAGCAAGAATGGACGCGACAGTGCCGGCAAGCGCCTGGGCGTGAAGCGCGGCGACGGGCAGTTCGTCCTCTCCGGGACGATCATCGTTCGCCAGCGCGGCAGCACCTTCCATCCCGGCCCGAACGTCGGGATGGGGAAGGACTACACGCTCTTCGCGACCGCGGACGGCAAGGTCCGCTTTACCCACGAGACCCGCAGCAAGAAGCGCGTCAGTATCGAGGCCGGCCCGTACCAGTCTGGCATGGGCCCGGCAGCCTGACGCACGGAGCACCGATTCCCATGAAGGCCGAGATCCATCCCACGTTCCACCAGGCGCAGGTTCGCTGCGTCGGGTGCGGCAACACCTTCACCGTCGGGTCGACCGCCGAGTCGATCCAGGTCGAGGTGTGCAACAAGTGTCACCCGTTCTTCACGGGCACGCAGAACATCGTCGACACGGCCGGCCAGGTGGAGCGGTTCCAGAAGCGCCTGGAGCGCTCACTGCGCTGAGACGGCCGATGGCTCGGCCCTCGTCGTCATCCCGCTGGCCGCCGCACCTCGCGCCGCACCTGCTCTTCCTCATCCCTGAGCTGCTCATGGCGGCCGGGCCGCTGGTCGTCGCCTCGATGACCGATGCGTCCGGCCGTCGTCGTTTCCGGATGCCCGACTTCTTCTACGGTGGGCAGGCGCTCATCGAGGGGGTGATGATGCGCGGCCGCACGACGGTGGCGATGAGCGTGCGGCCTCCCTCGGGCGAGATCACGACGATGTCGGAGCCGCTGCCCGCCGCCCTCTCGGCGGATCGGCGCCTCATCCGCATCCCGTTCCTGCGCGGGATCTTCGTGCTCTACGAGACGCTCGTCATCGGCACCCGCATGCTCATGCGCTCGGCGGCCATCGCCGCCGAGGGGGAGGATGTCGAGCTGGGTCGCGGCACGATCGTCGTGACGATGATCGTCAGCCTCGGCTTCGCCATCGGTCTCTTCTTCCTGCTGCCGCTGTTCCTGTCGACATTCGCCGAGGACGCGACGAGCAGCGACCTCGCGGCGAACGTGGTCGAGGGTCTCATTCGCCTGGGGATCTTCGTCGCGTACATCGCCGCCATCGGCATGATGCCGGACATCCGCCGCGTGTTCGCCTACCACGGTGCCGAGCACAAGGCCATCAGCGCCTACGAGCATGACCGTCCGCTGACGCCTGAGGAGGTCGATGCCTTCGGCACGGCGCACACCCGATGCGGGACGACGTTCATCCTCATCGTCGTCGTGATCAGCATCTTCTTCTTCAGCCTCATCCCGCGGGCGGGCGTGCCGCTGCCGCTCCTGTTCCTTTCGCGGATCGTGCTCGTGCCCGTCATCGCGGCGGTCGCCTACGAGCTCGTCCGGTTCGGCGCCCGCCACTACGGGAACCGGCTGGTCCGTGCCCTATACACGCCGGGACTCTGGCTCCAGGCGCTGACCACCCGGCCACCAGACCGATCCATGCTCGAGGTGAGCATCGCCAGCCTCGAGACCGTGCTGGCCGCGGATCGCGAGGCGGCGCCCGCCGCGTCCGCATGATCGACCGGCTCGCCGAGCTCGAGGCGCGCCACGAGGAGATCGGTCAAGAGCTCAGCACCCAGGAGATCGCGTCGGATCCATCCCGGCTGGCGGAGCTCGGTCGTGAGCTGGCTCGTCTCGACCCGGTCGTCACCCAGCTGCGCGAGTGGCGGACGATCCAGGCCGAGCTGGAGGGCGCCCGGGCCATGGCCGACGATCCCGACGAGGAGATGCGGGCCATGGCCCGCGACGAGATCGATCGTCTCAGCGCCCGGGCCAACGAGCTGGAGAGCGGGCTGAGGCTTCTCCTCGTGCCGCGCGATCCGAACGACGACCGCGATGTTATCGTCGAGGTACGGGCCGGCGCCGGGGGCGAGGAGGCGGCCCTCTTCGCCGCGGACCTCTATCGCATGTACGCCCGCTACGCGGAGCGCCGGCGCTGGAAGGTCGAAGTCCTCTCGACCTCGGAGGCGGAGGCCGGCGGCTTCAAGGAGATCATCGCCGAGGTCCACGGCGACGGCGCGTACTCGCGGCTGAAGTTTGAGTCCGGCGTCCACCGTGTCCAGCGCGTGCCGACGACGGAGGCTCAGGGCCGGATCCACACATCGACGGCGACCGTATCGGTCCTGCCGGAGGCGGACGAGGTGGAGGTCGACATCGACGAGAAGGACCTGCGGATCGATGTCTATCGGTCCAGCGGTCCCGGCGGCCAGTCCGTCAATACCACCGACAGCGCCGTCAGGATCACGCACCTGCCCACGGGCCTCGTCGTCGCCATCCAGGACGAGAAGTCGCAGCACAAGAACCGCGCCAAGGCGATGTCCGTGCTCCGAGCGCGGCTCCTTGAGGCGGAACAGGGTCGCCAGGCCGCCGAGCGGGGCGAGGAGCGCCGTTCGCAGGTTGGCTCGGGTGAGCGGTCGGAGAAGATCCGGACCTACAACTTCCCCGACGACCGGGTGACCGACCATCGCATCGGGTTGACGGTCCACAACCTGCCCGGTCTCCTGGAGGGCGACCTCGACCGCGTCGTCGAGCCGCTCATCGAGGCGGACCAGGCCCGCCGCCTCGCCAACCTCGGCGCTTAGCCATCCCCTGGCCGATGGTCCCGTGGGGCCGATGCTCGCCAGGTACCAACCAGGATCGGCTGTGGCGCCGCCAAGGGCAGGGTCCGCGGTATCGCCGCCCGAATGCAAGCGTGGCGGCGGGCGCCCGAGGCGGTTGCGAGGGCCGTGGCATCGCCTAAGGTGACCCGTCATTGGTAAGTGGCATGCACCGAACGACCCGACCGACGATCGCTCAAGCCGTGGCAGACGCGGTGTCGCGTCTCCGTGCGGCCGGCTCGGACACCCCCCGGCTGGACGCCGAAGTTCTCCTGGCTCACGTGACGAACCGCGACCGCGCCTGGCTGTTCGCGCATCCTGAGGCGGAGGTCGTCGAGACCGACGCGTTCCAGGCGCTGATCAAGCGACGGGCGGCCGGTGAGCCGGTGGCCTATCTCCGTGGCTTCAAGGAATGGCACTCGCTGCGTATCAGGACCGATGTGCGCGCCCTCATCCCGCGCCCGGAGACGGAGCTGCTCGCAGATGCCGCCGGCGACGAGATCGCCCGGCGCCTCGCCCGTGGAGCTGGATCGGTGCGGGTCGTGGCGTGGGAGGTGGGGACAGGATCCGGGGCTGTGGCGATCGTCCTGGCCCAGAGTTTTGCGGAAGCGCTGGCGGATGGTCGGCTGGCCCTCCTGGCGACCGACCTCTCGCCTGAAGCGCTCGAGCTGGCCGCCGAGAACTTCGCGCTGCACGGCGTCGCCGAGGTCCGACTCCAGGCTGCCGACCTGCTGGAGGGCGCCGGCGATGGGCGGCCCCGACCCGACGTCGTCGTCGCCAACCTGCCGTACGTGTCGACGGCTGAGGTCGAGGCACGTTGGGGCTCGCTCGGCTACGAGCCGCGCGTCGCGACCGATGGCGGCACCGACGGCCTGGACCTGATTCGCCGGCTGATGGGTGAGGTGCCGGGCCGGGCCGCAGACGGCGCGACGATCCTGCTCGAGATCGGGGTCGGCCAGGTCGAGGCGATCCGCGCCTTGGCGCCCGAGGGCGCGTCGGTCGAGGTCGTGCCGGACATGGCCGGGCTGGACCGCGTCGTGCGCATCGGCCTGGCGCGCTCATGACCGACGTGCTCCCGCCGACCGCGGACGGATTGGCGCGGGCAGCTGAGCTGCTGCGCCAGGGGGCCGTCGTCGCGTTTCCGACCGACACCGTCTACGGCGTCGGCGTGGCGGCCACGCGCGCCGATCGGCTCGAGGCGCTGTTCGCCCTGAAGCGCCGGCCGCTCGACCGCCGCATCCCGATGCTCGTCACCGGCCTCGACCAGGCCGCAGGCTGGGAGACAGGCGAACGAGCGGCCGCGCTCGCTGATCGGTTCTGGCCGGGGGCGCTGACGCTCGTACTGCCGTCTTCGTCCGGCGGCGAGACCCAGGCCTTCCGCGCGCCCGACCATGCGGTGGCGCTGAGCCTCATCACCGCCACCGGGCCGATCCTCGCGACGAGCGCCAACGTCTCCGACGAGCCGGACACGCTTGCCGCCGACGAGGTGCTGATCGCGTTCGCGACCCAGCAGGACGAGCTCGCGGCGGTCGTCGACGGCGGGCCGGTCCCGGGGCGCCGAGCCTCAACCGTGCTCGACCTTTCCGTGGATCCGCCGCGGCTCCTGCGTGACGGCCCCATCTCGCCAGCCGAGCTCGCCGACGTGCTCGGCGCCGAGCCGCAGCCGGCTTGACGTCCTGATCGTTCCCGCCGCGCCGTAGACTCCGGCCATGCGCGTCGCCATCGGCTCCGACCACGCCGGCTTCGAGCTGAAGAGCGAGCTCTGCACGCTCCTCGATGAGCTGCGGGTCGAGTACCGCGACTTCGGAACGTATTCCACGGATGCCGTGGACTATCCGGACTTCGTCGCCCCGGTGGCGCGCGCCGTGGCGCGCGGCGACTTCGAGCGGGGGATCGTGCTCGGCGGCAGCGGCACCGGCGAGGCGATCGTCGCCAACAAGGTGCGCGGCATCCGCTGCGTGGAGGCCACGGATCCGGTGACCGCGCGACTGGGTCGCGAGCACAACGACGCGAACGTCCTCTCGATGGGGGCGCGCATCATCGGCGTCGAGGTCGCCCGAGCCTGCGTTCGGGCCTTCCTGGACGGCGAGTTCCAGGGCGGACGGCACGTGCCGCGCGTGGAGAAGATCGCGCGCATCGAGGCCGAGGAGGCGCGCGGCTGAGCCTCTCGCTCACGGATCGCGACCGCCGGCTCCTGGACGGAGCCGAGGGCGATGGCGCGGCGTTCGCCATGCGCCTCGTCGTGCGGGCCGCCGAGGTGACCGGCGCGAATCGGCTCATCGATATCACCGGCGCGCACGTCGACTCGTGCCTCTACCACGGCCAGGCGTCGCTCGACTTCGTCGACCGGCTGGTGGACGGCGGCGCCCGGGTGCGCGTCCCTGCGACGCTGAACGTCGGAGCGGTGGATCTCCTGCACCCGGAGCTGTGGCGCGGCGACCCGCAGGTCGCCGAACGCGGGCGGCTGCTCATGGACCGATACCGCGCGCTCGGCGCGCGGCCGACCTTCACCTGCGCGCCCTACCAGCTCGTGGACTCGCGGCCCGCGCTGGGCGAACAGGTCGCGTGGGGCGAATCGAACGCGATCGCATTCTGCAATTCGGTCCTCGGCGCACGGACGAACCGATACGGCGACTTCCTGGACATCGCGGCGGCCATCACCGGCCGCGTTCCCGACGCCGGCCTCCACCGCACCGAGGCGCGTCGGGCGACGCTGGTCCTCCGGCTCGCCGACGATGTGCCCTCGGCCCTCCGCGAGAGCGACGTCCTGGCGCCGGTGATGGGGATCGTCCTCGGCCGGAGGGCCGGATCGGTTGTTGCGGCCATCGAGGGCCTCCCGCCCGGGCAGTCCGAAGACCGGCTCAAGGCCATCGGCGCGGCGGCCGCCTCGTCAGGATCGGTCGCGATGTTTCACGTGATCGGCTCCACGCCGGAGGCGCCGACGCTCGAGGTGGCGCTCCAGGGCCAGCCGCCGGACGGCGTCGCGACGATCACGCTCGACGAGCTGCGAGCGGTCCGCGACGAGCTCACGACCGTCGATGGCGGGGAGCTCGCGGCGGTCTCGCTCGGGACGCCGCACGCCTCGGCCATGGAGCTCGCGCGCTACGCCGCGCTGTTCAGCGGCGCCCGCGTGGCTGACGTCGTCGAGTGCGTGGTGTCGACTGGCCGCGACCTCCTCGAGGATCCCGCGAACGCCGAAGCGGTCGCGGCGCTGAGGGCGGCCGGCGTCGAGCTCCTCGTCGACACCTGCAGCTACATCTCGCCGGTGCTGCGCAACGGCGATGGCCCGGTCATGACCGACTCCGCGAAATGGGCCTACTACGCGCCGGGCAACATCGGCGCATCGGTCATCTTCGGCTCCGCGGGGGAGTGCGTCCGCTCCGCGATCGCCGGACGCGTCGTCCGCGACGACGGCCCGTGGAGACCGGCATGATCGAGGCAGCCGCCCTCGTCCTCGGCGAGCCGCTCAGCCTGTGGGGCGGGATGGACCCCGCGACCGGCGAGATCATCGACGCGCACCACCCTCAGCGGGGAGCGAACCTCGCCGGCCGCGTGGTCGTGATGCCGTCCGGCCGCGGCTCGAGTTCGAGCGCATCGGTCCTGGCCGAGGCCGTGCGAGCCGGCACGGCTCCGAAGGCGATCGTGTTGGCGGAGCCCGACCTGATCCTGGCCATCGGCGCCGCAGTCGCCGAGGAGCTCTACGGCACCCGCGTGCCGGTCATCGTTGCCGAGCCGACCATGCTGGCGACCATCGCCGACGGCGACGAGCTCCTCGTCCAGGGGTTGACACTCACCCTGCGGAAGGCCGCAGGCTCGGACCGATGAGCGCTACCACGTCCGCCGTTCACGCCTCAGTCTGAGGGCGCTCCGCCTGTACGACGAACTCGGCCTGCTGGCTCCGGCCCACGTCGATGCCCAGACCGGCTACCGCTACTACGTCGCGGAACAGGTGGATCGCGCGAGCATGGAGCCCGGGTGACGGCGGCGCCACGCGAGGTGTCCTTCTCGAGCGAACCCGCTCCGGAGCCGGACCGGCCGTTCTGCGGCATCGCCTACCCGATCGCCTGAGTGCCGGGCAGCTGCGAGGCCGGCTACCCAACCGGTCCGGGGGAACCGAGGT
This sequence comes from Candidatus Limnocylindria bacterium, assembly GCA_036274575.1. Classification (GTDB taxonomy): domain Bacteria; phylum Chloroflexota; class Limnocylindria; order QHBO01; family QHBO01; genus JACDBZ01. The sequence continues at coordinate 39,173 of DASUFJ010000027.1, forward strand.
CGCCGACCGGGTCGCCGACGGCGCCGCGGGCTGACTACACTCAACGGCATGGACTTCTGGGCGCCGCTCGAGACCGAGGATCCTGAGATCTGGCAGGTCGTCAAGGACGAGGAGGAGCGGACGCGCTCGCACCTCGAGCTCATCGCGTCGGAGAACTATCCCTCCCTCGCCGTCCTCCAGGCGATGGGCACCGTGCTCACCGGCAAGTACGCGGAGGGCTACCCCGGCCGTCGCTACTACGGCGGGTGCGAGGTCGTCGACGTCGCCGAGAACCTGGCCCGTGATCGGGCGAAGGAGCTCTTCGGTGCAGAGCACGCCAACGTCCAACCGCACGCCGGGGCGCAGGCGAACATGGCCGTCTACCACGCCCTGCTGACCCGCGGCGACACGGTGCTCGGCCTCTCGCTCGACCAGGGCGGGCACCTGACCCACGGCTCGCCGGTGAACTTCAGCGGCCAGTACTATGACTTCGTCGCCTACCACGTCGATCGGGAAACCCACCTCATCGATATGGACGAGGTGCGATCGCTCGCTCGCGAACA
>DASUFJ010000028.1:0-19025 GCA_036274575.1 Candidatus Limnocylindria bacterium
GCCGGGCTGCCGTACGCCGCAGGGCAATGCGTGCGTCGACTTCAACGTGAACAACGGCGCCATGGTCGCGATCAACTCGGCGACCGGCGAGATCGTGGCCTACGTCGGATCGGTCGACTACTACGACCGCGAGGATCCGCGGGTGCAGGGCCAGTTCGATGTGGCCGGGCTCGGCCGGCGTCAGCCCGGATCGGCCTTCAAGCCGATCACCTACTCGTCCGCCTTCAAGGCCCGTGACGCGACGCTGTCGACGATGTTCGTAGACGCCATCACCGAGTTCGGCCTCACCCCGGAAACCTCGTACCGGCCAACGAACGCCGACATCAAGGAGCACGGGCCGGTGCTCGCCATCGACGCGCTGCGCTACTCGATGAACATCCCATCGGTCCAGATGCAGTACCTGGCCGGCTCTCAGACGACGGCGGAGTTCGCCGAGTCGCTCGGCATCGCCAGCGCGGACTACATCATGGGGCAGGATCCCGGGCTGTCCCTGGCGCTCGGATCGGTTCCGGTGAACCTCACGAACATGACCCAGGCGTACACCACGTTCGCCGCGCAGGGCACGCTCCACCCGGCCACGACGATCCTCGAGATTCGCGACAGGAACAACCGCGTCATCTACACCCGCGAGGACAACGGGCCGGCGACGTCGCAGCCGATGACGAAGGCGGAGGCCTATCTGCCGCACTACATCCTCGAGGGCAACACCGATCCCGACCGCAACATCCTGTGGGGCTCTCGCGCGCAGCTCGCCACCGCTGACGGACAGCGACGCCCGGCCGGCTTCAAGACGGGCACCACGAACGACTTCCGCGATGTCTCCGGCTTCGGCTACGTCCCGGGCAGCCTCACGACCGGCGTCTGGATGGGCAACAACAACCAGGAGCCGATGTCGAACGAATTCGTCGGGGGCCTCTTCAGCGCCGACGGTCCGCTCTATCTCTGGCACGACTTCATGGCCCTTGCGCTGAACAGCCCGTGGGACTGGAACGGGCAGAAGCCGGTGCCCCAGACGAGCTTCCCGCAGCCGGACGGGATCGTGAACGCCAATGTCTGCCGCTGGAGCGGAATGGCCGCGACCTCGAGCTGCGGCAAGGTCATCACGCTGCCGTTCCTGGAGGGCACGGTCCCGCCGCTCGACAACGTGCACTCGCGCGGCTGCCTGGATCTCGAGCAGTACGTGGCCCAGGCGACGCCGGACCGGCCGAACAACTGGATCATCGCTGCCGACACCTGGTCGGACCGGCTCGTCAACGGGCAGACCGGGGCCAGTGGCGATCCGGCCAACTACCAGGACGACCTGCGCGTGAGATTCCAGATCGCGCCGATGTACGGCGAGTCAGGCTTCCCGTCGGTCTGCGGTGAACGGGTCTTCCGTCCGCGCCCCACGCCGGCGCCCAGCGGTGGGCCCGCACCGTCGGGGCCGCCCGGCGGCGGCGGGGGAGGCGGCGGCGGGGGAGGCGGCGGCGGCGGCGGAGGCGGCGGTGGCGACGAACCGGCGCCACCACCGGACGACTGACCGGCGGCCGGGGCGCCGTCGCTAGAATCGCGACGTGGCCAGCTCGGTGGTGACACTCATCCTCGCCGGCGGCGAGGGTGAGCGGCTCAGCATCCTCTCGCAGGTGCGCGCCAAGCCGGGCGTCCCCTTCGGCGGCAAGTACCGCATCATCGACTTCGCGCTGAGCAACGTGGTGAACTCCGGCCTGACCGATGTCGGCATCCTCACCCAGTACGCGCCGCGATCGCTGATCGACCACATCGGCGTGGGACGGCCGTGGGACCTCGATCGCAGCCGCGGGGGCGTCGCCCTGCTCCAGCCGTTCATCGGCCGCGGCCGGGCGCGCGACTGGTATCGCGGAACGGCCGACGCCGTCCTCCAGAACCTCGACTTCCTCGCCGACCGCGAGCCGGAGCTCGTCCTGGTCCTGGCCGGCGACCACGTCTACAAGATGGACTACCGGCCCTTCATCGACTTCCACCGCGAGTCGGGGGCCGAGGTGACCTGCGCCGTGCGGACGGTGCCACTGGAGGAGGCGCATCGGTTCGGGATCCTGGCCGTCGACAGCGAGGGGCGGGTGACGGCGTTCGTCGAGAAGCCCGACGAGCCGCCGTCGAACCTGGTGAGCATGGGCGTCTACGTCTTCTCATGGCCCGCCCTGCGCGACGTACTGACCGTCGAGCGTGTCGACTTCGGTCGCGACGTCCTGCCCGGGATGGTCTCCGAAGGGCGCCGCGTCTTCGCCTACGAGTTCGGCGGCTACTGGCGGGACGTGGGGACGGTCGAGAGCTACTGGCGGACGAGCCTCGACCTCCTGAGCGACGACCCGGGCATCGAGCTCAACGATCGCGGCTGGCTGGTCTACACCCGCAGCGAGGAGCGGCCACCGGCCCGCATCGGCCCGGGGGCCGCCGTCAGCCGATCCATGATCAGCCACGGCTGCGTCATCGATGGCCGCGTTGAGCACAGCGTGCTCTCGCCCGGCGTCCGCGTGGCGACCGGCGCCTCGGTGCGTGACTCGATCGTCATGTTCGACGCCGAGATCGGCCCAGGGGCCATGCTCGACCGCGCGATCGTCGACAAGGAGGCGTGGATCGGCGCGGATGCGCGGATCGGAGTGGGGGACGACCTGCGACCGAATCGGGACGAGCCGGAGCGCCTGGCATCGGGGATCACGCTGGTGGGGAAGCGAGCCCGTGTCCCGGCCGGTGTCGAGGTCGGCCGCAACTGCCGCATCGACCCGGGCGCCGCGGAGCCCGATTTCGGGTCGATCACCCGGGTCGCGTCGGGTGAGACGATCTTCGCCGCTTCGGCCGCCTCGTGACCGCCGTCCCTCCCATCGACTCCTGGCTCGCGGAACTCGGGCTCGAGGCGGTCGACGCGGCAGACTCGCCGGGAGGCGAGGCCCTCAGCCGCGATCTCGTCCTGGACGGCCGTCGCCGTCTCGACCTGCGCGTCACCGTCGCGTGGGTTGCCGGCGTCGGCTGCTCGCTGTGGGCCTACTATGGCCTCGAGGCGATGGAGATCCCGAAGCGGGTCTTCGGCCGCATGCTCCGCGCCAATTTCGAGTACCCCTTCGTGAAATTCGCCATGACCGATGACGACCGACCGATGCTGATGACCGAGCTGCCCACCGTCGCGTTCGATCGGGATGAGCTCGGCCGAGGGTTGGCGCGCCTCGTGATCGTCGCCGACCGGCTCCTGGAGGAGACGGCCTCCGCCGTCGCCGATCGCGGCGTGCTGCCCGACTGGTCCGGTCGCGAGCGGCGCAATGCCGCGCTGCTCGAGCGGTACGGCCCGGAGGTCGAGGGGACCATGCCCGCGTGGGAGCCGCCCGCTCGGCGCCCGCCCCGCCGTGGGCTCATCGCGCGCATCCTCGGGCGGGTATGAGGCGTCTCCATCGCGGGCCGATCCTGCTCGCCGCGGCGGTCGCCATCCTCTCCTCGTCGTTCCCCGCCGCGATCAGTCGCGTTCGTGCTGCGGAGTACACGCTCGAGAGCGATGCCACCTACGAGGTCCGGCCGGCCGACCGCAGGATCGACGTGGGCGTCGACCTCACCTTCACGAACACGACCCCGAATCCGTCCGGAGGCTTCAGCGTGTTCGACGAGCTCAGCGTCGCGATCCAGGACGAGGCCGCCGATGTCACCGCCCGCGACGACGAGGGAGAGCTGGACGTGAGCGTCGCCGTCAAGGGCGGGGTGAACGTGGCCACCGTCGATCTGCGCGAGGGGCTCCGCTACAAGGATGCGGCGACGGTCGACCTGAGCTACGAGCTCCCGGACAGCGACGACTCGCAGCTGCGCGTGCGTCCCTCGGTCGTCGTGTTCCCGGCGTGGAGCTTCGGGACGTCGGGCGAGGTGACGGTCCAGATCCCGACCGGGTACGAGATCCGCGTGGACGGCGACTCGCTGACGGCCGATGGCGCGACGCTGACGAGCGGCCCGATCGACGACCCGAGCGCCTGGCTGGCGCTCGTCACCGCGGTCAACGCCGAGGACTACACGAACCACGACGCCAACGTCCCGCTGGACGGCGGCACGGCCGACCTGCTCGTCCGCGCCTTCGCCGACGACCCTGAGTGGGGCGAGGAGGTGACCCGCGTCGTCGCGAACGGCCTGCCGGGCATCGAGGCGGCGATCGGGCTGCCATATCCGCACGTTGGCCAGCTCGTCCTCGTCGAGAGCGTCCCGACCAGCGCGGCCGGATTCGGGGAGGCCGAGGGAACGGGCACGGAGATCCCGGTGGCCTATGACCAGCCGTCGTTCACCGCGCTCCACCAGGTGGCGCACCTGTGGCTCACCCCGGCCCTCGTCGACGCGCGCTGGATCCGCGAGGGCCTCTCCAGCCACGTCGCCGCGACCGTGGGGTCCGACCTGGGTGCGGACCCGCCGTTCGATCCGGCCGAGGTCGCGACGGACCATGCCGATGCGGCTTTCCCGCTCGACGCGTGGCCGCCGACCGCCGACCCCGACGCGGCCGCCTATGGGTACGCCGCCTCCTGGGCGGCGATCGACGAGCTCGACGGCCTCGTCGGGCCCGAGGCGCTGCGCGAGGTCCTGGCGCGCGTGCAGGCCTCGATCGGTCCGTACGACGGCGCCGAGATCTCCCCCTCCCCGGGCGCGGAGGGGCCGCCCGCCGTCGCCCTGACCAGCCGCGGCTTCCTGGATCAGCTCGAGACGGTGAGCGACGCCGACATCGAGCCACTCTTCGCCGAGCGCGTGCTCATCGATGCCGACGTCGCGCTGCTTCCCGCGCGGGCGGAAGCGCGCGACGCGTTCGACGCGCTCGTCACGGCGTCCGACGGCTGGGGCGCCCCCGATCCGGTGCGCCTCGCGATGACCGAGTGGCGGTTCGACGATGCGCAGGCTCAGATGGCGCTCGCCGCCGATTGGCTGGAACGGCGCGACGCGCTGCTGCAGAGCATGGAGGAGGCCGGCCTCTCGGCCCCGGACCGCCTCCAGCTGGCCTACCGCGCCTACGGCGGCGGGCCCGAGGCAACCGACGAGCTCGAGGCCGAGACCGCGGTCGTGCGCGCCTACGTCGGGGCCGCGGATCGAGTGAATGCGCCTCGATCGCTGTTCGAGCGCCTCGGCCTCATCGGCAGCGCGGATCCGGCGGTCCAGCTCGCGATGGCCCAGGGTCGCTTTACCGACGGGGACCTCAGCGGCTCGGTAGCGGCGATTGCGGAGGCGCAGCGCATCGTGGCCGGCGCGGAGACGGGTGGGATCGTGCGGATCATCAGCCTCGTGCTTCTCGTCGTTGCGCTGGCGATCGCCGCCCTCATCGTCTTCCGCCGGCGCGCGTCGTACACTGCAGCGCCATGACCGCGGAGCAGCGCCTCCCGCGCTTCCCGACGGCGGCCGACGTCCTCTCCGGCGAGACCGCGGACGTCTACTTCGAGCGCGCGAGGACGATCCTCGGCGCCGAGGGCCTCGATCCGGTGGTCACCATGGAGATCTTTCCCCGCGCCGAGGGGATCCTCTGCGGCGCCGACGAGGCGCTCGCCTATCTGCGCGAGATCTTCAGCGAGGCCGATGGCGCTGCCACCCCGGTCGTCGAATCGCTCCACGACGGCGCGACCTTCAGCGCGAAGGAGGTCGTGATGCGGATCAAGGCTCGCTACTCGGCCTTCGGCCTGTACGAGACCGCGATCCTCGGCATCATGGCCTCCGGCTCGGGCTGGGCCACCGCGGCGCGACGGATCGTGGATGCCGCCGACCCGATCCCGGTGATCGGCTTCGGGGCCCGTCACGTCCATCCCAGCGTCGCCGACCAGATGGATTACGCCAGCGTGATCGGCGGCTGCATCGGCGCCTCGACGCCGGCGGGTGCGCGGATGGCGGGGCTGGCGCCGACCGGCACCATGCCCCACGCCCTGGTCCTCATCTTCGGCGACACGGTCCGCGCCGCCGAGGCCTTCGATCGCCATATCGATCCCGACGTCCCGCGCATCGTGCTCGTCGATACCTTCAAGGACGAGGCGGAGGAGTCGCTCCGCGTCGCCGAGGCGCTGGGCGACCGCCTCTGGGGCGTGCGCCTCGACACGCCATCGGAGCGCGGGCGGGTCACGCCCGATCTCGTGAAGGAGGTGCGCGCCCGTCTCGACCTCGCCGGCCACGAGTCGGTCAGGATCGTCGTCTCGGGTGGCCTGGACGAGGAGCGCATCGGCGTCTTCAAGGAGGCCGGCGCTCCGGTCGACTCCTTCGCGGTCGGCAGTGCCATCAGCAAGGCCAGCCCCATCGACTTCACCGGCGACCTCAAGGAGATCGACGGGCGGCCGGTCGCGAAGCGCGGCCGCATCCCGGGCCTGAGCGAGAACTCGCGACTGGAGCGGATCGACCTCCAGCAGTAGGCTGGACCGATGGAGCTCGACGAGCGCGAATCGGCCTACGAGCTGTTCCGGCGTGGGTCGCGCATGCTCGCCGAGCGTCACTTCGGCGCCTCGGCCGTTCTCCTGGAGCGGGCCCTGGCGCTCGAGCCGGGGAAGGCATCGATCCTGGAGGCGCTGGGCCAGGCGTATTTCAACCAGGGCTCGCACGAGCTCGCAGCCGAGCGCTTCGGGGCCATCGTCGACGCGGATCCGCTGGCCCATTACGCGCACTTCGGGCTGGGGCTTTCCCGCGCCCGCCTGGGCGACGCCCGCGCCGCGCGCCGTCACCTGCGGATGGCCGTATTCCTCAAGCCCGAGAACGAGTCATACCAGCGCGCGCTGCAGCGGCTTGGCGACGCCGCCTGAGGCGCTTCGAGGGGGATCAGGCGGCCGGCCGCCGGCGACGCGCCAATCGTCGCTCCTCGTCGGCCAGCCGCTTGCGGAGGAGGGCGAGGACCGCGGCCTCCTCGGGCCTGAGCTCTCCCAGCCGCTCGCTGAGCGCGCGATCCGCCTCCTCGCGGGTCTGGCGCAGGAGATCGCCCTCGAGATACGCGTCGATCACGGTGGGATGGACGTAGCTGGCGCGGCTCACGGCCGGCGTGTTGCCCAGCTTCTCCGCGACCGTCTCGATGGCGCGCACGACGTTGCGCTTGGCCTCCGCCTCGGTGTCGAAGGCCTGGAACTCCTGGAGGGCCATCGCGGCCAGCACGGTCCCGGCCCACGTCCGAAAGTCCTTGGCGGTGAAGTTCCGGCCGGTGATCTCGCGCAGGTAGTCGTTGACGTCGTCCGACGCGACCGCCCGCCGTTCGCCGTCGTCGCCGATGTACTGGAACAGCTGCTGGCCCGGCAGCTCACGGCAGCGCGCCACGATCCGGGCGAGGCGCCGGTCGGCGACGTCCACCTCGTGCTCGCGTCCTGACTTGCCCTTGAAGGCGAACGTCATACGGCCGCCACGGACTCGCGCATGCCGCTCCCGCAGGGTCGTGAGGCCGAAGCTGCGATTCTCGCGCGCGTACTCCTCGTTCCCGACGCGGATCCGAGTCCGCTCCAGCAGGGCCACGACCGTGGCCAGGACCTTCTCGCGTGGCAGCCCCTGCCGTCGCAGGTCCCGCTCGACCCGGCGACGGATCCCGGGCAGCGCGCGGGCGAACGCCAGGAGGCGGTCGTACTTGAGCTCGTCGCGTGCCCCCCGCCAGCTCGGGTGATAGCGGTAGACCTTTCGTCCGCGCGCGTCGCGACCGGTGGCCTGGAGATGGCCGCGTCGGTCGGGGCAGATCCAGACCTCGGTCCACGCCGGCGGGATGGCGAGCCGCTTGAACCAGGCGATGCGCCTGGCATCCGTGATCCGTCGCCCGTCGACTCCGTGGAACGTCCAGCCCCTTCCCGCCCGTCGCCGCGTGACGCCGGGCGCCTCGTCGGTGACGTAGCGCAGCCCGGCCTCCTCGGCCGATGCCTCCGGATCATCGGCCTCCGCGACGGGGGAGCGGCTTCGGCTGGCCATCGGCGCACTGCGAAGGCAAGCGGCGTGCCGCGGCGCTCAGCTCGTGCCGAGCCGCCGCGCGAACCAGCCGACGGCGGCCATGGTCTTGGCGTCGACGATCCGCCCGTCGTCGATGGCAGCGAGGACGTCGGCCAGCGTCATCCACGATGGCTCCAGCGCCTCGTCCTCGTCCGCGGCGGCGCGATCGTCGCTCAGGTCCGTCGCCAGGTAGATGTGCATGAGCTCGGTGCAGAAGCCGGGGGCGGTGAAGAAGCGGGGCCCGTCCGTCCAGGTCGCCGCCGCCACCCCGACCTCCTCGGCCAGCTCACGTCGCGCCGTCTCGGCCATCGGCTCGTCGGGCTCGAGCGTGCCGGCCGGAATCTCGAGCAGGACCTGGCCGGTCGCGTGCCGCCACTGGCTGACCATCGCCAGCCGCTCGCCGTCCCAGGCCAGGATGGCCACCGCGCCCGGATGCTCGATGATCTCGCGCGTCGTCCGGTGGCCGTCGGATCGCTCGACGTCGTCGACGCGGACGGCGACGCGGCGCCCCGTCCACGGGCGCCGTGTGCTCAGGGTGCGCTCCTCCATAGGTGTCCTTCCCGTGCGGTTGTCATGCCGAGGATGCCAAATCGGACGCGCTGGCGCGGATGCACCGGTCGGGTCATGCCGCAGACGCGCGATCCCGGCTAGGATGCGGCCGAGATGATCGAGGCCTTCTCGCTCGGCAAGCGGTTCGGGACGCTGTCAGCCGTCGACGAGCTCAGCTTCACCGTCGGCGACGGCGAGATCTTCGGCCTCCTCGGTCCCAACGGGGCGGGGAAGACGACCACGGTCCGCATGCTCGCCGGGCTGATCGCGCCGTCGGAAGGACGAGCGCGGATCAACGGGCTGGAGCTTGGGCCGCAGTCGCAGGCCATCCGCGCGCTGACCGGCGTCCTCACCGAGTCACCGGGGCTCCACGACAAGCTCACCGCTCGCCAGAACCTCGGGTACTACGGCCGCCTCTACGGTCTTCGCGGCGCCACGCTGCGCCGGGCGGTCGACCGCTACCTGGGTGTCGTGGGCATGTTCGCCGAGGCAGACCGACGGGTCGGCGGCTTCAGCAAGGGAATGCGCCAGAAGGTCGCCATCGCGCGCGCGCTGCTTCACGAGCCGGAGGTGCTCTACCTCGATGAGCCGACGAGCGCGCTGGACCCCTCGGCGGCGAAGACGATCCGCGACTTCGTCGCCACGCTGCGCGACGCCGGCCGCTCGATCGTCGTGTGCACCCACAACCTCGACGAGGCGGAGCGACTCTGCGACCGGATCGGGATCATGCGTCGCACCCTCCTCACGGTCGACACGCCGGCGCGGCTGCGGCGCCGGAACGGGACCGCGGCGGTTCGCGTCGACCTCGTCGGCGCACGCCGGCCGGAGTCCTTCCTGGGCCTCATGGCCGACCTGCCGTTCGTGGAGGGGGCGCGGACGCTGGACGGCAGCCTCTGGGTCGAGGTCGCCGATCCGCGCGGCGACAACCCCGAGCTGGTCCGCGCCCTGGTGACTGCCGGGGCGCGCATCGTGGGCGTCGTGGAAGAGGCAGCGACCCTCGAGCAGGTGTACCTCGACCTCGTCGGGGAGGTGGGGCAGCGCGATGAGCGCATCGGTGAGGAGGCGGCCTGATGCGCCTCGGCTACGTCTGGGCGGTCGTCACCAAGGAGGGCCGTGACCTGCTCGCCAACCGGCTGCTCCTCGGCGCCGTCGTCTTCCCGGCGCTCATCTTCGCTGCCATCCCGACCGGAATCGTCGCGTTCATCGAGGCGAACGACCTCGACCCGCGGCAGCTCGGGCAGATCGGCCAGTACCTGGAGCTCTTCCCCGATCTTGAGCCGAAGCTCGCGGCCCAGGGGTTCATCGTCCTGAACTTCATGGCCTACTTCCTCCTCATCCCGGCCATGGTGCCGATGGCGATCGCGACCCAGTCGGTCATCGGCGAGAAGACGGCTCGCTCACTGGAGCCGCAGCTGGCGACGCCGATGGAGGTCAGCGAGCTGCTCATCGGCAAGGCGATCGCGGCGGCGACGCCGGCCGTGCTCGCGACGTGGGCCGTGTTCCTGCTCTATGGCTTCGTCAACGGCGCGATCGCGGACCCGGTCATCACCGAGCTCATCTTCAACGACGTGTGGCGCGTCGCGATGCTCACGCTCGTGCCGCTCATCTGCCTGCTCAGCGTCCTGCTCGGCATCATCGTCAGCTCGCGCGTCAGCGACGCGCGGACGGCGCAGCAGTTCGGCAGCTTCATCGTCATCCCGATCATCGCCGTCGCGGTCGCGGGGTTCTTCAGCGGCCAGGCCTCGTTCAGCATGGAGCAGGTGCTCATCGGCGATCTCGTGGTCGCGCTCCTCATCGGTCTGGCGCTGGCGGTCGGGAACTGGATCTTCGAGCGCGAAGCCATCCTCACCAGGCTCGGCTGAGATGAGGCCGGGCTGACCCGATGTCGATCCAGCTCGCCATGGTCGGCCTCGTCGTCGCCGACATGGCTCGTTCGCTCGAGTTCTACCGTCGCCTGGGCCTCGACATCCCTGCCGCCGAGGATGGGAAGCGGTTCGTAATGCACCGCATGCCGAGCGGCGTGACGATCTTCTTCGACACGGTCTTCTTTCCCGGCAACGATGCCGAACGGCGTCCGGCTCGGCCAGGCGGCTACAACGTCGCGCTCGAGTTCTACGCGCGGACCCGGGAGGCGGTCGACCGGCTCCACGCCGAGCTCGTGGGGTTCGGGTACGTCAGCCGCAAGGCGCCGTGGAAGAGCCCCGGTCCGTACGCCGCCATCGTGGAGGATCCCGACGGCAACCCGATCCTCATCACCGCCGAGGACGACCAGGCCGACATCTGAGCCTCAGGGCTGCGAGCGGTCCTCGAGCTCCCAGGCATGGTCGAGGCTGTGCCAGGCGCTTCGACGCACCGCGTACCGTGGCGACCACGGCCTCTTCGTGTTGCGTGGATTCGGCAGTGGCTCGCCGGCGACGCGTGCGTGCAGCGTGGCGAGAAACGCCTTTCGCACCGCGCGAAGGGCGTGCTCGGGATCGGAGGTCCGCTCCGGCGGCCGCGAGCCGAGCTGGCCGAGGTAGGCAAGCTCCGCCTCCAGCACGTGGCCGATCATCTTCTCGCGCGACCTGCCGCCCCCACGCGGGCCGGTCGTCAGCGTGACGCCCTTCGCTGCGCGAGCTGAGGCGTCGAACGACGCCCACGCCGCCTCGAGGAGGGCGACGAGGCGCTCCAGGTCGGCGACCGCGACGTCCTCATCCTCGGCCTTCGTCGATGTGCCGGGGACACCGAATTCGGTGCCGCTGCCGCCCCTCGGCCGCTCGACGATCTCGACGCCCCGCGGGGTGGCCGGCGGCGAGAAGGCGACCTTCGCGCGCTTCGCCACCCTGGCGTAGCGCGGCGCGTAATCGAGGAGCGCCGCGACCGCCTCATCGGCGGTCTTGCCGCTCCGGGACCATCCGGGCCAGTCGAGGGCGCTGGCGAAGGCGCGCTTGGGAGCGACCTCCAGGGCGACGCGAAGGCCGATGGGTCAGGCTCCGTGGTGCTCGCGGCGGTGAAGGCGCGCGATGAGCTCACGCATGATGGGGACCGCGACCTCCGGATGCTCCTCGAGAAGCGCGGTGAACTCCCACGCCGGGAAGAGGAGGCAGTCGGTCTCCTCGCTGGCGACGACGGTCGCCGAACGCGGATGCTCCTCGATGAGCGCGAGCTCACCGAAGAAGTCGCCGGCCGAGAGCTGGCCGATGGCCTGGCCTTCGCGCTCCACCCGCGCGCGGCCGCGCAGCACGATGTACAGCGCCGTGCCGGTCGAGCCCTCGCGCACGATCGCCTCGTCGGCCCCGTACGTGCGTCGCTTGCCGATCTCCGCCAGCCGCCTTCGAACGCGGTCGTTGAGCCCTGCCAGGAGCGGAACCGACGCGAGTTGCTGCTCGAGCTCCACCTTGAACCTCCGTGTGCTGCGAGGTCGCGACGGCGCGTCGCTCGCGTGAGCGCGTATCGTATACCGCCCTCAGGCGCTCTGGCGCGGTCCCGTTGCGTCGAGCACATCGGCTCGCGCGGTCGCGGTCTCACGCCGCCGCACCTGGACGGTCCGGATCTCGGCCGCACGGAGCTCGAGCGTCACGACCCCGTCCGCAACGGCCAGCTCCTCGCCCGGCTCCCCCCGCAGGGACGCGTTCCGCGCTGCAAGCAGCCCATCGCGCAACTGGGCCGTCCGCGGGTCGGACGCGAGGTTCACGACCCGCGCCTCGAGCCACTCCGCATCGCGTCGTCGGAGCGAGGTGAGCACGACCCCCTCACCCTCGAGTGCCAGGGCCCCGTGACCCGCGCCGGCAGGCGGCCAGGTCGTGTCCGCCGGGCCGAGGCCGGGCACCGCCACGAGCGCATGGCGGTAGCGCTCGGCAGCAGCCGGGACGCCGCCCGCGAGCCAGTCGCCGGCATGCGGGAAGAGGCCGAAGGTGAACCGGTGGCGGCCGCGCATCTGGGCGTGGGGGATCGGCATCTCGGGACCGGCCGGATCCTGGCGATACGGGTTCGCGTTGCGGCTGATCAGCCCGGTCGCACGGAGGAGGGTGAGTGCGACCTCGGCGCCATCATCGGTCAGCTCGTACTCGCCGATGTGGTCCAGGAGCAACGCCAGTCCACCCGCGTCCACCCAGCCGTGCGCCGGGAACGTCGGGAGCGGCTCCTCGCGGTAGCCGCCCTCGCCGGCCAGGCCGCGTCGGACGACCGCGAACTGTCCCTCCGCGTCCGACGTCTCGGCGCGGCGCGGAAGCGGGGCGTGGAAACGCACGCGATGGTCGTCGGCGTGGTTCACGAAGCCCACGCTCACGCGGACGAAGGGCTCGGCCGCCCGCAGCTCGATCTCCATGCTCACCTCGGTCGCCTCGGACTGGGCCGTGCGAGCCGAGCCGTCAGGCTCCAGCCCGCGCGGCCATTCGTAGTCCCGACGGACCGTGAGTCGCCCCCGGGCCGGCCCGGAGAGATCGGTTGCGACGCTCACCATTGACGGCCGGTCGACGATGAGGTCGGCCGCCGGTGGCGCGTAGTTGTACGAGTCGCCGAAATCCCCGCCATCGACGATGCGCCCGACGCGCGAGGCGCGAGTGCCATCCGCCGACTCGAGGCGGAGCGTGCCGTCCTCGTCGACGGCGACCGTGAGGAGGCCGTTCGTCAGGCTTCGGCCGTCACTCCCGGCGCTCACGGCATCGGGCGCCCCGCCACGGCCCTCGACGGGGCGGACGGCGGTCCAGCCAAGCGCCGGAACCGGGACGTCGGCGGCCAGCGTCCGGCGCGGCCGAGCCACGATCCGCACCTGCCACGTCTCCGACGGGCGGGCCAGGAGCGCGGCGGTCACCTCGGCTCGTAGGCTGTCGACGTCCAGCCAGGCGGGATCCGGATCGTTGTCGACCTCGAGGATCAGCGTGTGGCCTTCGATCCGGTATCCGTTCCAGGCGTGATCGAAGATCTCGCGGCCGTGGAAGCGACGGAAGAGGTTCTCGACGTCGGCGCCGGCGAGCTCCTCGTCGAGGAGGAGCGGCTCCTTGCGGGCGAGCTCCTGCGTCGCGAGCCGCGATCCGTCGGGCAGCTCGAGGGCGACGTCGGTCCACTCATCGGGAATGAGCAGCTCCGCCTCGACGACGCCGGAGCGGGAGACAGGTGACGGGTTGAGGACGGTCGTCGCGCCACGCGGCACGCCGCCGGCCACCGCCAGCGCCGCGCGACGGGCGAGGGTGGCGCCGATCTGCTCCGCCTCCGCGAAGCGGACGAGGACCTGGTCGACGACCGGGTCGATGCTGCAGCCGCAGATCGAGTCGTGCGCCGAGTTCTCGATGACCTTGCCCCAGGCCAGTCGCAGGAAGGCCGCCGGCCAGGCCTCGGGGGCGACGTGGAGGGCGGTGAGCGGCTCCGCGTAACGCTCCAGCCAGCGCTCCGCACGGCCGGCGGCCCGCTTGATGTCGATGCGTGCGCTGGCGACGCCCATGAGGACGTTGGCGCGCGCGCCGGAGCGCATCTCGCCTCGCCAGCAGGGGTCGGTCTCGGTGAGCGGTCGGGACGTCTCGAGGTATTCCGCCAGGGTGCCGATCCGCATGTTCGAGGCGGCGGCGACCTCGTTCACGCGGCTGACGAGCGCAGCGAGCTCGGGGACCGGCGCCGCGTGATCGGTGCCGTACATGGCCAGCACCACGTCGTCTCCGAACCAGTCGCGCGACCAGCTCAGGAAGCGGTCGGCGGCCGCCTCAAGCCGCTCCGGCACCGCGAAGATCCCCGCGGCGTTGCCATAGCCGGATGGCATGTACTCGGCGCGGACCCAGGAGCCGTCCGGCGACTCCCAGCGGAAGGCGTGGCGGTCGACGGCCGACGGGACCCCGCGCCAGACGACGGCATCGGCGATGCCGGCGGCCCGCAGGAGCTGCGGCATCTGCGCCACGTGGCCGAACATGTCGGGCAGGTAGCCGACCCGCATCGGCCCACCGAAGTCCTCGGCGCGCTGCCAGCCCGTCTCGAGGTTGCGGACCAGCGTCTCGCCGCTGACCAGGAACTCGTCCATGAGGATCTGCCAGGGTCCGATGGCCAGGCGCCCCGACTCCACGTGGCGCCGAAGGCGGTCGGCCTGCTCCGGCCGGATCTCGAGGTAGTCGTCGATCGTGGCCAGCTGCCCATCGAGCGTGAACCTGAACTCAGGCTCGGCCTCGAGCATGTCGAGGACGCGGTCGACCAGGTCGACCAGCTGCATCCGAAAGCTCTGGAACGGCCGGTACCACTCGCGATCCCAATGGGTGTGCGGGACGAGGTGGATGTTGGTTCGGCCTGCAGCTCGGTCGCTCGACATGTGCGACCCGAGCCTAGCCGCTGGATGGCCGCCAGCGCGTACGACGAATGACGTAGGCGGGCGCGCCTGCGGTGACTCGATGCATCGAGTTAGGTTCACCGGAGGGCGGCGCCCGGCTCCGTTCCCGCGATCCATCGAGGGCCGATGAGCGCGAAGCGCGCGCCGAAGCGATACCCACGCTCTCCGGCCCTCGGCACATCGAGGAAGGGCACCCCGGCCGCGCGTCGCGTAAACCCGGCTCGATCTATCGAGGCGGCGGGCCGCCGATGGACACGTCGGCCAGCACCGGGAAGTGATCGCTCAGGTCGCCGGCCTCCCGCACCACACGAGCGGGCAGGACCGATGCACCCCGCGCCAGGACGTGGTCGATGCGCCAGCCCCCGTCGGTCGTCGCGCGTCCCGGGTCGCCCGGCGGCACCGACAACCCGTCGGTCCACCCGGCGAACGGCTGGAGCTCCGGCGCCTCGATTGGCGCGTTGAGATCACCAACGAGCAGCGCGGGGCCGGCACGCCCGAAGGCCGCCGTGACGGTCTCAGCCTGGAGGCGCCGCTCGCCGGATCCGACATGGCTGAAGTGGGCCGTGCCGACCCTGAGGCCTCCGACGGTCGCCACCACCAGGCAGCGCGGCTCGCGAATCGTGGGAGGTGCCTCGGCGTAGCGCAGGCCGCTGGCCGGATGATCGGTGCCCGGCGGCTCGACGAACGCGTCCACGGGCGCGGCCGGCAGCGCGACGACACGTGCATCGGTCATCGGAACGCGGCTGAGCAGGGCGTTGCCGAAGAGGCCGGCGCCGAACGTCAGGCCGTCCTCGACGACCTCGAACGTGCGGGTCGCGCCGTATCGAACCTCCATTCCGAGCTGGCGGGCGAGCTCTCCGCCGTTGTCGACGAGGTCGCCGCCGCGGGAGACGACCGCCACCTCCTGCAGTCCGATGACGTCGGCCTCGAGCGTGGCAAGGAAGACGCCGATCGCCCGAAGGCGGTCGGCGTCGATGCGGCTCCACCATCGGTCCGGGAACGGCCCCGGCCCGATGGCGGCCCTGATGTTCCAGCTGACGACGCGAAGCGCCGCCGCCACTACTTCACGGAACCGGCGAGCAGTCCCTGGACGAAGTAGCGCTGGAGGCTGAAGAACACGACCAGCGGCACGATCATGATCAGGAACGCGGCGGCGGAGAGGAGGCTCCACTCGGTCGCGTACGTTCCAAGCAGCGTCGTCACCTTCACCGTCATCGGCTGCGCCGCGTTGCGCTGGACGTAGACGAGGGCCATGAGGAGGTCGTTCCAGACCCAGAGGAACTGGAAGATCCCATAGGCGGCGATCGCCGGCACCGATAGCGGCACGACGATCGTGCGGAAGATGGCCACGTTCGAGGCACCGTCGATGCGTGCCGCCTCGATGAGGTCCTTCGGCAGCGTGATGAAGAAGTTCCTCAGCAGGAAGATCCCGAACGGCAGTGCGTAGGCGGTGTGGGCCAGCCACACGGCCCCGAAGCCGGTGAGGAGGCCCGTGCCGGACTCGCGGAAGCCGGCGACGAGGGGAATGAAGCCGACCTGCACCGGGACCATGAGGAGCGCGACGATGAACAGGAAGATCGTGTCGCGGAACGGGAAGCGGATCCAGGCCAGCGCGAAGGCCGCCATCGAGGCGATGACGAGCGGCAGCAGCGTCGACGGGATCGTGATCCAGAGGCTGTTGAGGAACGCCGAGCCCATGCCCTCCGCCTGGATGACGCGCTGGTAGTTGTCGAGGGTGAAGTTCGGATCGGTGACGACCGTCCACCACCCAGTGGCGCGCATGTCTGCGCTGGGCCGGAACGAGGTGACGAACAGGCCGATCGAGGGGACGAGCCACACCAGGCCGATGAGCGTCAGCGCCAGGTGGACCGGCGTCCGGCCGATGAAGCGTGTGATGCGCTCGCTCAGCGTCCGCGGCGGCGCCTGGACCGTGGTGTTCTCGATGGCCGTCATGCCTGCACCGCCTCGGCGCGGAAGCGCCGGATGTTGAAGATCATGACCGGGATGAGCAGGAGGACCATGACCACGGCGATCGTGGCGCCGTAGCCGAACTGGCCCTGCGGGAACGCCTCCTGGTACATCGAGAACGCGATGACCCGGCTCGCGGCGCCGGGACCTCCGTTCGTCATGACGTAGATCAGGTCGAAGAGCTTGATGACGTTGACGACCAGCGTCACTGCCACGACCGAGATGGGCAGGCTGACCATGGGGACGATGACCCGCCAGAAGATCTGCGTCTCGCTGGCGCCGTCCACACGGGCCGCCTCAAGCACCTCAGACGAGATGCCCTTGATCGCTGCTGACAGGATGACGGTCGCGAACCCGACCGAGCCCCAGATGCCCACTGCGATGAGCGCCCAGTTCACCGTGGTCGGATTTCCCAGGAGCGACACCGGGCCCGTGTTGAAGACTCCCAGGATCGCGTTGAGGAGCCCGGTGTCGGGATTGGGCGAGTAGACGAAGCGCCAGATGATGGCAAGCGAGGTGGCCGCGATGGCCTGCGGCAGGAAGACGATGGCCTTGATCGTCGACTCGTAGCGGACGCGGGTCGCCATGACGGCGATCATCAGTCCGAAGAGGACCGTCAGGGTGACGTAGAACAGGATCCACAACACGTTGTTCCACAGCGCCCCCGATGGGGGGATCCCCAGCCGCAGGAAGTTGGGATCGTTCGTGAACAGCCTGACCCAGTTGTCGACGCCGACCCAGTTGGTGAACTCGCCGCCCCGGCCGCGGTTGAAGCTCAGGAAGAGCGTGTAGATCGTCGGGTAGACGAGGAAGACGAGCAGGAAAAGCGCGGCCGGCCCCAGGAAGAGCGCGACGGACCAGCTGAACCCGCCACCACCGCTGGGTTTTGCGACTGCTACGGATGCCGTCCGGCTGGTCGCCGTCATGGTGAGGACCGCTCCCTTCGTGCTGAGGTGAAAGGACGAAGGGGAGGGGTGCGGGACCCCTCCCCTTCAGGTCGTTGCTACTCCTGCTCCCAGGCGGTCTGCGTCTGGTTCTGGAACTCCTCCAGGATCGGACCCATGTCCTCTCCGCGGAGGGCCGACTGCAGGGCGGCACCGAAGTCCGTGCCCGGCAGGAGATCCGCCCCGTCGAAGCGCACGGCCTCAGCGGAGTTGATCTGCTCGGCCTCCTTCTGGATGAGCTCGGTCGGGTAGACGCTCGTGTCGACCTCGAGCAGCGGCGAGATGATCGTGCCTCCCTCCGCCCAGACCTGGCCAGCCTCGGGCGTGGTGAGGTACTCCATGAACGCCGCGACGTCGGAGTCGTTGACGAGGGCGGCCATGACGTCGCCGCCATAGTTGACGAGGCCCTCGCCGTTGCCGTCCACGGTCGGGAACGGGAACCAATCGATCGCGGTGCCTTCCTGGCCCTGGAGATCGGGGTTCACGTCCGTGCCGGTGGCGATGCCGCCGATGAAGCCACCGCAGCAGTAGAGCTCGGCCGACGGCGAGGTGCCGAAGACCTTGGCGATGGCATCGACGAACAGCGTCGACAGCGAGCCGTCGATCCCACCGTCGACGTTGTCGTCGGTGTAGAGCTCGAGCATCTTGTCGATCGCCGCCTGGACGGTCGGATCGGTGAAGTCACCATCGGGGCCGAACAGCGTGTCGAAGGCCTCCACGCCGTTCATCTTCAGATAGATCGCCTCGAAGTTGTCGGTCAGCGTCCAGCTGTCGCCTGCACCGAGGGCCCATGGCGTGGCGCCGGCGCCCTTGATGTCGTCGGTCAGCGCGACGAGGTCGTCGAAGTCGGCCGCGTCGGCCGAGACGCCGAGCTCCTCGAATCGGGCGGGGTCGTACCAGATCGCCGACTTCGAGTTGAGCTTGACCATGATCGCGAAGAGCTCGCCGTCCACCTCGCCGATGTCGAGGATGCCGGGGGCGTAGTTGCCCTCGAAGGACGACTGGTCGAGCCCGAGGTCGGCGATCGAGATCAGCGAACCGTCACGGGCGAGGCTGCGCAGCGTGCCGATGCCCGGAATGATCGCCACGTCAGGCGGGTTGCCACCCTGGATTCGGGTGCGCAGGACCGTCGCGTAGTCGGTGCGGTTCGGCTCGTACGTCGCCTCGATGCCCGTCTCCTCCGTGAAGGCCGCGAGCACGGCCTCGAAGGCCTCCTGCTCGGTACCGCCCCACAGGGAGGTCACGGTAATGCTGCCGTCCCCCTCTTCGGCGGCACCACCGTCGCCGCCGCCACCACTGCCGTCGGGGCTCCCCTCGTCGCTCGTACAAGCGGCGAGGACGAGCATGCCCGCGATGACGGGCGCTATGAATCGAAACTTCCTCATTCG
>DASUFJ010000029.1:0-12088 GCA_036274575.1 Candidatus Limnocylindria bacterium
GGCCCGCAGCGACAGCAGCACCGTGATCTCGGAGCCCGGCTCCGACACCGCGCGTGCCAATGCGTCGAGGAACTGGCGCCGCGCGATGTCGTCGGCGATCGTGAACAGCTCCTCGAACTGGTCGATCACCAGGAGCACCCGTGCGCCGTTCGAGATGAAGCGGATCGGCGTCGCGTCGGGCTCCGAGGCGTCGTCCAGCAGCGCCGCCAGGCCCCTCGGCCGGCCGGCGGCAACCGAGATCGCGGCCTTCATCTCCGAAAGCGGGTTGGCACCAGGGACCATCACGGCGATCGTCCAGCGCTCCGACCCGGCGATCGCTCCGTCGCGCAGGCGCGGGATCATGCCGGCGGCGATCGCGCTGGACTTGCCGGATCCGGACGGACCCACCAGGGCGATCAGGCGCGATCCATCCTGTAGCCGCGTCAGCAGCTGATCGACGAGAGCGTCGCGCCCGAAGAAGTCGGCGGCATCGGCCTCGGTGAATGATCGGAGGCCCTTGTAGGGGTTGCGCTCGGACGGCTCCGCCGGCTCTGCGTCCGGTGGCAGGAGCGTCGGGTCGTGAAGGAGGATCCGCTCCTGGAGGCGCTGCAGCGACGGCGATGGATCGAGGCCGAGCTCGTCGGCCAGCACCGTGCGCAGCTGCTGATACGTGCGCAGCGCCTCCGGATGCCGGCCGCTGCGGTAGAGCGCGAGCATGAGCAGCTCCCGGGATCGCTCGCGCAGAGGGTCCTCCCGGATCGCCGCATCCAGCAGCGGAAGGACCTCGGCGGCGCGTCCGGCGTCGAGCTCCGCGGCGGCGGCCTGCTCGACCGCGTCGAGATGGAGGTCACCGAACCGGCGAATGTAGGGCTGGGCGAACTCCTCGTAGGCGAAGTCCGACAGCGCGGGGCCGCGCCACAGCCGGAGCGCCGACCGCAGGAGCTCCGTTCCCGCTTCGCGATCGCCATCCCGTAGGAGACGCGTCCCGTCCTCGACCAGCCGTTCGAAGCGGCGCGCATCGATCGAATCGGAGGCTGCTTCGAGCTGGTACCCCGGCGCTCGGGTGGTAAGGATTCGCTGTCCACCCAGGGACTCCATGGCTCGTCGGAGGTCCGAGACGTAGATCTGGATGGAGTGGGCGGCCGTCCGCGGAGGATGCTCGCCCCATAGGAGGTCGATGAGGCGGTCGACCGGGACGATCTCCCCGACATGGAGCAGGAGGATGGCGAGGAGCGCGCGTTGCTTCGGCGGGCCGAGATCGGCCACCGCGCCGTTTGCGGACATCTCGAGCGCGCCCAGGAGGCGAAATTCCATCGCTTCCGCCGTCATCCGCGGCGTTCCTCCGTTGCCGGTGATCAGGTTCTGGGCAGCGACGTTGAACTCGTGCGCTCTATCGGCGCTCTACGAAACGCCCACGAGAGGCTCGGCCGCGGGCGGCCGACATTATGCCGTACGCCGGCTCGGTGAGCGATCAGGCGGACGGCCCCTGAGGGCCGCCCGACACACTGTCAGTCGCCGATGGTGGGCAGGAACGACGGCGGAACGCGGACCTGGGTCGCCTGCTCGAAGTCGTAGGCGAAGCCGATGAGGTCCGGCTCGTCCCACTGCCCGCCGATGAACGTCAGCCCGATGGGCAGCACGTCGTCGACGTACCCCGCCGGCACCGTGATGCTCGCGTAGCCCGCCACGGCGGACGGGCTCGATGACCCGATGAACAGGGTGAAGTCGTCGCCGGTCATCGGGTTCGTGACCCACGCCGGGCCGTTCGTCGGCGCGACGATCGCGTCGAGGTCCAGCTCGGCCATGAGGTCGTCGATCGCCGACTGCGCGGCCGGCGTCAGCGCGGCCCGGGCTGCGTCGCAGTCGGGATCGCCGCGGCCGCCGGTGGCTTCGGCCTGATCCCAGATCTCGTTGTCCCATGGCAGCGCCGGGTTGTCAGGGCCGCCCTCGATGTCCTGGTTCGCCTCGTTGAAGTCGATCAGCTCGGCGAGCGTCTGTGCATAAGGCTCCGCGCTCACCGGATTCGTGCCGTCGACGTACGTCTGGAGATACGTGGCGATATCGGTCTTGAACTCGCACTCGAGCGCGAACAGCTCGTCCGCGCCGGCGGGACCGATGTCGATGTCGGCTCCGTTGACGATCGTCGCCCCCTCGCCCGCGAGCGCGGCGATGGCGGAATCCATGACCGCCTGGGTGGCGGCGATCCGGGGGTCGTTCGGATCCTCCGCGAAGACGGTCCCCTCGCTCCAGACGCCGATGCGGGCGCCCTCGAGCGACTCGGGGTCGTCAGCATCGCCCAGGAACTGGGTGTAGTCGGTGAACGCGACCTGGCCGCTGGTCGCCGGGTCGTCCGAATCGACGCCCGTCAGCGCACCCAGCAGGACCGCGGCGTCGGTCACGTTTCGTGCCATCGGCCCGGCCGTGTCCTGGTCGGCGCTGATGGGCACGACGCCCGCGCGGCTGAGGAGGCCCAGGGTCGGCTTGATGCCGACGATGCCGTTCGCGCCGGAGGGACAGACGATCGAGCCGTCCGTCTCGGTGCCGACCGCCGCCACCGCCAGATCCGCCGCGGCGACGACGCCGGATCCCGAGCTCGAGCCACACGGATTGCGGTCGAGCACGTGGGCCAGGTTCGTCTGGCCGCCGATGCCGCTCCAGCCGCTGGACGAGGGGATGGACCGGAAGTTCGCCCACTCGGAGAGGTTCGCCTTGCCGATGACGATCGCCCCGGCAGCCTTGAGCTGCTGGACGATGAACGCGTCGGACGGCGTCGACCCGGCGAGCGCCCACGAGCCGGCGGTCGTCGGCATGCCGGAGGTGTTGATGTTGTCCTTGACGATGATCGGGATGCCGAGGAGCGGTCCCTCGTCGCCCTGCCGACGCAGCCTGTCCGCGTCGCGCGCATCGGCCAATGCGGTCGGGCTGACCGTGATCACCGCGTTGAGCTGCGGGTTCAGCTTCTTGATGCGGTGCAGGTAGAACTGGGTGAGCTGGACGGACGACAGGCGATGGGAATCCATCAGGTCCTGGAGGTCCGGAATATTCGTGGCGTCGACGTCGATCCCAGCGACCGTCGTCGAGGTCGGTCCTCTGCCGATGACCACCGCCGTGCCGATCGTCGAGATCGACAGGACCAGCGTCAGCAGGACGGCGAGAGCCAGGGGTCGGCGGAGTGGGGCGCGCATCGGGCCTGAAACCTCCCATGGGGCGATTGGGCCGGAGGCTCGGACGGCGGGCTTCCTTCAATGGAACCCCCCGTGTCAACCCCTGGCGCCGGGCGGTTCCGAAGCGGTTACGGCTTTCCGATCTGGATCGAGTCCATGATCGCGCTGAGCTCCGCCACCGATTCGGCGGGTGTGACGCCAGGGAAGGACGCCGCGGCGAACATGACGCGGGTCCCGTCGACGTCGACGATGCGCAGGACATTGCGCTCTCCGTTTCCCACGCCATTGGTGCGCGTTCCCATCGACCAGGTGAGCAGCGCACAGGCCGAAGCTGCTGGCGCGGTGATCGAGATCTCCTTCCCGGGGAATCCGCTGACGCCCACGTCGCGCGGCGCGTCTGCCGTGAATCCGTCGAGGTTGACGATGGCAACCACGAGGTCATCCACCGACGGTCCCACCGGCGGGTCGAGGAGGCGGTCGCCGCAGGGATCGGCCACCACGTTTTCCACGACGAGGAACGAGAGGCCAATCTCACCGCCGGTCCGTGGCGCGGTGCAGACGACCTGCTCGACGACCGACGACGAGCAGGCCACCCAGCCAGCCGGAAGGTCGAACTGGACCTGGACCGGGAAGCCTTCGAGTGCGTAGCGGCCGGCATCGAGCTCGCTGCCCTCCATGCGGGGCAGGCTCGCTGCTGAGGTAGCCGGTGTCGCATCCGGTTCCGAGTTGCCAACGTTCTGACGGCTGATCAGGTCCAGACCGAGGAGAACAGCGACCACGATGGCGGCGGAGGCGATGACGAGCGTCATCCCGCTCAGACGGTCGAGCTTCCGCGGCGTCCACCAGGCGCGCCCTCGCTGATGGGTGGCAGGCAGCTGGTCCAGCACCGCGTCCAGGACGCGATCCGGCAGCCTGTCGACACCTTCCTCGAGCCAGGATCGGACGGCGCGCGTGGTGCCCCGATCGGTGGTCATTGCGAAGCCTCCCGAACAGGCGGCCGCGCGTCCGCGTCGAGCGCTGCGCGAAGCCCGCGCATCGCGTGGTGAAGTCGTGAACGAGCCGTTCCGGCCGGGATGCCGAGTGTGTCGGCGACCCGCTCGAGCGGCATGTCGAGGTAATGGTGCAGGACCACCACCGCCCTGTGTTCGACCGAAAGCCTCCGGAATCCGCGCTCGAGCTGGTCGCGATCGACGACCACGCCGGTGCCATCCGCCTGGATCTGCTCGCGATCCCATGACAGGAGCCGCATGTTCGGGGTCCACCGGCGGGCCTTACGGCCCTCGGCGTAGCAGGCTCGGACAAGGAGCCGATACGACCAGGCCTCGAAGCGAGCCGTGTCCCGGAGCTGCGGAAGGTTGCGCCAGATGCTGAGCAAGGCCTGCTGGGTCGCATCCTCGGCGAGGTCGATGTCGCGCAGGATCCGGTGCGCCACCGCGTGGAGCCGGTCGCCGCATGCCAGGGCGAGGCTCGCGAAGGCCTCTTCATCGCCGTGCTGCGCTCGAGTCACCAGGTCGGTGTCCATGCTGTTCCGCACTTCGGCCGGCCTCTCGGCGGACCGACCACTTCACTTGGTATGGGTCGGATCTGCGTGGCAGCGACTCAATCTTCGATATCGCGTCAAGGCGAGCAGATGCGAACATGAGCCGATGGAGACCTGGACCGCCATCAACAACGTGCGCGTCGTTCGCGAGTTCGCGGACCGCCCCCTCGAGCCCGCCCACCTCGATCGGATCCTCAATGCCGGCCGTCGGACAGCGAGCTCGAAGAACCGGCAGGACTGGACGTTCGTCGTCGTCCGCGATCGGGCTCACCTCGGCGAGCTGGGCGCGGTCGGCCGATACGCCTCGCATCTCGCTGGCGCGGCCGCGGCCGTCGCGCTGGTCCGCCCTGTCGCCAGGAGCGAGCACCAGCTGACGACGTACCTCTGGGATCTTGGCCGTGCGGCGCAGAACATGGTGCTGGCCGCGTGGGAACTTGGGATCGGGAGCGTGCCGGCGACGGTGTATGACCTCGACCTGGCGGCGCGCCTGCTCGGCCTGCCTGAGGACCGACGATGCGACTTCCTGCTGTCGTTCGGCTACCCGGCCGATCCGGCGAAGCTCAGCGCGCCGAACCGCGCGGGAGGACGGGCCGCGCTCCAGGAGGTCGTCCGCGAGGAGCGCTGGTAGCTGTCGGACGCGAAAGCGCCGGGCGGACCTCGGGTCCGCCCGGCGCGGGCGCTCGGTCAGTGACCGCCCATTACGCCGCCTTGCATGGAGCAATGATTCTGGTTGGCGTCGGCGATCGAAAGCGGTCCATCGGCTGGGAAGTCGAGGAACGTGGCAACGATGATCGTCTCCACCGACGTCGGATTGAACGCAGTGTGGACATTGTTGCCCGGATCAACGAACGCGGTGCCCGTCGGGTACGGCCGGTGGACGCAATCGCTGGCCTGGACGTAGACCAGTTCGCCCTGGACGACATTGACGATCACCGGGCCTGGATGCGTGTGCCACGGGAACTGCGCGTTTGGCTGAATGGTGAATCGCGCCACGACCGTTCGGGACGCGTCGGGCATGTTGAGAACGGCTGTGGCCTGCCCGTCGAGCTTGACTCTCAGCTGCGCGTCCACGGCATCGGTGAACTGCGCCCGGCCGGTCAGGGTCTCGACCGCGATGGGCACGGGATCTGCTCGGACGATCCCGGGCAGCAGAGTGACGGCGGCCAGTGCCAGGCCCAATGTCAGCGCGAGTACGAGGCCCGCAGCAGCTGCGGTGCCCCGGCGCGACGTTGGACGAATCCGGGTCATGGTGAACATGCGTGGGTCCCTTTCTGAGGCTCGGGAGGGCCCGTCCGACGGGCGGGCCGGCGGACCGTAGTTGGTGCCGGGCAGCGCGCTACCTGTCTGAGGAGTTGGGGGACCCATTTCGTTCAATCTTCGATGGACCGCATGGCGCTAGGCTTGGGTGGTGAGTGAGAACCTCTGCTACACCGACGCCTACGCGCGCGAGGTCGACGCCACCGTCGTCGAGGTCGATCCCGAGGCGCGCGCCGTGCTGCTGGAGCGGACGGTCTTCTACCCTGGCGGCGGTGGCCAGCCGGCCGACGAGGGTGAGCTGGTCGGCGAGTCCGGCGGGACGTGGCGGGTGACCGGGGCGAAGAAGCGCGGCGACGACGTCTGGCACACGATCGACGAGGGCGCGGAGCTGCCGGCGGTCGACACGTCGGTCACCTCAAGGCTCGACTGGGAGCGGCGGCACAAGCTCATGCGGACGCACTCGGCGCTCCATGTGCTGTGCGGCGTGGTCTGGCGCGACCACCAGGCATCGGTCACCGGCGGGAACATGGAGCCGCTCAGCGGCCGGATGGACTTCGAGTTCGAGACGATGTCCGGTGAGCTGGTGGGCGAGATCGAGCGTCGCGTGAACGAGGAGATCGACGCCGACCGCGAGATCCGCGTCGCCATCCTGCCGCGCGAGGAGGCATTTGCCATCCCCGACCTCATCCGCACGAAGGTCAACCTGCTGCCCGAGGGCATCACCGAGGTTCGGACGATCGAGATCGTCGGGCTCGACCTGCAGGCCGATGGCGGCACCCACGTCGCCCACACCGGCGAGATCGGCCGCGTGCGAGTCACCGGCTACGAGTCGAAGGGACGCATCAACAAGCGGATCCGCATCGAGGTCGGTGACGGCTGACCGATGCAAATGCGCCCGGAGTGACCGCGCGGATCCTGCTGCCACGTCGGATCCGATCTGACCTACGTGCTCCGGCGTTGCCGCCTACGTGGTCCGGCTTCGATCCGCTCCGACCGGCGCTGGTCGCGCTGCCCCTCCGGGCGCACGGACAGGGTACTCCCGGGCGCAAGCCCGTTGGCCGCCGATCCCTTCCACCTGTCGCCGCACGCTCGCGTCGCCTAAGGTGGCGGTGGTTGGTACCTGGCGAGTGATTGAGCGGCGATGATCCCGACGACCCCGGCGATCGAGGCCCTCGACGGCACGGGTCTCACATACCGGGTCGTGCGCACCCAGCCGGCGCACAGTGCCGAGGAGAGCGCTGAGCTCCAGGGCATTCGCCTCCGCGCCCTGCTCCGGACGCTCGTCGTCCGCCGCGCCGCCGACGACTATCTCTTCGTCCTCGTCCCCGGCGGGCGTCGCTTCGACTGGCGGAAGCTGCGTGCCCACCTCGGCGTGAAGCGCATGACGATGCCCGACGCCGAGGAGGCGCGCGAGGTCACCGGCTACGAACGCGGGGCGATCACCCCCTTCGGCGCCGCGAGGGCGCTCCCGGTGATCGTCGATGCCGTCGCCCTCGAGGAGACGATGGTGGCGATCGGCGGTGGCGCGCGCGGCGTGAACCTGCATCTCGACCCGCGCGATCTCGTCGAGAGGCTGGACGCCGAGGTCGTGGACGTCGCGACCGATGAGTGAGCCGCTTCGCCGCATCGAGAGGGACGGCCTGGTCTCGCGCGACACTCCGCCGATGCGCCTCCTCGTCGATCCGACGATGAGCCATCTCGAGAGCACCCGGCTGGTCATCAAGCGCATCGCTCGAGCCGAGCGGCATTACTTCGTGGAGACGCGCGAGGGCGAGGTGCGGCGGATGCTCGTCGCCCAGTTCGAGGGCTTCCTCGATGACAACGACGAGACGTACCGCTACCCGCTGCCCGATCCGGTCGAGATGGGCGGCGAAACCTGGGGCAGCTGGATCTTCTGCTACTCGCTCGCTGCCGGCGAGGCGCCCGAGACGACGGACACCATCGAGGTCATGCGGCGCCACGCGCTGGCCCTTGACGACGAGCTGGTGATGGCGCGCTACGCGCGGATCGTCGAGCCCGACGCGCGGCACGAGGTCCTCGTCTTCTACACGGAGCCGCTCCGACCGCTGGGTCACTCGCTGGCGTCGGCGTCGGCGTCGGTGGATGGCGAGCTGCGGCCGGAGTACTCGGCACTCGGGACGGAGCTCAAGGCGCGCGCTCGGCGCGCGTTCCGGGTGACCGCGGATGCCGACGGAGGTTGAACGACCGTTCCTGCTGGGCGTCAATTGCTGGCCGCGCGCCGCAGCGCCACCTGCCTGCGCTGTACCCCCGCTATCTGGCCGGCTGACGCTTCGGCCGCACCTGGCGGCGGACGATGGGGCGTGGCGCGCTCTTCGGCGTCGCCCGCCGGCGGTCGACGACCTCGAAGCCGGCGCGCTCGAACATCCCCGTGGTTCCCTTGTAGGCATGCGCGGCCGGGACGCGGGCGCCATCGGTCTCGATGGGATACGCCTCCAGCAGGGTGGCGCCGTGCTCGCGGGCATAGTCCATGGCCGCCTCGAGGAGGGCGTGCGCGACCCCCTGCTTCCGGGCGCGACGCGAGACGACGAAGCACACGATGGACCACACCGGCTTGTCGTCGACGGGGGCCATGACCTTGGAGTGCTGGAGCCGCTGGTAGTCGTCACGCGGCCCCAGGCTCACCCAGCCGATCGGCTCGCCATCGCGGTAGGCGACGAGCCCCGGATGCCGCTTCTCCCTCGCCGTGGTGCTCACGGCCGTCTCGAGCACGGCGCGGTTGGTCGCGGCGGTCGCGTTCGCGAAGTCCACGTTGCGAAGCCGGAAGAAGGAGCACCAGCACCACTTCGGATCACCGCCCTGGTTGAAGAGCGTCGCCAGGTCCGGTAGCCGCTTCGGGGTGAGGGGCAGGATCTCGAGCGTATCGGTCACGCCAGCCATTGTGGACCGATGAACCCGACGGGCCGTGTCAGGAATCAGCGACGTTCGAGCAGGAAGAGGGTGCGCGGCGAGTCCTCGATCGGCTGCTCGCGGGCGATGCGGAAGCTCTCGCCGAAGGCGGCGCGGAAGCCGTCGATCGAGTACTCGTTGAAGATGTCGCGCCGCGCGGCGAGGAGGCGGCGCGTCATCGGATCCTCCTTCGGCACGAACTCGACGATCGCTCGGGGTGCCATCCGCGCGAAGAGCCGCGCGACCCTGGGCAGCGGGACGTTGTAGCCGATGGCGAGGTGATGCACGAGTGCGAGCGCCAGGATGAGGTCCGGCTCACCGCGCTCGAGGAACGATGCGCGCTCCTCGAGTGCCCAGCCGATGCCCGGTGACGGGTTAGCGAGGTCGAGGACGAGCGGCAGGATCGGGCGCGCGGCGTCGCCGCGGACCTGGCGCCAGTGCATCTCGACGCTGCCGGCGTCCTGGTCCCAGGCGATGACGCGGTACCCGGCCTCCACGGCGAGGCCGCTGTAGACGCCGGTATTGGCACCGAGATCCCAGGCGCTGGCGCCGCCGGCGGCATCGAGCATCTCGCGCACGATCCGCGCCTTGCTCATCGTCCCGGCCTCCGAATAGGAGGTCGCCGTCGCGTAGCCGGTCCAGTGGCTGGACGGCTCCCAGCGCAGGCCGGCCACGGTGCGGCGCAGGGAATCGAGGAGGGCGCGCTGGCCGGTCTCGCTGATCCGGCGTTCGGCCGGCTTGGCGGACGGGTCGGGGGGCGGTGCGTTCGCCGCGCGCCGCTGCGCGCCGGCGTGGGCGTGGAGGTGCGACGCGAGCCCCAGGTTGAGGCGCGTCCGACCCGGAAGGAGCCGGGTGGCGTAGTCCAGCGGGATCCCGTCGATGAAGTCGCGGAGCATGAGGCCGCAGCGCTCGTCGCGATGCGCGATGAGGGAAAGCGGCGCCAGGAAGTGCTCGCAGAACTGGCGGTAGGCGGGCCACGGCTCGGTGATCGCCGCCGGCTCGAAGGAGAGACTGTCGATGAGGATGGGCTTCCCACCGTCGAACTGGATGTTGTAGGCACTCGCGTCGCGGAGGCGCATGCCGGCATCGAGGGCCCGGGCCTGGAGGTCCAGCGTCAGGAGCGCCGCCTCCTTCAGCTGCGAGAAACACCACTCGTAGGGGTACGAGATGAAATCGAGGCGGCGCGGGCGAATGACCGCCACCGCGCCCGGGGCCATGGCCTCGTCCAGCGACGCCTCTTCGTGATCGATCAGGAGACGATCGGCGACAAGGCGGTCGAGCAGGCCGGTGGTGCGAAGGGCCTCCCAATCGGCAGCTGCCGAGCCCTGGATCTGCCGATACAGGACGCCGTCACGATGGAAGACGAAGCCGGAGGGGTCTCGGAATGAGGCCGGATCGATGGTCGATCCGTCAGCGCTGGTTATCGGTCTCCTCGGGGACGACGGCACTCTTGGAGGAGTCATCTTCGCCACGGATCTTGCGCCACGCGTCGCCGATCGTGCGGCGGAAGAAGAACGGGACCGCCAGGATGCCCGCCAGGATGACCTGGAGGAGCATGCTGCCCGACCCCGGATCGATATACGCCAGTAATGGCATGGGTTCACAGCCTCGGCTAAGGTTGTGCGAATGTTAGCGCCACGACGGCGTGACGACCACCCGTCCCGCCCCGGCGTGGACGCCACCTGCCTCAGGAGCATCAGCCGGCCCGAGGCGCCCGGGCCATGAGGCGCCCGCGGCTGACGCTGGGTTGGCTCAGCTCCCTGCCGCTCCATCCGCTGCTCGTGGCGGCCTATCCGGTCGTCTTCCTGTTCGCTGCCAATGCCGCCGAGCAGATCACGCTCGAGCCCCTCTGGCGCCCGTTGGGGATGGCCGTCCTCGCCGCCGCCCTCGTGATGATGCTGCTGTACGCGATCACCGGGAACTGGCGGCGAGCCGGATTGCTGACGACGGTGCTGCTGATGGGCTTCTTCGGGTACGGCCACGCGTGGAACGCGGCGGCCGGCGTGCTCGACAGCCAGTGGCCGCTGATCATCGCGTGGGCGCTGCTGGTCGTCATCGGCCTCGTCGCGGCCTGGCGCGCGCAGCCCTACCAGGTTCCGGTCACGCGCGGCCTCAACCTCGTCGCCGCCCTGGCCCTCATCCTCAACACCGGCAGCGTCGCCGGCACGATGGTCGCCTTCGGGGCCGCGCCACCCACCCTACCGGCGGCGGATGGCGACCTCCGCCTGGCCCCCGCCGACCCCGACCATCCGCCGGACGTCTACTACATCATCCTCGACCGCTACCCTGGCGAGACCGCGCTGCGCGAGACGTACGGCTACGACAACGCGCCGTTCCTCGATGCCCTCGAGGACCGCGGCTTCACGGTCGCCCATCACGCTCACGCCAACTACATCAAGACCCCGCTGTCCCTGAGCAGCTCGCTGAACCTCGCGTACCTCGATGCCGGGGCGCTCGAAGAGGAGGCGTCATCGGGCCAGGATCGCGAGCCGGTCCAGCGCACGCTGCGCGACCACCTGGCGGTGGCGACGGCACTCAAGTCGCTCGGTTACCGCTACTACCACATCTCGAACTGGTGGACGCCGACCACCACGAACGTCGACGCCGACCGCGTGTTCCACTACGAGGGCCAGGACGAGTTCTCGACGGTCCTGGCGCAGACCACGCTGCTGCGCGCGTTCGCCGAGCCGGAGGCGGCGCCGAAGGACCCATGGGACTGGGATGTCCTGCGCGAGCACACGCTGTACGAGCTCAAGGCCCTCGACGAGGTGCCTGAGCTGCCCGGACCCAAGTTCACCTTCGCCCATCTGCTGATGCCGCACCCGCCGTGGGTGATCGACGCCGACGGGACTCCAATGGGCCGGGCACAGGTCGACGCCCAGGGCGATGAGGAGAGCATGGTGCGCTACCTGCGCTACGCGAACAGCAGGATGCTCGAGGCCGTCGACCGGATCCTCGCCGAGTCCGGCGACGACGCGATCATCGTGATCCAGGCCGACGAGGGTCCCTTCCCGGCCCGCTACCAGGACGACGAGTGGGGCTTCGAGTGGCGCGACGCGACCGACGCCGAGCTCGAGGAGAAGTTCGGGATCCTCTTCGCCATGCGCGTCGCCGGCGCGGACCTCGACGCCGCGGGCTTCAGCCAGGACATCACGCCGGTCAACACCTTCCGCGTCATCTTCAACGCCGCCTTCGGGACCGATCTGCCGATGATGCCGAACCGCAGCTGGGCCCACGAGGA
>DASUFJ010000030.1:0-31301 GCA_036274575.1 Candidatus Limnocylindria bacterium
CGGGCACATGAGCGCCTGCCACTTCGCGGAGGACGTGACGCCGCTCCACGAGCGCCGCACGGCCTAGCCCGCCGCTAGCCCTCCGGCTGCTCGGTCACCGCTCCCTGCGGATCGGTCGTGCGCAGCTCGATCTGCTCCGTCCCGTCCGGCCGCCGCGTTCGCGTGACGTGGATGTGGGGGTGCGTCTCGTCGCCGACCTGCTCGCGCGAGACGCTGACCATGACGTGCTCGTCGACGTCGCTGAGGCGCTCCGTCTCGGGCAGCGCCGCGTTCGGGACCGTGCCGAACACGAGGTAGCTGACGAAGACCCAGAGCACGGCAATGACGGGGATCCCGAACAGGGCGCCCCACAGCCCGGCCACCTGCGCGCCGACGAGCAGGCCCACGAGGACGAGGATCGGGTGGAGGCCGAGCGCGCCGCGCATGAGCCGCGGCTGGAGCCAGTTCACGAGGACCGTCTGGACCGCGATGAGGATGATCGCCACGGGGATCGCCGAACCGCCGGTGAAGAGGATGGCGCCCACGATGGGAGGGATGAGGGCGAGCGGCGGGCCGAAGAACGGGATGAGCATGAGCAGGGCGCTCACCGTGCCCCACAGGAACAGGTACGGGATCCCGAACAGCGTCCCGACCACGGAGACCAGCGCTCCCTGGAGGGCCGCCAGGATGATCTGCGCCCGCAGGAAGCCGCCGAAGGCGCGGATCGTGGTGCGCTCGAAGAGCTCGGCCTCGTCGCTGTAGCGGCGCGGGACGATCCCCCGGAGGCGGGTCAGGATCCGGGTCGAGTCCATGAGCATGTAGAGCGACAGCACGATGATGAGCAGGAAGGATCCGAGTGCCGCGATGGTGACGCCCGCGATGCTCTCCGCGGAGTTGAGGATCGTCAGGCCGATGGTCTCCAGCTGCGATACGGCACCGGCGTACAGCTCGGTGAGGTCGATCTCCAGCCGGCCGAAGTGCAGGTTGCGCTGCCAGTCGCCGAGGACGGCGAGGATCTCCTGCTCGGTGTCCGGGTAGCTCCGCGCCAGCTGGGCGATCTGCTGGGTGAGGGCGGCGGCGATGTAGAACAGGAGGAAGCCGAACACGAGGAGCGCGACCAGGTAGGTGGCCACCACGATCGGCCCGCGCGGCGCGTCGAGGCGCTCCTGCAGCCACCCCACCAGCGGCGCCATGACGAAGGCAAGCAGCCACGCCAGGAAGACGACGATGAGGATCGACGCGAAGCCCCCGAGGAGGCCGACGACACGCTCGACCAGCAGCGAGGCGAAGTAGAGGCTGCCGAGGACCAGGAACCCGAGGAGCCAGCGCCGCTCGCGCGCGCCGATGCCCGTGGGCTGGGCCGGCGGCGGCGCGCTCATCTCGGTCCGATGCCGACGACGGCCCGCACCTCGGCCATGGTCGCCTCGAGGATCGGCCGTACCTTCGACGCACCCGCGGCGAGCGTGTCCTCGACGACCGCCGGGTCGGCGGCGAGCTGGTCCCGCCTCTCGCGCATCGGACGGAAGAACTCGATGATGCGCTCCGCCAGGAGCTGCTTGGTCTCGACGCAGCCGGTGCGTGCCGTTCGCTCGCCCTCCTGGATCTGGAGGTAATCGCTCGAGAAGAAGCGATGGAGGTTGCCGCACACGTTGCAGACCTCCGGGCGCCCGGGATCGGTGCGCTTGATGCGCAGCGGATCGGTGACCATGCTCATCACCAGCCGCCTGATCTCGTCGGGCTCGGCGAAGATGGGGATCGCGTTGCCGGCACTCTTGCTCATCTTCGTTTGGCCGTCGATGCCGAGCACCACCGGCGCATCGGTGAACACCGGCTCCGGCTCCGGGAAGATCGGTCCGTAGCGGCGGTTGAACGCACGAACGATCTCGCGGCTCAGCTCGAGGTGCGCCGCCTGGTCCTTCCCGACGGGGACGCGCGACGCCTTGTAGAGCACGATGTCGGCCGCCT
Organism: Candidatus Limnocylindria bacterium; assembly: GCA_036274575.1. GTDB lineage: Bacteria > Chloroflexota > Limnocylindria > QHBO01 > QHBO01 > JACDBZ01. The sequence goes on from DASUFJ010000030.1 coordinate 1,945, forward strand.
GGAGGATCGGGTAGTCGAGCAGGCCCAGGCTGTTCTCGATGCCCTGCTCCCGCTTCTCCTTGTACGTCGGCGTGCGCTCCGCCCAGCTGACCGGCGTGACGGTGTTGAAGATCCAGGCCAGCTCGGCGTGCTCGGGGAAGTCGGACTGCCGGATGAGCGCGCAGCGCTCGGGATCCAGCCCGACCGCCAGCAGGTCCAGCACCATCTCGTGGGTCAGCGCACGGAGCTCGGCGCCATCGTGCACCGTGGTCAGGGCGTGGTAGTCGACGATCGCGTAGATCGCCTCGTACCGGTCCTGGAGCGCGACGTAGTTCCGCTGCGCGCCCAGGTAGTTGCCGAGATGCGACGCGCCCGAAGGCTGGATTCCGCTGAAGACGCGCTCGCGGACCGGCGGGGGAGCGGTCTCGGCGGCGCCGAGGGTCTGGCTCATCGGACTCCGGAGTGTAGCGCACCCAACTGGGCATCCCGGCGGGCACGCATGTATCGTGTGCGGCCAATGATTCAGCCTCGAGCACCGATGCGACGCGTCGGTGGCTCCATCGAGCGGCATGATCGGGTCGCCTCCACGAACGACCTGGCCCGCGCGCGCCTCGAGTCATCCGATGTCGACGGCCTCGTCGTCGTGGCCGACGAGCAGACCGCGGGGCGCGGGCGTCGCGGCAGGAGCTGGATCTCGCCGCCGCGCACGAACCTGTACGTCAGCGTCGCCATCCACCCGCGGCTCTCCGCGGCCGATGCCTGGCAGCTCGGCATCGCTGCCGCGCTCGCCGCCGCGGGCGCCTGCGACCCCGTGGCGCCGGTGGAGCTGAAATGGCCGAACGACCTCGTGGCGGCCGATGGCCTCAAGGTCGGCGGCCTCCTGGTCGAGACGATCGTGGAGGGGGACCGGCTGCGCGGTGCCGTCGCCGGGATCGGCATCAACGTGAACTGGCACCGCGCCGAGATGCCGGAGGAAATCACGACCACGGCGACCTCGCTGGCGGACCTCGCCGGCGCCGAGGTGGACCGCGAGGCGCTCCTGGCGCGCCTCGTCGACGGGCTCGGTGCCGAGGTCGAGTCCATCGAGGCCGGCATCTCGCCGCTCCCGCGCTACCGAGTGCGCTGCGCGACCCTGGGCACCGAGGTGCGGGTCTCGACCGCGGATGCGGTCGTCAGCGGACGGGCGGTCGACCTCGATGCGACCGGTTCCCTCGTGGTCCAGACCGAGGACGGCACGCGGGTGCTGGCGAGCGGCGAGGTCCTCGGCGTGCGCCCGGAGGTCGCTTCGTGAGCGCCGAGCCTCTGCGCGACGGCCGCCACCTCTCGACGGACCCGGATCTCGCCGACGTCCTCGCGGCGCAGCGCGATCGAGCCGCCTTCGGCCGGCTGTACCGGCGCTACGTCGACCGTGTCTACGGTTATGCCTTCTACCTCCTGGGCGACCACCACGATGCGGAGGACGCCACGGAGCGGACCTTCCTCGCCGCTCTCGCGGCGCTGGATCGGTACCGCGACACCGGCTCGACCTTCCGAGCCTGGCTGTTCCGTATCGCGCACAACCAGCTCGCGAACGCGTTGCGCGCGAGAGGGCGCCAGCGCGCGGCGTCGCTGGATGATGTCGCCGAGCCGGCGATCTACGACGATCCGGCCGGTGCGGTGGGCCGTGCCGAGGACCGGCGGCGCCTGCAGCGGGCGCTCGAGCAGCTCCCGGAGGACCGCCGCCAGGTCGTCATCCTCCGCTTCGTCGACGGCCTGACGGCCCGCGAGATCGGCGCGGTGCTGGGCCGCAGCGAGGGCGCCGTGCGCGTGCTGCAGCACCGTGCGCTCCGCGACCTGGCCTCGATCCTGGAGGCCTGAGCCCGGTGTAACGTTGTCCGCTCCGCGGTGTTAGCAGAGGCGTGATGACCAGCCAACCCAGCCGCGCCGAGCGGCTCGACCGCGCGGTTGACGAGGTGATCGCCGGAGCGACGCCGGGGATCGCGGCGGCCAGCGTCGGGCTCGACGTGACCGATCGTCCGCTCGTCCGGGCCGCGGCCGCGCTCCGCGCGGCACTCGACTCGCCGCTCGTCGCGCCACGCTTCGAGGCACGCCTCGGTGCACGGCTCGCCGGAGCCGCCGACCCGCCGTGGATCCTGCGCCATCCGGGCCGGCTCATCGTCACCGGCGCCGTCGGCTCGGCCGTGGGGGTGGGAGTCACCGCCTACGCCGTCTGGCGCAGCAGCCGCCGTCCCGCATCGGCCGCACGCTTCGTCCATCGCTGACCCTGAGGAGTCCCGATTGCCGATCAAATTCCCGTTCAGCCGGCGCGCTGCCCCGTCGGATGCGTGGACGAAGTGCCCCAGCTGCGAGGCGCAGGTCTTCAGCCGCCAGCTCGAGCGCTCGCTCCGGCTCTGCCCCTCGTGCGGACATCACTTCCGGATGTCGGTCGGCGAGCGGATCGACATGCTCCTCGACGAGGGCAGCTTCGAGGAGCGCGACGCGGGCCTCGAGTCGGTCGACCGCCTCGGCTTCCACGACGACAAGCCCTATCGCGACCGGCTCGAGGCATCCCGCATCAAGACCGGCCTGCGCGACGCGGTCGTCTGGGGCGTCGGCCGCATCGACGGGCAGCGCGTCGCCATCGGCATCTTCGACTTCCGATTCATGGGCGGCAGCATGGGCAGTGTCGTCGGCGAGAAGCTGGCCCGCTGCTTCGAGACCGCGCTCGTGGAGCGCATCCCGGCCATCGTCGTCAGCGCGTCGGGCGGTGCCCGGATGCAGGAGGGCACGCTGTCGCTCATGCAGCTCGGCAAGACCACGGCGCCCCTCGTCCGCCTCGATGAGGCGGGAGTGCCGTACATCGCCGTCCTCACCGATCCGACGACCGGCGGCGTCCTCGCCAGCTTCGCGAGCCTCGGCGACGTCGTGCTCGCGGAGCCGAAGGCACTCATCGGATTCGCCGGTGCGCGCGTCGCCTCGGGCACGGTCGGCGAGGAGATGCCGGAGGGCTTCCAGACGTCGGAGTTCCTGCTGGCGCATGGGTTCGTCGACGCGATCGTGCCGCGTCCGGAGCTGCGCGCGACCCTCGCCCGCCTCCTGCGCGTCCTCCCCGTGCCGGCGGTGGCCGAAGGCCCGGACATCGATGCCGACCGCGCCTGGGGCCCGATCGGCGCGCTCTCCGGCTTCGCCGAGCGACTGGGTGGCGCCGTGAGCGAGACGATCGGCATCGACGTGGAGGCCGAGGCGACGGGCGGGAACGGCGCCGGACCGGCAGCGGCCGCGGAGCGCGACGGTCAGGAGGAACGCGCGTGACCGAGCTCCCGACCGACGTCGCTGCGCCGCCCTCGCCCGAAGTCGCGGAGGCCGCCTGGCGCCGGGTGCAGCTCGCGCGCCATCCGCAGCGCCCACGAACCCTCGACCTGGTGCCGATGATCTTCGAGGGCTTCGTCGAGCTCCATGGAGACCGCCTCTTCGGCGATGACCCGGCCATCGTCGGCGGTCCGGCATTGCTCGCCGGTCGCGCCGTCATGGTCATCGGCCATCAGAAGGGCACCGACACCGATTCGAACATCCGGCGCAACTTCGGATCACCCCACCCGGAGGGCTTCCGCAAGGCGCAGCGGCTCATGCGCCTCGCCGACAAGCTCGGGCTCCCGATCGTGACCTTCCTCGACACGGCGGGCGCCTTCCCCGGGCCGGCGGCCGAGGAGCGCGGCCAGGCGGAGGCCATTGCCTCGAGCATCAAGCTCATGACCGGCCTCCAGGTGCCGATCGTGGTCGTCGTCCTGGGCGAGGGCGGGTCCGGCGGCGCGCTGGCCATCGGCATCGGTGACGTCGTGATCTCGCTCGAGAACGCGGTCTACTCGGTCATCAGCCCCGAGGGCGCGTCCTCGATCCTGTGGCGCTCGCGCGACGAGGCGAAGGCGGCCGCGGCGGCGATGCGCATGACGGCCGACGACCAGCTGGACCTCGGGGTCGTGGATGCCGTCATCCCGGAGCCCGGTGACGGCGCCCACACCGACCACGCGGCGACGGCTCGCGCGCTGCGAGAGGCGATCATCGACGCGCTGCGCGGCCTCGCCGGGCGCGGGACGGCGGACATGCTGGCGACCCGCTATGCTCGCCTGCGCGGTATGGGCGTCTATCTCGAGACCGGGAGTGCCTCGAGCCGCGCGCCGAAGGCGCCTTCCCTGCGCCGCCGGATCGGCCGCATCCTCCACCTGCCCGGCGTCCCGCGCCGGCCTCGATGGAGCGACATCTGGCCGAGCGCGGATGACGACACCGAGAACGAGAGGGGCGCATGACCGACGCCGAGAACCCGCTGGAGGCGATCTCCGGCGTGGCCGACGAGCTCGTCCCACAGCTCGCCGAGCGCCTGCGCCGGCACGGGCTGGGCGAGATCGAGGTGCGCCGCGGCGACCTTCGGCTCAGGGTCAGCGCCGCCACCGGCGTGGCACCGGCGGCCGCGCCGCAGCCCGCCAGCGCGGCCTCCCTTGACCCGTCTGCCGCCCCGGGCAGCCCGCCCGAGCCGGCTGCGATCGCCGTCGCGTCGCCTGCCGTCGGCTTCTTCGTGTACGCCGATGGCCTCGGGCCGGGGCTCGCGGTCGCGAAGGGGGACAACGTGGGCCATGTCGAGATGCTCGGCGTCCGCCACGACGTCCGCGCTCCGAGGGCCGGCACCGTCCGGAATCTCGTCGCCGAGAGCGGCGAGGCCGTCGAGTACGGGCAGGTCGTCGTCGAGCTCCAGGCGGGCGAGGCGACGCTTTGAAGCTCGCGCTGCTCTTCAGCCCACAGGGATCGCAGGCGCCGGGCATGGGCCGCGAGCTCGCCGACCGCTCACCGGGCGCCCGCGAGGCGTTCGAGGAGGCCGATGCGACGCTGGGCTGGTCGGTCACGGCGACCTGCTGGGAGGGTCCCGCGGAGAGCCTGAATGACACTCGCCAGACCCAGCCCTGCCTCCTGACGACATCGGTCGCCGCGCATCGGGCCCTCGCCGAGCGTGTAGCCCTGAGCCCGTCCTTCCTCGCCGGCCACTCGGTCGGCGAGTACGCGGCCCTCGTCGCCGCCGGAGTCCTCCAGCTGTCCGCAGCGCTTCGCCTCGTCCAGCGTCGCGCGCAGCTCATGGCCGACGCCGATGGAGAGGGACGCATGGCGGCGGTCATCGGCCTCGACCGGGACGCGGTCCAGGCAGCCGTCGAGTCGGTCGCGCGGCCGACCGAGCTGGTCGTCGCCAACGACAACGCACCGGGGCAGGTCGTCATCTCGGGTCGGCGCGAGGCCATCGCCGCGGCCGAGATGACGCTGCGCGCCGCCGGCGCCCGACGGATCCTGCCCCTGCAGGTGTCCGGCGCGTTTCACTCACCGCTCATGGGGCCGGTCGCCGAGGAGCTCACTGCCGCGTTCGACGCCGAGGATTGGCGGGACGCCACCACCCCGGTCGTCAGCAATGTCACGGCGGAGCCGCTGACCGACGCGTCCCGGATCCGCGCCCTGCTCGCGGAGCAGGTTCGCTCGCCGGTGGAGTGGGTGGCGGTCGTCCGCCGCATGGTGCATGACGGGATCGACACGATGATCGAGTGCGGCGCCGGCACCTCCCTCGTGGGGATGGTGCGCCGCATCGCCCCGGACGTCGCCACCGGATCGGTCGTCGACGGAGCGAGCCTCGAGGCGACTGCCGGGCTGCTCGCCGGCGAGGCGGTCTCGGCCTGATGGTCTCGAAGATCCTCATCGCCAACCGGGGCGAGATCGCCGTCCGCATCCTCCGCGCCTGTCGCGACCTCGGCCTGCCGGCCGTCGTCGCGTACAGCGAGGCTGATCGGGACTCGCTGGCGGTGCGGCTTGCCGACGAAGCGATCTGCATCGGTCCCGCGGAGGCCCGCAGGAGCTACCTCAACCAGCCGGCCCTCATCAGCGCCGCGATGATCACCGGCTGCGACTCCGTCCACCCCGGCTACGGCTTCCTGAGCGAGGACGCGACGTTCGCCGAGGCCTGCGGCGCGCACGATCTCACCTTCATCGGTCCGCGTGCGGAGGTCCTGGAGCGCTTCGCCAGCAAGTACGCGGTGCGCCGCATGCTCGCCGCCAACGGCCTGCCGACGGTCCCGGGGAGCCGCGGCATCGTGTCCGACCTTGGCGACGCCCTCGAGCAGGCATCGGAGGCGGGCTACCCGGTCCTCCTCAAGCCGTCGGCCGGCGGTGGCGGACGGGGGATGCGCCTGGTGCGCAGCCCGCGGGAGCTGGAGCAGGCGCTGCCACTCGCACGCAGCGAGGCGCAGGCTGCCTTCGGCGACGACAGCATCTACTTCGAGAAGTGGATCGAGGAGTCCCGCCACGTCGAAGTGCAGGTCATGGTCGACCAGCACGGGAACGGCGTGCACCTCGGCGAGCGTGACTGCAGCGTGCAGCGTCGTCACCAGAAGATCATCGAGGAGGGGCCGTCGCCGGCGATGGATGACGCGACCCGAGAGCGACTGCACGACCTCGCCATCCGCAGCGTCGTGGCGGCGGGCTACGAGAGCGCCGGCACGCTCGAGTTCCTGCTCGACGGGGAGGGCAACTTCTTCTTCATCGAGATCAACTGCCGCATCCAGGTCGAGCACCCGGTGACCGAGCTGCTCACCGGCGTCGATCTCATCGCGGAGCAGATCCGGACGGCGGCGGGCGACCGCCTCAGCCTGCGGCAGGAGGACATCAGGCTCCGCGGTCACGCCATCGAATTCCGCGTGAATGCCGAGGATCCGAGCGACAACTTCGCCCCGCAGGCGGGCGAGGTCGAGTCGCTCCAGCTGCCCGGCGGTCCCGGGGTACGCGTCGACACGCACCTCTATCCCGGCTACGAGGTCCCACCCTTCTACGACAGCCTGCTCGCCAAGCTCATCGTATGGGGCGAGACGCGGGACGTGGCCCTTGCGCGCTCGCGCCGCGCCCTTGCCGAGTTCGAGGTGGGCGGCCTGCGCACGAACATCCCGTTCCATCGCGGTATCGTCGACAACGAGACGTTCCTCGACGCCCGCGTGAGCACGAACCTGCTCGACCGCGTCGGGCCGGCGGCCTTCGTCGGCGGTTGAGCCTGCGAGCGGGTACGGTACGAATGATGACGACCGAGACGCCGATCGCCGCGCCCCTCGAGGCGGCCGACATCATGCGCATCCTGCCGCACCGCTACCCCTTCCTCCTCATCGACCGGGTCGTCGAGCTGGATCCGGGGAAGCGCGCGGTCGCGATCAAGCAGGTGACCGCCAACGAGCCGCACTTCGCCGGCCACTTCCCCGACAGGCCGATCATGCCCGGCGTCCTCATGGTCGAGGCCCTGGCGCAGACGGCGGGGATCGCCGTCCTGACGCTCGACGAGTACCGCGGCAAGCTGGGTCTCTTCGCCGGGATCGACGAGTGCCGGTTCCGGCGCATGGTGGTCCCCGGCGACACGCTCGTGCTGAAGGTCGAGGTGGAGAAGCTGCGCGGCATGTTCGGCCGCGTCTCGGCAGTCGCCAGCGTGGATGGCGAGGTCGCCGTCGAAGCGAGGCTGTCGATCATCGTCCCGCGCGACCAGGATCTCGGAGGAGGTGGCACCGATGCGTGACGGCGAACGGCGAGTGGTCGTCACCGGGATGGGGGCGCTGACCCCCATCGGCAACGACGTCCCGAGCTACTGGGACTCGCTCGTCAACGGGCGGAGCGGCATCGGTCGCATCACCCTGTTCGATCCTGCCCGGACGCCGGCCAAGGTGGCCGGCGAGCTCAAGGGCTGGGACGCCGAGACCGTCATGCCGAAGAAGGAGATCCGCCGCAACGACCGCTACGTCCACTACGCATGGGGGGCGACCGTCGAGGCGATGGCCGATGCCGGCCTGACGAACCCGATCGAGGACGACGCCCTCGCATGGCGCACCGGCGCGATCATCGGCTCCGGCATCGGCGGCGTGAACACGATGATTCGCGACATCCAGGAGGCCACCCTCGAGGGCATCGAGCGCGTCGGCCCGTTTCTCGTCACCGCGCTCATCCCCGACATGGCGGCCGGGTACGTGGCGATCTACGCGAACGTGCGGGGCCCGAATTACGCGACGGTCAGCGCCTGCTCGAGCGCGAACCACGCCATCGGCGACTCGATGAACATCATCCGGCGCGGGGACGCCGACGTCATGATCGCCGGCGGCGCGGAGGCCGGGATCGGGGAGATCCCGGTCATGGCCTTCAGCGCCATGCGCGCGCTGTCGACGAGGTGCAATGAGCAGCCGCAGAAGGCCTCCCGCCCGTTCGACGCGGAGCGCGACGGCTTCGTCATGGGCGACGGCGCCGGCATCATCGTCCTGGAGGAGCTCGAGCACGCGAGGGCACGGGGCGCGACGATCCACGCCGAGGTCGTGGGCTACGGCGCCACGGACGACGCCTCGCACATCACGCTGCCGGCCCCCGGCGGTCGCGGCGCGGTCGAGAGCATGCGCGCGGCGATCTCCGACGCCGGTCTGACGCCCGAGGGCATCGGCTACATCAACGCGCACGGCACGAGCACGCCACCGAACGACAAGTCGGAGACCGCCGCCATCAAGACGCTGTTCGGCGAGGCCGCCTACCGGGTCCCGATCAGCAGCACGAAGTCGATGACCGGCCACCTGATGGGCGCCGGCGGCGGGATCGAGGCCATCGCCTCGATCCAGTCGATCAAGACCGGCATCCTCCCCCCGACCATCAACCTCGAGCATCCGGACCCGGACTGCGACCTCGACTACGTGCCGCATGAGGCGCGCGAGGTCGAGATCGAGACGGCGATGAGCAACAGCTTCGGCTTCGGCGGCCATAACGCGACGCTCGTCTTCCGGCGGTACGACGGCGCATGACCGATGCGAGCGACCCGATCGTGGAAGCCGTCGACCGCCTGGCGCCCGCACTCGAGCGCGACGGGCTCGAGGAGATCGAGCTCGAGATCGGGGACCTCCATGTGCGCGTCGCGCGTCCGCGTCCCGTCATGGCCGCGCCAACCGCCGGACGTGCGCCGGCCGCTCCCGCCCCCGCTTCGCCGGCCCCCGCGAGCGGCGGCGATGGCCTCACCCCGTTCGGCGCCCCGGCGCCGGGGATGCGCTTCGTGAGCGCCCCGCTCACCGGGGTCTGGTATCCGGCGCCCTCGCCCGGCGCCCGGCCCTACGTCAACGAGGGGGAGGAGATCGCCGCCGGGCAGGTGGTCGGCCTCATCGAGGCAATGAAGCTGTTCAACGAGATCAAGTCCGACGCGTCGGGGCGGATCACTCGCGTGCTCGTCGAGAACGGGACGCTGGTGAAGCGCAAGCAGCCGCTGCTGGAGATCGATCCGCGATGACCCGAGCCCCAAGGAGAACCCCATGACCAATGCCCTGATCACCGGCTGGGGGATGTACGCCCCCGAGCGGGTCATGACGAACGCCGACCTCGCGAAGCTCGTCGACACCAGCGACGAATGGATCGTCAGCCGTACGGGGATCAGGGAGCGGCGCATCGCCGCCGACGACGAGACGACGACGACCCTGTCGGTCAATGCTGCCCGCGACGCGCTCGCCGTGGCCGGCGTCGACGCATCGGAAGTCGACCTCATCGTCCTCGGCACCTGCTCGCCGGACTACCCGTTGCCGGCGACGGCCTGCCTCGTGGCGAGAGACCTCGGTGCCACCCGTGCCGCGGCGTTCGACCTCGCCGCCGCATGCTCCGGCTTCGTGTACGCCTTGGCCACGGCCAGCGGCTTCATCCGCAGCGGTATGTACCGCAACGTGCTCGTCATCGGGGTCGAGGTGCTGAGCCGCTTCCTCGACTGGACCGACCGCAGCACCTGCGTCCTGTTCGGTGACGGCGCCGGCGCCGTGCTCCTCCAGGCCAGCGACCAGCCGGGCGGCATGAGCGGCTTCGAGCTCTTCGCCGATGGCAGCGGCTACGACGGGATCATCGTGCCGGCCGGCGGCAGTGCCTGTCCGGCCTCGCCCGAGACTGCGGCAACCGGGCAGCACTTCGTCCACATGCTCGGCAGCGACGTCTACAAGTACGCGACGCGGCAGCTGACCGAGTCGGCGCTGTCGGCGGTCCGCAACGCCGGCCTGACGATGGACGACATCGACCAGTTCATCTTCCACCAGGCGAACCTGCGGATCATCAAGAGCGTCGCCGAGAAGCTCGACATGCCGATGGAGAAGACGTACCTCAACCTCGAGAAGTACGGCAACACGAGCGCCGCATCGGTCCCGATGGCCCTCGTGGAGGCGATCGCCGCCGGGCGCATCAAGGAGGGCGACAAGCTGCTCATGGTCGCCTTCGGGGCCGGCTACACGGCGGCGGCGGCGGTCGTGGAATGGACGGCCGACCCCGCACGCGCGTTCCTCGCCCCCGGCGAGCAGACGCGTCTCGGGCAGCCGCAGCGAACGCTTTCCGAAGCCGTCGCCTGATGTTCGACCTCGCCGACAAGACGGCGCTGATCACCGGCGGGAGCCGGGGTCTGGGCCGGGCGATCGCCCTCGCCTTCGCCGGCCAGGGCGCCGACGTGGCGGTCAACTACCGCGGCAACGCGGACGCCGCGCAGGGTGTCGCGAGCCAGATCGAGGGCATGGGCCGCCGTGCGGTGCTCGTCCAGGGCGACACGAGCGGGGGACGCGAGGCCTGCGAGGCGATCGTCAAGGAGACCCTCGACGCCTTCGGCACCATCGACATCCTCGTCAACAACGCCGGCATCACGCGCGACAACCTCATGATGCGAATGGACGCAGAGGAGTGGGACGCGGTCATCGACACGAACCTGTCCGGCCCGTTCTGGATGACACGCGCCGTCGCCCGCCCGATGCTCAAGGCCCGCTCGGGCCGGATCATCAACATGAGCTCGGCCGCTGGACGCATGGGAAATCCCGGCCAGGCGAACTACGCGGCCGCAAAGGCGGGGCTCATCGGCCTCACCAAGACCACGGCTCGCGAGCTGGCGAGCCGAGGGATCACGTGCAATGCGCTCGCGCCGGGCCTCATCGAGACCGATCTCACGGCTGACCTGCCCGAGGCGGCGAGTGAGGCGCTGGTCTCGCTGACGCCATTGGGCTACGTCGGGACCGTCGACGACGTCGCCGCCGCCGCGGTGTACTTCGCCTCGGACGAGGCTCGGTACGTCACCGGCCAGGTGCTCGGCATCGACGGTGGCATCGTCATGGGGAGTTGACCGAAGGTCCATCTGGACGCATGCGCGAGGACGCGCGTAGGATGCCGTGGCGTCGTCTGAGGGAACCGGTGCGTCGTCACGGACTCGCCTCGCTGCTCGCGGCCATCGCGCTCGCCGTGCTCGCGACGCCTGCGCTCGCCGCATCCACGCGACCGCATCCGCTCGAGTCCGGCATCAGCGCCGATCACCTCGGCGGGTCATTCACCGTCTGCGGCCGCGTGACCGCCTTCACCGCGCCGGTGCTCGGCACGCCGGGATCGATGACCGCCGCCGGCGTCGTCGATGGCGTCGAACACGACTTCCCGATCAGCGACACCGCGGCCGTCGATCCGCTCCTGGCCGGCCTGGCGGCCGGCGGCGAGTGGACCTGCCTCGACCTCGTCGGGGACGGGATGGGGGTCATCACGAGCATCGTCGTCGTCACGACGTCGACGGTGCAGTGCGGGGTGCTGGCCGAGTTGGGCGGCGTCCTGACCCAGCTCGAGGGCTCGACGCACGAGTTCACGACCATCGTCCTCGACGGCGACGCGGGCACGATCATCTCCGCCGACCCGTCCCTCGATGCGCTCATGCACGCGATCGCCACGGTCGACTCGCCGTCCACGCCGTTCGAAGCCTGCCTCGACATGACGTTCGGCCCGGCGGGCACCCTCACGGCGGTCGCCCTCGACTACGAGCAGTCCACCGGCGACATGGCGCCGATCGCGTGCGGCATGGTGGGCGGGACACCGATCGCGTACCGCGACCCGGCCAGCCAGCCGTATCCGGAGGACGACACGGTCACCGTCGACGGGTTCGTCATCGACGCCGCGCTTCTCGACGCTCCCTACCAGGCTGTCCTGGCCTTCCATCTCGATGCTGGCCTGCCGGTCTGCCTGCTGGGGACGGTCGTCGACAGCGTCATCACCGGGGCGGCGGTCTTCACGCTGGATGCCGCGTCGGTGTGCGGCACGCTCGAGGTCATCGGGGGCCTGGTCTTCGTCGACACCGTCGTCGTGAGCCAGACCCTCACCTCGATCAACTTCGCGGAGCCCACGCCATCGTCCATCGCCACCGCATGCGCCGCGGCCCTCGCCCAGGAGGGAGCGGCGGCAGGCACCGTGGACATGTGCGGTCGCCTCGACGACATCGGCACGACGACCGTGACGGTCTCCGGGATCACGTTCCACCTCACCGGCAACGTCATCGCCGGGAAGGTGCCCGGTGTCGGCGACACGGCCGGACTCAGCCTCGTCGGGCCGCACCCGTTCACGCCGTTCGGCCCGGCGAACCCGGCGACGCTCACGTCGGTGACCCTCGACGGATGCGCCGTCACGGCCCCGGCGCCGTCGACCGTCCCGAACACGGCGTCGGCGGTCCAGTCGACCCGGACCCCGGGGCCGGCCCTCGCCGTCCTCCTCGCGGCGCTCGCCGTCCTCGGCGTCACCGCGCTCGCGACGGTCCGCGTCCGCCGCCACTGAGGCTCGTCGGCGCGCGGCTTGCTACGACCTAAGATGAACGGACGCCAAGCAAGCGATTTCCCACACCCGGAAAGGAGACCGATGCTTTCTCTGCGCACCATCCTGCATCCCGGGCGCATCGTCGACGCCCACTGCGATATACCGTGCGGCGTGTACGACCCGGAGCAGGCCCGAATCGAGGCCGAGTCGTGCCTCCGGATCATCGAGAAGCACGACGCGAGCGACGACAAGCTGTTCCGCGCTCGCTGCATCCACGTCAAGGAGGAGCGCGCGGAGCTCGTCAAGCACCACCTCGACGTGCTCTGGCACGACTATTTCAAGCCGGAGCACCTCGAGAAGTATCCCGATCTCCACGAGACCTTCTGGAAGGCGACGAAGCAGGCCTCGAAGGTCAAGCAGTCTCTGGACGCCGGCGCGGCGAAGGAGCTCCTCTCGATGATCGACACGATCGACGAGATGTGGAAGTCGACCGGCGGCCCCGAGAAGACGCGCGTCAACGGTCGGCCGTCCTGACTACCTGACGGGCTGACCGATGCGGACGGGCCTGGCGCTGGGGATGGCGCTCGCCATCGCGTGGATCCTGGCGCGGCGACGCCTCGACACGGTCGAGGTCCGCGGCCGCTCCATGGCGCCCGCGCTCCTGCCGGGCGACCGACTCCTGGTTGCTCGCGTGGCGCCGCGGTTGGGCGAGGTCGCCCTGGCCCGCGACCCGCGCGAGCCGAACCGCGAGCTCGTCAAGCGCGTCGCTGGCATCGGTCCTGAGGGAGTCCGCCTGCTGGGCGACAACCCGGCGCTCAGCACCGATGCGCGCGCTTTCGGTGCCGTCCCGGTGCAGCAGGTCGAATGGCGCGCGGTCCTCCGCTACTGGCCGGTCGGTCGCGTCGGTCGCATCCAGGCCCGGCCGGTGCCCCTGGTCCCGATCGACGAGGGCGGCGAGCCGGCCTGCGCCTTCCCGGAGGCGTTGATCGCGGGTTCCTGACGGTGCGCCCCGACCCATCGAGGACACGGCGTCACGAGCAGCCGCAGGCGGTTGCCACCGCGTCGACGCAGCCGGCCAGGTCCGCGGGCACGAGCTCGACCCCCGCCCCCGCCTCCGCGGCCACGAGGTGCTCCACGCCGGCCGACGGACGTACCGCCAACCGGGCATCGGGGATGGCGTGGCGGAGGAAGTCGAACACCGGCCCAAGCCCGGCGTCGCCGTACTCGGCACGAACGGCGCCGGTGTCGACGAGGACCATCTGCGGCGGCCGGAGGGTCACCGCCTGGTGCAGACGAGCGGCGTCGTTGAAGAAGAAGGCGATCGCCCCCGAGAGACGATCGTCGATCGCGGCGGCGAGGTCGCGATCGCGGGTGAGGCAGTAGACGATCGGGTCGGCGGCCATCGGCATCGAAGGGTAGCAGGCGCGCTCGGCGGTACAATCACGCTTCGCATGGCCACGAAGAGCCCGATCCGAACGACCGGTACGCGCCGGGACCTGACGACGAAGCGCCACCAGCACCTGGGGTCGCTCCTCGGCCGGGTGTGGGCCGTCGACGCCGTCGGTGTCGAGGAGCGCGCCGCCTCGCTCGCGAAGCGCTCCATCAAGCGCGAGGCGAAGCTGTGGGCGCTGGATCTCGCGATTCGGATGATGGACCTCACGACCCTGGAGGGGAAGGACACGCCCGGCAAGGTGCGCGCGCTGGCCGGCAAGGCGCGACGTCCGGACCCGACCGACCCCAGCATTCCGAGCGTGGCCGCGCTGTGCGTGTACCCGAACATGATCCCGACCGCCGTCGACGCCCTGCGCGGTTCCGGAGTGAAGGTCGCCAGCGTCGCCACCTACTTCCCGTCGGGCCAGTCGCCGCTCGAGGTGAAGTTGGCGGACGTCCGCGCAGCGGTCGAGCTCGGCGCCGACGAGATCGACATGGTCATCGACCGCGGCGCCTTCCTGGCGGGGGACTACGCGTCGGTCTACGACGAGATTACGGCGGTCAAAGAGGCGTGCGGCCGGGCGCACCTGAAGGTCATCCTCGAGACGGGCGAGCTCGAGACCTACGACAACGTCCGTCGCGCGTCGGTCCTCGCCATGGCCGCGGGCGCCGATTTCATCAAGACCAGCACCGGCAAGGTCACGCCGGCGTCGACCCTGGGGAGCTCGCTGGTGATGATGGAGGCGATCCGCGACTTCCATGGCCAGACCGGACGGGCGGTGGGGATGAAGTCGGCGGGTGGGATTCGCACCGCCAAGGAGGCGATCGGATACCTCGTCGTGCTGTACGAGACGCTCGGTCCGGACTGGATGACGCCCGACCGATACCGGTTCGGCGCCTCGAGCCTGCTGAACGACGTGCTCATGCAGATCCGCAAGGAGCGCACCGGCCGCTACTCCGGCGGCGACTACTTCACCCTCGACTGAGCCGATGCAGGTCGCCCCGGGCACCCTCGCGGTGTGGTCGGACCTGGGATGCCCGTGGTCGCACGCCGTCGTGTGGCGCCTGCACGACGCCCGACGGCGTCTGGGCCTGAGGGACAGGGTGGCGTTCGACCACCACGCCTTCCCGCTCGAGCTGTTCAACAGCGAGCCGACGCCGCGCTGGCACGTCGACGTGGAGGCGCCGGTGGTGGCGACGATCGCTCCGCGTGCCGGCTGGCAGCCGTGGTCGGCTCCGGACTCCGCCTGGCCGGTGACCCTGCTGCCGCCGATGGAGGCGGTCCAGGCCGCGAAGCTCCAGTCGTTCACCGCGGCGGAAGCCCTCGACCGCGGGCTGCGGCATGCCCTGTACGGCGAGAGCCGGTGCATCAGCCTGCGGCACGTCATCCTGGAGGTGGCGCATGAGTCGGAGGCGGTCGACGTCGCGGCCCTGGCGGAGGCGCTCGACGAGGGTCGGGCGCGGCGCGCGCTGGTCGACGACTGGCGGGTGGCGCAGGGGGACGAGGTGCGCGGCTCCGCGCACGTGTTCGCTCCGGACGGGACGAACGCGCAGAACCCGGGGATCGGCATCGGCTGGGAGGACGACGGCAGCCCGTTCGGCCGGTACTGGATCGAGCACGACGACCCCGGTGCGATCGACGACCTCGTGCGGCGCGCGGCCGCCTGACCTCACGTTCCGGTGAGCCCGCGCGTTTCAACCAGCGTGCACCTCCCGCCGTTCGAGCGGCTCGTCGACGCCCATGCGCGTGAGCTGCATCGGTTCCTCGTGGGCCTCGTCGGTCCCGTGGAGGCGGAGGACTGTCTGCAGGAGACGTTCATGTCCGCGCTCCGCGCGTATCCACGACTTCGTCACGGCGACAACCTTCGTGCCTGGCTCTTCACGATCGCCCAACGCAAGGCGACCGATGCGGCCCGCCGCCGCGCCCGCCGTCCCACCGCGGAGCTCGACGGTGTCGAGCCGGTTGCGCCGGCCGACGCCGACCCGGCCGATGACGCGCTGTGGTCGACCGTGCGCACGCTGCCGGCGAAGCAGCGCGTCGCGATCGTCCACCGCTTCGTCCTCGACCTGCCCTACGCCGAGATCGGGGCGCGGATGGGAACCAGCGACGTCGCGGCGCGCCAGAACGTGAGCGCCGGCCTGCGCCGGCTGCGCGGGGAGGTCGAGCGATGACCGATGACCTCGAGCGCCGTCTCGCTCATCCAGTCGGGCCACCGCTCGACGTCGCCGCTCTCCGCGCCCGGTTGGCGACGCGCGCCGCCGACAGCGGCCTGCTCGACGTCGCCTACGGCGTCCTCGACTCGCCACTCGGCCCGCTGACGGTCATGGTCACGCCGCGTGGCCTGGTGCGGCTCTCGTACGGCGACGAGGCGATGGAGGCGCAGCTCGACGAGCTCGCGGAGCGGGTCTCGCCCCGGATCCTCGAGGCACCCGAGCGGACCGATGCCGTCCGCCGCCAGCTCGACGAGTACTTCGAGGGCGACCGTCGTGGCTTCGACGTGCCGATCGACTGGCGCCTGGTCCACGGCTTCGCCGGCGAGGTGCTCCGCGCCACCGCACGCATCCCGTTCGGGCACGTGTCGAGCTATCGCGAGATCGCCTCCGACGCAGGCTCGCCGAACGCGTACCGCGCCGCCGGCAACGCCCTCGGCTCGAACCCGATCCCGATCGTCGTGCCGTGCCATCGTGTGCTCCACTCCGGCGGCGGGCTCGGTGGCTACACCGGCGGTCTCGCCCGCAAGCGATTCCTCCTCGACCTCGAAGGGGTCCTCCCGGTGCGATAATCGAGCGCGATGACCCTGACCAAGAAGTCGGAGAGTCGCCCGGCGGCCGCCTCGTGGGGCCTCGCGGCGCGTGACGTGCCGTGGGAGTACGCGCCCGCGCCGGAGGCAACCGACCACATCCACCTCGAGCCCGAATACGGGCTGTTCATCGGCAATAAATTCGTCCCATCGAAGCCGAAGAAGACGTTCACGGTCATCAACCCGGCCACCGAGGAGCCGATCGCGAAGGTGGCCCACGCCTCGAAGGCGGATGTCAACCGCGCGGTCGGCACGGCCCGCGAGGCGCATCGGTCCACCTGGTCGAAGCTGCCCGGCCGCGAGCGCGCGAAGTACCTCTACCGCATCGCGCGCATCCTGCAGGAGCGCAGCCGGGAGTTCGCGGTGGTGGAGTCGATGAACTCCGGCAAGCCGATCAAGGAGTCGCGCGACGTCGACGTGCCGCTGGCCGCAGCGCACTTCTTCTACTACGCCGGCTGGGCGGACAAGCTCGACTACGCCTTCCCGAACCGCACGCCACGATCGCTGGGCGTCGCCGCACAGGTCATCCCCTGGAACTTCCCGCTGCTCATGCTGGCCTGGAAGATCGCGCCGGCGCTCGCGGCGGGCAACACCGTCGTCCTCAAGCCGGCGAGCACCACGCCGCTGACGGCGTACCTGTTCGCCGACGTCGTGCGCCAGGCCGACCTGCCACCGGGAGTGGTGAACATCATCACCGGACCGGGCGAGATCGGGATGGAGCTGGTGACGCATCCCGACGTCGACAAGGTGGCGTTCACCGGGAGCACCGCCGTCGGCAAGATGATCGCCCGCGCCGTGGCCGGGACCGGCAAGAAGGTCACCCTCGAGCTTGGCGGGAAGGCAGCGAACGTCGTCTTCGACGACGCGCCGCTGGACCAGGCCATCGAGGGGATCATCAACGGCATCTACTTCAACCAGGGCGAGGTGTGCTGCGCCGGGTCGCGGCTGTTCGTGCAGGAGAGCGTCTACGAGCCGCTCATCGACAAGCTCAAGGCGCGCCTCTCGACGCTCCGCGTCGGCGACCCGCTCGACAAGAACACCGATGTCGGCGCCATCAACTCGGCCGGGCAGCTGGCGAAGGTGCAGGAGCTCGTCGAGTCCGGCATCGCCGAGGGCGCCGAGATCTTCCAGCCCGACTGCGAGCTCCCGACCCGCGGATTCTTCTTCCGGCCGACGCTCTTCACGGGCGTGAGCCAGAGCCACCGGATCGCCCAGGAGGAGATCTTCGGCCCGGTCCTCAGCGTCCTCACCTTCCGCACGCCCGATGAGGCGATCGAGAAGGCGAACAACACGCCGTACGGCCTCAGCGCCGGGGTGTGGACGGAGAAGGGCAGCCGGATCTTCAAGATGGTGAGCGCCATGAAGGCGGGTGTGGTGTGGGCCAACACCTTCAACCGATTCGACCCGACCAGCCCGTTCGGCGGCTACAAGGAGTCGGGCTACGGCCGCGAGGGCGGCATCCACGGCCTGGGCGCTTACCTCGACCTCGCGAACGGCACGAACGGTCGATGATCGACACCGGCCGCGAGGTGGCCCTCGACTCGGTCGCCGACGGCATCGACGAGGCGTGGAAGCCCCGCGACGTGGCGTACGTCAACGAGACGAGCGTACGGATGGTCCGCCTGGAGGGCGACTTTCCGTGGCATCACCACGAGGAGGACGAGCTGTTCCTCGGGTGGCGCGGCATCTTCCGCATCGAGATGGAGGGACGGGCGTCCATCCAGCTCCAGCCCGGTGAGCTGTTCTGCGTTCCCGCCGGGCAGCGGCACCGACCGGTGGCGGACGTCGGGCCGGCCTACGCGCTGCTGATCGAGCGCAGCGAGACGAAGCAGTACGGCGAAGGGGCCGCTCGCTGATGGCGAGGGCCCGCACGAAGACGGCGCGCCGCAGGCGCCCATCGGTCCCCGACGAGCGCACGAGGCATACGCCGGCGACGACGAACGGCACCGCTGCCCGCGCCGGCCTGCGGGGCGAGCGGATCGGGGTGCGCAAGACCTACAAGCTGTACATCGGCGGCCAGTTCCCGCGCACCGAGTCGGGGCGCGCGTACGAGGTCTTCGGCGCTCGCGGCGAGCTGCTCGCCAACGCCAGTCGCGGGACGCGCAAGGACATCCGGGATGCCGTTCGCGCCGCCCGCAAGGCACAGCCGGGGTGGTCCGCGAAGACCGCCTACAACCGGTCGCAGATCCTCTACCGGATCGCGGAGCTGATGGAAGGCCGCCGCGACCAGTTCGTGGCGGAGGTGCGCGCCGCCGAGGGGGTCTCCGCCGCGCGCGCCGGGCGGCTCGTCGACGCGGCCATCGACCGCTGGGTGTGGTACGCCGGCTGGGCGGACAAGTACTCCCAGGTCATCGGCACGGTGAATCCCGTCGCCGGCTCGTACTTCAACTTCAGCGTGCCTGAGCCGACCGGCGTGGTCGGGATCATCGCCGCGGAGGAGTCCAGCCTCCTCGGCCTCGTGAGCCGCCTGGCGCCGGTGATCGTGAGCGGCAACGCGGCCGTCGTCATCGCCTCCGAGGCTCGCCCGCTGCCGGCGGTCACCCTCACCGAGGTCCTCGCCACGTCGGACGTCCCGGCAGGCGTCGTCAACCTCATCACCGGGCTGCGGCGCGAGCTGGTCGGCCACCTGGCGGGGCACATGGACGTCAACGCCCTCGACGCCTTCGGGGCCCCGACCGGGGAGGCGGCCGCGCTCGAGGAGGTCGCGGTCGAGAACGTGAAGCGCTTCGTCCGCCCGCCCTCCGGCGGCCTCGATCGCTATGACTGGTTGGCCGATACGGCCCAGTCGCCCTACCTCATCGGCGAGTTCGTCGAGATCAAGACCGTCTGGCACCCCATCGGCGCCTGAGCGTCA
This sequence comes from Candidatus Limnocylindria bacterium, assembly GCA_036274575.1. Lineage (GTDB taxonomy): Bacteria > Chloroflexota > Limnocylindria > QHBO01 > QHBO01 > JACDBZ01. The sequence continues at coordinate 21,586 of DASUFJ010000030.1, forward strand.
GCCGTCCGAGCGGCGTGCCCTGAAGGCCAGCCCGTACCAGAACCACACGATCCATATCGCCACGACGGCCGCCAGCATGCCCGCAAGCGGAGCGCCGGTGATCGTCGAGAGAACGAGGTAGACCGTCGCCGCCGTCGCGAAGGCGAGAAGGCCGGTGGCGGCGATGACGAGGCGGCTGGCGCGGAACAGGTGCGTCTCCTTGTCCAGGCTCCGGAACCGGAGGCGGTGGTGGACCGATGGCGCCACGAGCAGCGCGAAGGCACCGGCCACGGAGAGCAGCGCCGCGACGTAGAGCGCCTCCTCCCGGCCGGCGAGATCGTGGGGGAACTGGAAGGGCAGCAGGACGAGGAAGCCGAAGAGGATCTGGACGCCGGGGATGATCGTCCGGATCTCCTCCAGCAGCTCGCGCAGTTCGCGGTCGACCCGTTCCTTGCGGCTCTCCCCGGGCTCGGCGCCGCGCGTGCCGTCGTCGCTCATGGTTCCCCTACAGCCAGCCGCGCCGCCGGAAGAAGACGATCATCCCGACCAGGATGACGATCATCACCCCCATGATCAGCCAGAAGGTGGTGATGCTCTCGCCGCCCGGGAAGTCGACGTTCATGCCGAAGACGCTGGCGATGAGCGTGAGCGGCAGAAGGATGACGCTCACCGCGGTGAGGATGCGGAGGCCGTCGTTGAGCCGATGCGACAGCGCCGACTCGTTCGTGCCTTCCAGCCCTTCGACGATCTCCTTGAAGTTCTCCAGCACGTCCCAGATCCGCTCGGCGGCATCGGTGAGGTCGTCGAAGTAGATGTCGAGCTCCTCGGTGAGGTAGCGCTGCTTGGAGCGCTCGAGGGCACGGAACACGGCGCGCATCGGCCGGATGACGGCGCGGAAGTTGATGATCTCCTGCTTCGCGTTCGAGAGATCGCGCACGACCTCGTCGGATCGGCCCTCGAAGATGTCGTCCTCGAGCGCGCGAAGCTTGCGGCCCAGGGCGCCGAGCATCGGGAAGCTGGCGTCGACGCATCGGTCCAGGATCTCGTAGAGGAGGAAGCCGGAGCCCTTCGTCATGATCTCCTCGCGCACCTCCTCGCGCGACTCGGCGCGCTCGAAGAGCTGCGGGAGAGGAAGGATCGTCTCGTTCGGCAGGGTGATGACGTAGTCGCGGCCGACGAAGACGTCGAGCTCCGCCGCGTGAAGGCGACCGGTCACCTTGTCGAAGCGGGGGAACTGCATGACGAGGAACAGGTAGTCCGGGTACTCGTCGACCTTCGGCCGCTGATTGCGGCTGGCCACGTCCTCGAGATCGAGGTCGTGGAATCCGAAGTTCTCCGCCAGCCACAGCCGATCCGCCAGACGGGGCTCGTCGATGTTGATCCAGCGCAGCGCCTGGGCCTGGATGATCTGCGGCCGCGCCTCGGGCAGCGCCTCCTCGACGCCGTCGGAGCCGGGCGTGGCGACGCTGCGCCGAAGGCGGCGCGGAAGGACCTTCATCGCCGGATGCCGGAGCTGATGAACATGGAACGACCACCTCGCGTCGACGCCTCGTCGCGGGTGGCCGTGGGTCGCTCAGGATCGTGGGGCGATCAGGCGACGACCTCGTCGGCCACGCGAGCGCGGGCGCCGTGGGGACTGGAACCTGCGTCCACGGCTTCGCCGGGCCCTCGTGCGGATTTCAACGCGCCGGCCACGCTGGTCGACGCCGTGCATTCTAGTCCGAACGTCGCGCCGCCCGATATACCGGGGCAGCCCGGCGCCTTCGCGATCTCCGGGCGGCATTTGACCAATGTATCGGGCAGAGATTGGCTCAGACGCGCGCAGGAGGGCCGTTGGGCCAAACCGTGCCCGATTCATCGGTGGATTCCCGGCACAAGGTCGGCCATTGCGCGCTGGTGCCCGATGCATCGGCCGATTCTCGTTCCTGACCGCGCCTTAATGGGCCGGCCGACATGTGCGCGCAAACGACCGCTCCAGGGGCGCTTCGTGCCCCATCGGTGCTCGATAAGTCGAGCACACGTCGCGTGGCGGCCACGTCCCGGGCCCTGCGTTCGAAATATCGGTCAGGTCGGCGCCCGAATCCGCGGGATCGGACCTGGATGGCCCTGGATTTCGATCACTTCGAACGCGTTCCGGACCCGGTGGCGCCAAACTGACCGACTTTTCGCGCACGTGGCCTGGCACCGCCCCGAGCCCCTTCCGGCGACGGCGGCCGCCCGCCCTAGAATGGCGCGATGCCCCGTCCCCGGAGCGTGTCGCGCACCGACGACACCGTCATCAGCAACGGCGAGCTGGCCCGGATCTTCAATGAGATCGGCGACATGCTCGAGATCCAGGGCGAGGTCGTGTACAAGGCGGTCGCCTACCGCCGCGTCGCCGACGCCGTCGAGCGCTACCCGGACGACGTCGCCGCACTCTTCCGGCGCGGCGAGCCGCCGAAGATCAACGGCGCCGGGCCGGCAATCAACGCCAAGCTGGCCGAGCTCGCGGAAACCGGCCACCTGGAGTACCACGAGAAGCTGCGGGCACAGGTGCCGGACGGGCTGCTCGACATGCTGCGCGTCCCCGGCGTCGGCCCGAAGACGGTGCGGCTGCTCCACACCGAGCTCGGGATCGACTCGGTGGAGGCGCTGCGGGCCGCCGCGGAGGCGGGGCAGCTTCGCTCCGTGAAGGGCCTCTCGGCGCGAACCGAACAGAACGTCCTCGAGGGCATCGGCCGGATCGAGCGGCGTTACGAGCGGATGCTCATCCACGACGCTGATGTCATGGTGGCGGGCATCATCGGCGTCCTTGCGGAGGTGCCGGGCGTGCGGCGCATCGAGCCGGCGGGGTCGCTCCGACGGCGGCGTCCCACCATCGGCGACCTCGACCTCCTTGCCGCTGTGGAGGACCCGGCGGCGCTCATCAAGGTGCTCGACGGCCTGCCGGGCGTGGACAGGGTGCTGTCGGCCGGCATCGACAAGTCGAGCATCGTCCTGGCCGACGGGCCGCAGATCGACCTCATGGTCTGCCCGCCGGCGGCGTGGGGGACGCACCTCGTCCACTTCACGGGCAACGCGGACCACAACATCGGCCTGCGCGGCATGGCGCTCGACCGCGGCTGGTCGCTGTCGGAGAAGGGCTTCAAGGTCCTCGAGACCGGCGAGCTGCTGGTGGATGCCGCGGAGGCCGATGTCTACGAGCGCCTGGGCCTGCCCTGGATCCCGCCCGAGATGCGCGAGGGCGATGGCGAGATCGCCGCCGCGCTGGCCGGCACCCTGCCGGAGGTCGTCACGCACGCCGACGTCCGGGGCGACACCCACACCCACTCGAACTGGACCGATGGCGTCGACTCGATCGAGGTCATGGCCCGCGCGGCGCGCGACCTCGGCCACGAGTACATCGTGCTCACCGACCACTCGCCGTCGCTCGGTGTCGCCCGCGGCCTCGTGCCGCAGCGCGTCGCCGAGCAGAAGGCCGAGATCGACCGCCTCAACCGCGAGCTCGCGCCGTTCCGGATCCTTCACGGCACCGAGCTCGAGATCCGCGCCGATGCGACCCTCGACTACCCCGACGAGCTGCTCGCCGTGTTCGACGTCGTCATCGCCAGCATCCACACCGGGCGCGGGCAGTCGAGCGACCAGCTCACCCGGCGCGCGCTCGCCGCGATCGAGAGCCCGCATGTCGATGTCATCGCGCACCCGTCGGGCAAGATCACGAACCGACGTGACCCGTTGCCGCTCGACTGGCCTCGCGTCTTCGAGGCCGCCGCACGGACGGGCACCGCGCTGGAGATCAACGGCAGCCCCCGGCTCGACCTCGACGACGCGCTGGCGCGCGCCGCCGGGCGTGCCGGCGCGCGGCTGACGCTGGCCTCCGACGCGCATCGCACCGAGGAGCTGGCCCAGCAGCGATACGCCGTGGACCTCGCTCGGCGGGCGTGGCTCACCGCCGACCAGCTGCTCGCGACCCGGACCGCCGACGCCCTGCTCGAGATCGTGGCGTGATCGGACGCCTCTTCGCCGACAGGCGCCGTCTCGCCATCCTCCGTCGCATCGACCGCCCCGCCGCCGTCGGGATCGCCATCGCCCAGGCCATCGTCGCGGCCTTCGGCTGGTTCGCCGACCCGATCTGGCTGGCCGTGGCGATCGCCGCCCAGCTCGTGCTCGGCGGTCTTGCGGCCATCTACGTCATCGGTCCGGCGCGGCCGGAGCTCGGCCTGGCCCGGTACGCGATCCCTTCGATCGCCGGTATCTCCGCGACGCTGTTCGGGAAGCTCATCCCCGGCGGGCTGAGCCTGCTGCTCGTGCCGCTCGTGGCCGTGCTGCTGTGGGCGATCACCTATCTCGAGCTCCGGATCGAGAAGGGGACCGGTGGGCGGACCATCGGCGACCTGCTGCTCACCTCGATCGTGTTCAGCTCCTCGGCGGGGCTCCTGGCGCTGTTCGGCCCCCAGACGTGGCCGACGCCGCTCCTCCTCGTCGCCATCCTCTCCGCGCCGGTGGCGCTGCGCGCGGCGGAGGCGCGCGGCACGTTCGGAGTGGAGGCGGTCGGCCAGTCGCTCCTCCACGTCCTGGTCGTGGCCGAGATCGGCGCGGGGGCGGTGCTTCTCAACCTGTCGCTCACGGTCATGGCGGCGCTCATCGCCCTCGCGTTCTACTCGTGGGCTGGCGCCGTCGACGCGATCCGTGGCGGCGCCTCCGGGCGAGCGGTTGCTGTCGAGTTCGGGTCGCTCATGCTGCTCGGCCTCATCGTCGGGCTCGTGCTCCATCGGCCCTGACGCGGCCGATTCGGCCCTCGCGTTGACACCCCCATGGGCGGGTGGTACAAGGGTTCGCCCTCGGCCGGCCCGGCCGCCTTTTCCGACAGCAGTGAGGCCCCCAAAGCACGCTCATGGCGCTTGGAGAAGCCGACACCACCACCCGTCAGCGACGTCAGCTCGGCGAGCAGGCCATCAGCCACGCCACCCAGGGAGAGTGGGAGGCCGCCGTCGAGACGAACCGCCAGCTTCTGGAGCTCGGCCCCGACATCGACGCGTACAACCGCCTCGGCAAGGCTCTCGCCGAGCTCGATCGACCGGCTGAGGCCCTCGACGCCTACGAGCAGGCGCTGGAGCGCGACGCGACGAACAGGATCGCGCAGCGCAACGTCGAGCGCCTGCGGGTCCTGATCGCGGCTGAGGAGCCGGCCCAGGACGGCAAGGGGCGCGGCGACAAGGCGCCGGCCACCCTGTTCATCGAGGAGATGGGCAAGACCGGACGCGCACGGCTCATCAACCTTGCCGCCCCTCGCGTCCTCGCCCCGCTGTCGCCCGGCGACGCCGTGGAGCTCAGGGTCGAGGGCGACGCCCTCCAGGCGGAGGTCGGCCGCACCGCCATCGGCTCCGTCGAGCCGCGGATCGCGGCACGCCTCCTGAAGCTCATCGCCGCCGGGAACCGATACGAGGCGGCGATCACGACGCTCCACGAGTCAGGGAGCGAGCTGACGATCATCATCCGCGAGGTCTTCACGCACCCGGCAAACTTCGGCAAAGTCTCCTTCCCGACGGTCGCATCAGGCGGCGCTGGCGTCAGACCGTACATGAAGGGCAGCGCGCTTCGCTACGATGACGAGGACGAGGTGGAGGAAGCCGACGAAGAGTCCGAGGAGGTCGAGGAGCTGGACACGACCCTCCCGGAGTATTCCGGCGAGCCCGAGCTCGAAGAGGAGCTGGTAGAAGAGCCATAGCGATCGATGACCGAGGCGGAGCGGACAGGGCTCGATCACGTCGTCCTCCCGCGACGCCGCCCCGGACTCGCCATCCTCGAGCGTCATCGGCCGCCACCCGCGGATAACCTCATCGACGCGGAGCTCTCCGCCTTCGCCGCCAGCGGCGACACCATCCTCGACCCGTGGGCCGGCACCGGCTCCGTGGCACGTCGCGCGGTTGCGCACGGGATGCGAGCCGTCTCGGCCGATCCCAGCCCGTTCAGCCAGCTCGCGGCCGTCGCACTGCTCGGCGCGCCGGACCCCGCGGTTCTCGACGCCGCGTTCGCCCAGCTCGCCAGCACCCGTCGCGTCGACGTCCCGCTGCGCCAGCACATCGAGGAGCTCTACGCCTCGCGCTGCGCCGCCTGCCGGCGACCGATCGTGGTGGACCAGTTCATCTGGCCCCGTGACGGTGATGCCCCCGGCCGAAAGGTGTACCGATGTGCCGGCTGCGATGCCTCGCTGGGCGGCGCGGAGGAACGGGTCGCGCCGGTCGACGAGGTCGACCTCGCGAAGCTCGGAATCGAGAAGGAAGGAGCCGCCGCCGAGCCGACGCGCATCGCCGACCTGGCGGCAGAGGAGCTGCCGGAGGCGCCGGTCGGCCTGACGGAGGGCGAGGACCCCATCGGTGACGAGGAACCCATCGGCGAGGAGGGCGGCCCGCCTCCGCCGACGCCGATCCCGGTCGACCCGCCGACCGCGCTCGAGGGCCCTCGCTTCGCCTCGACCGTCCGGCCCGATCCGGTGCCGGTCGCGGCGGCGGATGGCGTTCGCCTCAGCCCGCAGTACCTCGAGCTGCGGGCGCGGTTCCCCGTCCTCGACGGCCGCGACGACCTGGTGGAGGAGATCCTCGACCTCTACACGCCGCGCAACCTCTACGCACTGCACGCCATCGGCGCCAAGATCGAGAGCGAGCTGCACGACCAGTCGGTCACCGCCTGCTTCCGGCTGGCCCTCGCCGCCTGCCTCCTGCCGGCCAGCCGCCTCAACGGGTACCCCGGCCGCGTCGCATCGCTGCGCATCGCGGCCGGTCACGTCCGCCGGCCGGCGAGCCGCCACCAGCGCGAGGTCAACGTGTGGCGTGCCTTCGAGACGGCGTTCGCCGACGTGCGGACCGTCATCGCCGGCCTGCCGCGCGGCCGCAACGACGCCCGGTTCGCCGCCGACTACGGCGAGCTGGGAGGGATGTCGGCGGCGAACGTGCTCTGGCTCCGCTCCCGCGCCACCGTGGTGGGGCAGTACCTGCCGGCCGAGGGCATCGACTTCATCGTGTCGGCGCCGCCCCCCAGCCCGACGATCGACGAGCTGTCGTACGAGTACCTCGCAACCTCGTGGGTGCTCGGCCGCGACGCGGCGGAGACGCTGCGCCTGGAGCCGATCTTCTCCGGCGGCGGTGGTGCCGCCGGCGCCGAGGCAACCGCGCTGCGCCACGGACTGGGCTCGGCCAGCGGCGCGCTGAAGCCCGGAGGCACGTGCACGCTGCTCGTCGAGGGGTCGGACCCGGAGCGCCTGCTGGCGATCGCCGTCGCCGCGGTCGCCAGCGGCCTTGAGCTCGTGGACGTCATTCACCGCGAGTCGGCCCGCTCGGGCGACGCCGTGACGCTCCACCTGCACAAGCCATCGGGTGAGGATCGCCTGCGGCGCGCCGTGGAGCCGAGCCCACTGCGCCTGGGCGTCGAGCGCGGGCACCTCACCTATCCCGAGCTCGCAGCCGCGATCGAGCGCGCCGCCGTCGACCTGCTCCGCGACCGCGGCGAGCCGGCGGGCCTCGTGCGGATGGTGGCCGCCATCGTGGCCGAGCTGGGCCGTTCCGGACTCCTCGCCCGAATCGCCGCCACGCGCGCCGGCGACGACGAGGCGCACGAGGGCCGGATCGAGTCCGGTGGCCCGCAGATCCTCGCCGGCCTGGTGCGAGAGGAGCTGTGGCGCGACGACCATCCGGCCCTCGTCCGCATCGGTGACGAGAGCCAGCCGCTGTGGTGGCTGCGCGACCCGGAGCTCGCGGAGCAGCCGCTGGCCGACCGCGTCGAGTGGGCGACGTGGTCGATCCTGTCGACCGCGGGCCGCATCGACGAGAACGGATTCTTCGACCGCGTGTACCGGCTGTTCCCCGGCCTCGCGGCGCCTGATGAGGAGCTCGTCCGTGCCTGCCTGGCGGCCTACGTCGGTCCGGGCGAGATGGGCTCGCTGGGGACCGATGACGAGATCGGGCGCAGGACCGAGGACCATGCGCGGGTCATCGGCACGCTCGCCGAGTACGGGCACCGGCTCGGGCTCCGCAGCTGGATCGCCGGCCGAGAGCAGGACCGTGTCGTCGACGGGCGGCGGTTGGTGGATCTCCTGGCAGACGACGAGCGGCGGGTCTACCTACCGCTCGTCATCCGCGCGCCGGTCGAGGCGCTGGGCGCCGTCGACGTGATCTGGTACGTCCGCGGCAAGCTCGCCTTCCTCTTCGAGGTGGAGTGGACGGCGATGGTCGGCGAGGCGGTCCTGCGACGGGGCCGAGAGATCCCGGTCGGCGAGCGTCAGGCCCGCTTCCTCGTGCTGCCCGCCCGCCGCGCGGAGCTCCTGCGCCTCAAGCTTCAGCGCTCGCCGTGGCTGCGCGCCGAGGTCGAGCGTCAGAACTGGCACATCCTCAAGTGGGAGCACCTGGCGACGCTGGTCGGAAGGTCCGGTGCACGCATGGAATGGCTCGAGCCGGTCCTCGGCCTCGACCCGCTTATCGAGCGTGGCGGCGAGCAGCTGACGATGTTCGGCGAGTGACTCGGGACTTGCTTGCTCGCCCGACGAGCGAGGCGTAGACTCCGCGCCGGGAGTGCCGCGGTTCCCCCCTGCGGCACTCCCGCTGCGTCCCTTGGCCGAAGCGCGGCTTGCCACCCAGGCGTGGCGAATGCGTGAATCACATGCATGCGCCGTTGGCGCCTGGGGCGTGGCTCAGTCGGCGGATCGCCGGCGGGGTGGTGCCTTGCGGCCCATCGCGCGACGCACGACGGTCATGACCTCGTCGACGTACTCGCGTCCCTGTCCGGTCTCGATGGCGTGGTTCAGGCAGCCGTCGATGTGGTCCTCGATCAGCAGCAGCGCGACGCCGTCGGCGGCCGCCGTGAGCGCCTCCACCTGCTGGAGGACGTCGAGGCAATACGCCTCCCGCTCCACCAGGCGCTGGATGCCGCGCACCTGGCCCTCGATCCGTCGCAGGCGCGTCACGAGCGCTCGCTTGTCCTGGGTATAGCTGTGGCGGAAGTGGGTCGCGTGCTCGTCCGTCTGCATACTGAGGGGCAGTATATCCCCTGGCCCGGGTGCCAACGAGGCGGTCACGATTGGTACGATCTTGAGCCATGAGTCCCCTCGAGCGCCACGAGCTGATCAGCCCCCTGGAGCGCGCGCTGGTCGTCATCAGCCACCCGGACGACGGCGAGTTCGGCGCGGGCCCGACGATCGCCAAGTTGACCGCTTCGGGGGTACGGGTCGACTACGTCGTCACCACCGACGGCGCGAAGGGGACCGAGGATCCCGAGGTCACGCCGCAGCAGCTGGCGGAGACGCGGACGGCGGAGCAGCGGGCGGCGGCCGACATCCTGGGCGTGACCGATATCGTCCACCTCGGGTACCCGGACGGCTACCTGGAGCCGACCCTCGAGCTTCGGAGGGACATCACGCGCCAGATCCGCCGCTTTCGGCCGGACCTGGTGATCACCCAGAACCCGCAGCGCCGGCTCGACCACAATCCCTTCGTCGGCCATCCGGACCACCTCGCCACGGGCGAGGCGACGCTCGCATCGGTCTATCCGGCCGCTCGCGACCACCTGAACTTCCCCGAGCTGTGGACCGACGAGCACCTCGAGCCTTGGAAGGTGCGCCAGGTGCTCCTCACCGGCATCGAGGAGCCGAACCTGTGGATCGACGTCGCCGACACGTTCGACACCGGGCTCGCCTCGATCCTGGCGCACGCCTCGCAGGTCGACGCCGACGAGATCCCGGAGCGCATGCGTGAGCGCGCCCGCCTGGT
>DASUFJ010000031.1:0-27412 GCA_036274575.1 Candidatus Limnocylindria bacterium
TGACAGCACGGCACCCTCGGCGGCCGGGCCTGCGGCCTCGAGCCAGTCGGGGGTGAGGATGCCATCGGCACCGGCCAGGACCGTGTCCTCCAGGCCAGCCGTCTCGCGCGCCTGCTGGGTGATCAGAGCACCCTCGGCGACGAAGATCGGGAAGTACAGGAACTGCGGGGAATCCGCGGCGATGTTCCCGAGAACGCCCGAGAAGTCGGTGTCGCCGACGGTAACGGCCTCCTCGGCCGTGACGGTGCCGCCGCACTCCTCGCCGAAGCTCTCGACGAAGACAGCCGCGAGCTGGTCGGCGTACGGCGATCCGTCGTCGATCGTTGCGGCGGTCTCGAGGCCGAGGACCTCGCAGACGTACTGCGCCATCGCGGCGCCCTGGATCGAGTCGTTGTGCGCCGTGCGGGCGTAGAACGCCTCGTGCGTGTCGGGAGCGGTCAGGGACGGCGCCGTGTTCGACGACGACACGAGCATGATCCCTTCGGCGCTCAGGATCTCGGCCGCCGGGATGCCGGCGCTCGAGCAGCTTGTGCCGATGACCGCCGCGATGTTCTCTGCGGAGACGAGGGCGCGAGCGGCGGCCGTGCCACCCTCGGCCGAGCAGCCGTCATCCTGGTGGTTGAACTCCACCTCGTGACCGGCGATCTCCGGCTTCATCGTGCGGGCAACCTCGGCGCCGTACTGGCTGTCGAGACCGAGCGACTCATTGGCGCCGGTGATGACGAGCGCGGTGCCGATCACGATCGGATCGCCTTCCGCGATCTCGACGCAGCCGAACTCGACGGTCTCGCAGTCGACGGCCGTGCCGCCACCGCTCGCCGCGGGCTGGCTGGCACCATCGCTCGGCTCACTGCTCTCGCCCGCGTTGTTCGAACATGCGGCGAGGATGAGCATGAGCACGACGAGGATGGCGCTCCATCGCGTGAACTTCTGCATCCGGGTTCTACCTCCAGTGGGGTTGCTCGGGATCTCGCGCATGCGCGGGCCCGGCTAAGTGCGCGGCATCATACCGGCGGCTGCTCACGCCGCGCAATACGGTGGGACGTGCCGCCGGTGTAAGACGGTAGGGCCAACGGGCGCCAGGAGTTCATCGGTCCTTCGTGGTATCCTTCTTCGGGCTGTTCTAGCAGCGCTCGCTGCGAATCGCACCTGAGGCCTTCGTTGGAGGTTCACGTCCGCAGCGCCCGCCTGACCGATCTCGACGCCGCCGTTCGCATCCTTGCGCGCGCCGACGCGAATCCAGATGCCGGACGCAGAGACGCCGACTTCCTCCGCAACCTTCTGTTCTTGCCCTCCGCGACGCTCGTCGTCGCCGAGGCCGAGCGGCGGGTGGTGGGCGTGGGAGTCCTCTCCATCAGGCCATCGGTGCGGTCCGGACCCTTCGTCGGCGTGATCGACGAGCTCGGGACCGCGGAAGCGCCGCTGAACGCCGCCGAGAGGCGACGCGCCGCCGACGACATCGTCGAGCACCTCGTCACCTCGGCACGAAACAAGGGCTGCACGCGCGTGGAGGTCGCGGAGCCGCTGGCAACCGCTGAACCGACGCTCTGGAAGCGTCACCGGTTCGCGAGCCGCGGCCGCATCCTCGGTCGGAGCACCGGCTGAGGGCCGCCGCCCGCATCGGCCATATCAGATCCAACAGGAGAAGAGCTCACCGTGAGCAAGAACGTGGCGATGTTCGTTGACGTCGCCAACATGTACTACGCGGCGCGAGGCCAGGATGTCGACGTCGATTACGTCGCCCTCCTCAAGCACGCGACCAAGGGGCGCGACCTCATTCGCGCCTACGCCTACACCGGGCTGGACCCGGAGAACGAGAACCAGAGGAAGTTCATCGACTTCCTCGCCAAGAACGGCTACAAGCCCGTCGTCAAGGACATCCGCAAGTTCGGGGACGGCCGCATGAAAGCCAACCTCGACATCGAGCTCGTCGTCGACCTCTTCCGGCTGTCCGACCGAATGGACATCGCCGTCATCGTGTCCGGCGACGGCGATTTCGCGCCCGCCATTCGCGCCCTCCAGGACACCGGCGTGCGCTGCGAGGTCATCAGCTTCAAGCCGAATACCTCGTCCGACCTCGTCGCCGTGGCCGACGAGTTCATGGACATCATGAAGATCGCTTCCATCAGCCGCGGCAAGGGCACCACCGCCTCGCGCACGTCGATGAGCGCGCCGGAGATGCCGGCCAAGGAGGTCAGTCCCGAGTTCGGGTTCCGTGAGGCATCGCCCTCCGTCGCCGCGGCCGCGCTCGCCGCGCTGAAGACCGGCGGATCGGGCAACGGCCGGCGCACTCGCGGCGGCGCGGCCCGGGGCGCCGCGGCCCGTTCCGGCGCGGTCAGGAGCGAGGGGAGCCGAAGCGCGGCGACGCCGGCTGAGGAGCCGCCAGGCGAGAAGGTGAGTGCCGCCACGACGGAGGCGGGCGAAGAGGTCCGCCGTCGCCGCCGCCGCCGCGGAGGGCGCGGTCGCGGTCGCGCGCGACGCGACGAGGAGTCGACCGCGCCCGTCGCCACAGGCGGCGAGGAGATCGGCTGGGAGGAGTTCGACGACCTGTCGCAACTCGACGGCGCTCCCGAGACGGACCGCGAGTTCACCTTCGAGGAAGCCGATGCGGCCACCCTCGCCGAGCTGGGGATCGACTCCTCTACCGCGGCTGCTCCCGCAGAGGGGATCGCAGAGGAGGCGGGCGCCGAGGAGAAGCCAAAGCGACGCCGGACCACGAAGAAGGCCCAGAACGGTGAGGCCGCCGATGCCGCCGCCGAGGAGAAGCCGAAGCGGCGCAGCCGCGCGACGGCCGCGACCTCGAAAGCCGATGAGGCCGCGGAGGCGAAGCCGAAGCGCTCGCGCTCGACGAGGGCATCGACCGCCGACGCGGCGACCGAGGAGAAGCCGAAGCGCCGCAGCCGCGCGAAGGCAGCCGACGCGTCCGAGCGGGTGGCCCAGGCAGGCGACGCGGTCGCCGACGGGGAGCCGCAGGGAATCTGGGGCCGCTTCCGCTCCGCGCGGAAGCCCCGGTCGACGACCTAGGGCGTTGGGGCCCGACGTTCGGGCTAGGCCGAGGGTTCGCCCTCGGCCGTGTCGCGTCCGGCGCCGCTTTCGAAGGCCTCGTTGATCGCCTCCGCGGTCTCGTCCGCGGCGCGCTCCACGTCCGGGCCGGAGGCCGGGCCGGCGTCGGCGGCGCCCTCCGCGATCGTGGCCGTCGAGGCATCGGCCGTCGTCTGGCCGTTCGTCTCGTCGCGCTGGAACATCGGGACCCACTCGTCCTTGGCGCGGGTGGCGAGCTCGTCGGCGCGCTCGGTCAGCTCGCGCCGCATCTCCTCGCCACGCTTCGGGGCGGTCAGGAGCGCCACGACGGCGCCGGCCGCGAGACCGACGAGGAGCCCGAAGAAGAACGCGCCCCAGTGCCGCTCCTCGCGCTGCTTGAGCCCGAGGCGCACGGCGGCGGTGTCGACGATCTCGCCGGCCGCCGGGACGGCGGCACCCGCGGCGCCGATGGCGACCTCGCGTCGCTTCCATACGTCCTTCAGGGTCGGACGGACGTCCTTGCGCCACGTCCGGTTCGCCCACTTCACCAGGTCGCGGCTCGTCCGTGCCAGGCGCTTTGAGACATCCCGCCGCATCGGCCGCGTGTCGTGCCAAGCCTCGTTGCCCCGGTCGGCGATCAGGCTCGCGACGTCCTGACCGCGGCGCGTCATCTCATGCGTGACCTTCGATTCGACGAGGCGGTCCACGAGGGCGCGGATGTTGTCGGTGATCTCCTCGGCCGTGTTCGCCGTGCCCGTCGGCATGATGGATCTCCTCTCGAGTTCGGGTCGGTGCGGGGTGCACGAAGTATGCCACCGGGTGGTCGCGAGTCCTACCCCGGCCACCTGCCGATGACCGCCCCGAACCTATACTCGACGGCGTGATCGAGGCGCGGAGCGCGGGCTTTCTCAGCGTCGGGCAGGCGACGGCCGAGCGCATGGGCCGCGCGGCCGTCGGAGACGACCGGCTGGGCCTCACGCTCGTCGTCCACGGTCCCGCCGGCAGCGGCAAGGACCGGTTCGTCGACGACCTGCTGGCGCTCACGTTCTGCGAGGAGCCCGATCCCTCACGGCGTCCGTGCAACGCCTGCCGCGGGTGCCGTGATGCACGGGCGCGCACCCATGCCGACCTCGTCATCGGCTCGCCGGAGGCGTGGCGCGATCAGCGGAACGCGGGTGAGAGCATCGTCGAGGGCGCCCGGCGCTGGCTGCTCGCGGCGGCTGGGGCGCCGATCGTGGCGGCGCGGCGCGTCGTGGTCATCGAGGGCGCCGACCGCGCCAGCGAGCAGATCCAGAACGCGCTCCTCAAGACGCTCGAGGAGCCGACCGACCGCCACGTCTTCATCCTGGTCGCCGACGAGCCGGCGCGGCTGCTGCCGACCATCCGCTCCCGCAGCCAGCCGCTGCGCATCGGTCCCGTGCCGCGCGCGGAGCTCGTGGCGCATCTCATGGACCTTCGCGGCCTCCCGGCCGACCAGGCGGAGACGCTGGCGCGGATCGCGAACGGGCTGAGCGGCATGGCGCTCATCTACGCCGACCGGACCGATCTCCTCGCCTGGCGCCGGCGGCTGCAGGCCGAGCTCCTCTCGCTGCTCGAACGCGGGCGCGCGGATCGCTTCGGCGCCGTCCGCGACCTGCTGGACGAGGCGTCGCGGCTCGTCTCGCCGGCGGACGCGCTCCCCGCCAGCGGCGGCGATGAGCCGGCCGAGGCAGCGCGGACACCCGCGGCCCTGCAGCGGGCCGGGGCGAGCCTCATCGTGACCGCGTGGCTCGACCTCAGCCGCGATCTCCTCGTCGCCGCTGCGGGCCGCGCCGACCTGGCGCCGAGCGACGAGCTCGGCGGAGAGATCGCGATCCTCGGCTCACGCGTCGGGGCGCGGCCGCTGCTGGCGATGATCCGGATGCTGGAGCGCATTCACGACGGCCTCCGCGAGAGCGCGGCGCCCAGGCTGGCCCTCGAGACGGCGATGCTGGCCTGGCCCCAGCTGGCACGGTGAGCGAGGAGCGATTGACGGCCCGGATCGACGGCCGGGTCCAGGGGGTGGGGTTCCGCTGGTGGGTCCAGCGCCACGCCATGGAGCTGGGCCTCACGGGCTGGGTCATGAACGCGCATGACGAGCGGTCCGTCGAGCTGGTGGCGGAGGGCACGACCGAGGCGCTCGACGCCCTCGAGCGGCTGATCCGCGGCGGGCCGCGCGGTGCGATCGTCGAGACCGTGGAGGTGCGGCGCGGTCCGGCCAGCGGCGAGTACGAGCGCTTCGGCATCGTCCGCCCGTGAACTGGCGCGCCATCGGCTGCGGCACGCTCGTGGCCGCCGTCTTCGTGTCGCTCGCGCTCTTCGCGATCCTTCGCGCCTCGGCGCCGGCCGAGTGCCCTGACCGCTTGCCGTACCAGCCGGCGTCCTACGAGCCGGTTGGCGACCCGCTGAGCACGCCGACCCTCGAGGGCGTCGACGCCGAGCTCGTCAACTCGGGACGTGCCTCGTTCGGGCTCGCCAGCTGGCCGGTGTGGGTCGAGCCGGGGCGCGTCCCGTCCGGGAGCGCCGCGATCCTGCCGCCGCGGATCGTCCTCGACTGCGGCGACGGAACGTTCCAGGCCTACCAGCGCACCGGCTCATGACGCGACGCCCGATCACGTTGCTCGTCAACCCGGTTGCCGGCGGCAAGCCCGGCTCCGGCCCGTCGCTGGACGAGGATCCGGCGCGGCTGAAGCCCGATGCGCTGGCGGCGGCTCTGGCCGAGCGTGGCCTCGACGTGGAGACGCACGTCCTCGCGGAGACCGACGATCCGGCAGCGCTGGCCGCCACGGCGGTCGCCTCCGGCCGTGACGTCGTCGTGGCGGGTGGCGACGGCACGGTCTCGCGTGCCGCCGCGGCGCTCATCGGCCGGCCGGAGGCGGCCCTCGGCATCCTGGCACTCGGCAGCTTCAACAACATGGCGCGCGGATTCGGGGTGCCGGCGACCCTGGACGCGGCGCTCGATGTCATCGGTGCCGGCGAAACCACGGCCGTGGACTGCGGCTGGGCCGCGCGCGAGGGCCATGAGGGCCGACCGTTCTTCGAGGCGGCGGGCGTCGGTCTCGACGCGGTCGGCTTCATGGCCGTGGAGATCGCCGGCCGGCGCGGCTGGTGGCCCGCCCTCAGCGCGGTGTGGCGCGGACTTCGGATGCGGCGCACACCGATGCGCATCACGATCGACGAACGGACGTACCGCGCCGGCACGCCAGCCGTCACGATCAGCAACGGTCCGTACCATGGCCTCGGGTTCGCGATCTCCGCCGATGCCGATCCAACCGATGGTGTCCTGGACGTCGCCGTCTTCACCGGCATGAGCCGCCTCGACGTCCTGCGCCACTTCCTGTCTGTGGCGCGCCACCATCCGCGGCGCGAGGCGCGGGTGAGCGAATACCGCGGGCGACGGGTCGTCATCGAGGGCCGTCGCCGGGCGCTGCCGGCGCATGCGGATGGCGAGATCATCGGCACCACGCCGGCGACCTTCGAGGTCCGGCCGGGTGCTGTGCGGATCTTCCGCTAGAGGTTGAGCGTCGGTCGGAAGAGCCGGTCGTGGGTCGCCAGCGCGAAGCGATCGGTCATGCCGGCGATGTAGTCGGCGGCCTGGGTCTGCGGCCCCGCCTCGTCCTGGCGGTAGCTGTCGGGGATCTCCTCGGGGTGGGCCAGGTGCCAGTCCATGAGGTCGCGCACGACCGCGACGGCACGGCGCTGCTGCCGCTGCTGCTCGGGTGACTCGTAGACCCGCTCGAACATGAACTCGCGCAGCTCGTTCATGACGGCCAGGGTCGGGTCGTCCATCCGCACCGCGCCGGTCCGCAGGGACTCGTCGATGACCGCGTTGATCATGGTGCTGATCCACTCGCGTCCGGGCTCGCCGAAGCGCTCGAGAGCGGCCGCCGGCAGGTCGTCCCGATCCAGGACGCCGGCGCGGACGGCGTCGAGCGCGTCATGGGCGAGGTACGCGATGCGGTCGGCGAAACGGACGCAGAACGCCTCCGGCGTCGCGGGAGGCGGGTTGATCTTCCAGGAGTGGGCGCGGATGCCGTCGCGCACCTCCCAGGTCAGGTTCGCGTCCTCGAGCACCTCCCAGATCCGCACGCTCTGAGCGGCGTGATGCCACTCGTCGGGGTCGAAGTACGGCGAGAGGGCATCCTCGCCGGTGTGGCCGAACGGGGAGTGGCCCACGTCGTGGCCGAGCGCGATCGCCTCCGCCAGCGGCTCGTTGAGCGCGAGCGCCGCGGCGATCGCGCGCGCCACCTGGGTCACCTGCATCGTGTGGGTCAGGCGCGTGACGTAGTGGTCGCCCTCCGGGTTGAGGAAGACCTGCGTCTTGTGCTTCAGGCGGCGGAAGGCCTTCGAGTGGATGATCCGGTCGCGATCACGCTCGAATGCGGTGCGGTACGCGTCAGGCTCCTCGGGGCGGACGCGTCCGCGGGTCTTGGTCGAGCGGGTCGCAGCCGGGCTGAGGTTCGCCTCTTCGGCCTCGCGTGCCACACGATCGCGGCGGCGGAGGGTACCGGCCGCGGAGAGCTCCTGCATCGGCTCCGATGATGCCATGCAGCCCGTGATAAGGTGGCCGGCTTTGTCAGGACCCGAGATCGCCAGCCCACGTACCGGACGCCAGCACGTGGTGGCCGTGCTCCAGGGTCTGCTCGTCACCTTCCTGTGGTCGACGTCATGGGTGCTCATCAAGGTCGGCCTCGACGATCTCGACCTCAGGCCACTGTCCTTCGCCGGCCTCAGGTATGGCCTGGCAGCGGCCATCCTCCTGCCCTTCGGCCTCCGTGCTATCGCCCGGGCGCGCCGCTCGGCGGAGCATGCACGGCCCGACTCGCGCCTCTGGCGGCTGGTCGTGATCTACGGGCTGCTGTTCGTGGCAGTCGCCCAGGGAGCACAGTTCGCCGCACTCGCCGTCCTGCCGGCCACGGCCGTGAACCTCATTCTCTCGACCATCCCGGCCGCGGTCGCCATGCTCGCGCTCTCCACGGCCCACGAGCGCCCGTCGCCCGCGCAGATCGGCGGCATCGCCATCCTCATCCTGGGAGGCGTCCTCTACTTCGGGCCGTTCGAGCTCACCCCGGTGGGCGTTCCCGGCGTGGTCGCGGCGCTGGCCTGTGTCGCCGCCGCCGCGGTCTCGGCTCATCTGGGCCGCGCGCTGGCGCGGGATGCGATCGGCCGGCTGGGAGGACCGATCGGTCTCACGGCGTCGAGCATGGCCGTCGGCGCCGTTGCCCTTCTCGGCGTCGGCGTGGCGGTCGAGGGCTGGCCGCAGCTCGACCTCGCGGGCGTCGCGATCATCGGCTGGCTGGCCGTCGCGAACACGGCGTTCGCGTTCACGCTGTGGAACCACACGTTGCGCACCCTGACCGCCGTCGAGTCGAGCGTGGTGAACAACACGATGACCGTCCAGATCGCGGTCCTGGCGATCGTCTTCCTCGACGAGCGGCTTGGACCTCTCCAGCTGGTGGGGCTGCTGCTGGCCGCTGCCGGAGCGGCCGTCGTGCAGGTGGCGCCGCTGGTCAGCGGATGGCGAGCCGCCCGACCGCAGCGGGGAAGCGGCGAGGACCTGATCGGCGGCTGAGGCTCGGGCCGGAGATCAGCCGAAGTCGGTGTCGATCCTGGCCGCGCCGGATCCGGCGAAGCTCGGCTCCTCGATGGCCTCCGCGCCGACGCGCCGCGCGCCGGATCCCTCGATGATCCGGCGACGCGTCCACCCGGACAGGGTGTCAACCGCGATCGTCGCGACGACGACCACGATGATGGCCGTTCCGGCCAGCGGATAGCGGTGGAAGGTGATCGTCTGCTGGAGGCTGAAGCCGATGCCGCCGGCGCCGACGACGCCGAGCACCGCGGCGGCGCGAATGTTGATCTCGAAGCGATAGAGCCAGAAGGCGATGATCTCCGGCAGGACCTGGGGCAGCACGCCCCAGCGCTGGATCTGGAGCGTCCGCCCGCCGGTCGCACGCGCCGCCTCGACCGGCCCCGGATCGATGCCCTCGATCACCTCGGCGGTCAGCTTGCCCAGCGTTCCGACCGAGTGGACGCCAATCGCCAGGGCGCCGGCCACCGGCCCGAGGCCGGCGATCGGGATCATGATGGCGATGGCCAGCACGATCTCCGGAAACGCACGGATCGCGTTCAGCAGCTGGCGGATGACGTTCGAGACGAGGCCGCTCGAGACGTTCTTGGCGCCGAAGAAGCCCAGCGGGAGCGAGATGATGGCGCCGATGACCGTCCCGACCCAGGCGATCTGCAGCGACTCGATCATCCCGTCGATCGCGGTCGGCAGGTAGCTCCAGTCGGGACCGCTCTCCAGGAACATCTCGTAGAAGACGAGCGCCAGCCCGGCCGGCAGCTCGAGGATCTCGGCCGGATCGACGTCGACCGCGATGGCGCAGACGACGACGAGGGCCGCGGCGCCGACCAGCGCCAGGTCGCGCTTCAGGTGCGAGGGCCGGGCGGGGCGCAGCGCGAGTCCCGGGGCGGTCACACCAGCCTCCGGCGCAGCGAGATCGAGATGAACTCGATGACGATGACGAAGACGAACAGCTCGATGACGATGACCGAGACGTTGCTCCAGTTGAAGAAGCGGTACTGCTCGAAGAGCAGGTTGCCGATGCCGCCGGCGCCGACGATGCCGATGACCGCGGACGCGCGGATGTTCAGCTCGAAGGTGTAGAGCGAGTAGGCGACGTAGTTCGGGAGGACCTGGGGGAGCACCGACCAGCGCACGGTCTGGGTCTTGTTCGCGCCGCCTGCGCGGGCCGCCTCGATCGGTCCGTGGTCGACCCCGTCGACCGTCTCCGACAGCAGCTTCGCCACGACGCCGAGATTGAAGAGGATGAGCGCCGCGATGCCGGCCAGCGCCCCCGGCCCGGTCGAGGCCACGAAGATGAGGGCGTAGAGGATGTCCGGGATGGCCCGCACCACGCTCAGGACCGAGCGGGCGGCCACCAGGGTCGGCGCGTTCGGCGACGTCACCCGCGAGGCGAGGAAGGCGACCGGCAGGGCGACGAGGCAGCCGATGGCGGAGGCGACGACCGCGATCTGGAACGTCTCGAGCATGTCGTCGAGCGTGCGCGGCAGGAACGCCCAGTTCGGGCTCAGCAGCTCACCGATGATCCCGGCGCCATTCGTGATGCTCGACGCCAGGTGGCCGATGTCGAAGCCGATGCCGAGCTGCTCGCTGAGCGATGCCCAGGTGATGACGACGAAGACGGCGATCCCGATCGGGACCACGGGCGACGCGCGTGGCTTCGCCGGACGCGCGGTCGGTTGGGCCGCGGCCGTCATATCGCGGCGGCGGCGGTTGCCTCGCCCATCACGTCGTCCGCGGTGAGCGAGCGTCCGTAGATGTCGCGGAAGACGTTCTCATCGGCCTGGACGCCGGTGCCGTCGTAGACGAGCTCGCCCGAGCGCATGCCGATGATCCGCTCGCCATACAGCTTCGCCAGGTCCAGGAAGTGGAGATTCACGATCGTCGTGATGCCCAGCTCGCGATTGATGCGCTGCAGGTCGCGCATGACGACGTGGCTCGTCGGCGGGTCGAGGCTGGCGACCGGCTCGTCGGCCAGGAGGATCTTCGGCTGCTGGGCGAGCGCCCGGGCGATACCGACGCGCTGCTGCTGGCCGCCGGAGAGGTTGCTCGCGCGGACGTAGGCCTTCTCCACGATGCCGACCCGCTCCAGGGCCCGCATCGCGAGCTCGACGTCATCCGGCCGGTACCAGCCGAGCAACGACCGCAGCGTGCCGGTGGTGTGAAGCCGTCCCATGAGGACGTTGTTCAGCACCGTGGTGCGCTTCACGAGGTTGAAGGTCTGGAAGATCATGCCGATCTTCGAGCGGATGTCCCGAAGCTGCGCGCCGCTCGCCCGGCGGACGCTGACGCCGTCGATCGTGACGTCGCCGTCGCTCAGCGGCACGAGTCCGTTGATGGTGCGGATGAGCGTGGACTTGCCGGCCCCAGAGAGCCCGACGATGACGATCATCTGCCCGTCGGGGATCTCGAGGCTCAGGTTGCGGAGGGCGTGGACACCGCCGGGATAGGTGACCGATGCGTTCTCGAACCGGATCATCGTTCGGACGGGGAAGAGGCGGGCCCATCGCGGGCCCGCCTCTCACTGATTCCTAGCCGCCGAACCCGAGCTCGTCGACCGCCTGGCGGACGAGATCGAGCGCCTCGATGTTCGGCTCGGTGAAGGCCGTGATCTGGTAGATCGACTCGAGGACCTCGGCCCCCTCATCGGTCCCCGCGTAATCGATCAGGGCCTGCTTGATGTCGTCCTTGAGGCTGTCCGGAAGGTCGCCGGAGACGGCGACCCCGTCGTTCGGGATCTCCGGCCCGTAGGCGAAGACCACGACCTCGTTCGCGATGTCGCAGTCGGTGGTCGCCACGGTGCGCGCGTCGTCGAACGACACGCCGACCTCGGCGTCGCCCTCGCAGACCGCGATGACGGAGCCATCGTGGCTGCCCGGGAAGATCGGCTCGACGTCGTTCTCCGGGTCGATCCCCTCACCCAGCAGGACGGTGGCCGGGAAGATGTAGCCGGAGGCCGAGGTCTGCTCGACGAACGACACCGTCGTGCCCGGCTCGAGGTTCTCGAGCGCCTCGAGGCCGATCGGCCCCTCCGGCGTCTCGTCGTTCTCTCGCGCGGTCCCGTTGCAGTTGAGGAAGGTGACGTCGGCGTCCTCGATGACGCGGGTGTTTTCCTCCGGCGGCGACACGGTGCAGTACTTGTCCGGGTCGTTCGTGAAGAACTGGGTGTGATAGGTGCCGGACCCGAACCGCTCGGACTGGAGGATGACCTCCGCCCCGGCACGATCCATGGCCTGCAGGAGGCCGAACGGCGGGAGCGCCGCGATCTGGGCCTGGCCGGACTCCATGGCGGTGACCATGCCGGTGTAGTCGTTCGAGACGAAGCCCTCCACCGGGATGCCGAGCTGCTCGCTCAGGTAGTCGGCAAGAGGCTGGATGTCCTCGACGAGCTGTGCAGCCTCGCTGGACGGCACGAAGCCGATGACGAGCTTGTCCGGCAGCTCGGCGGCCTGGCTCGCCGGCTGGCTGGCGGGCTGGCTGGCGCCGCCCTCACTGGCGCTCGGGGATCCCCCCGGGCTGGAGCAGGCCGACACGGCGATCATCAACGCCGCGGGCACTGCAAGGAAACGCAGAAGCTTCAATGGAACACTCCTCCACGAATCGGTCGGGACGCTCGGGTTTCCCTCCCCCTCGGCCGCGACCGTTCGCGCGGCGGCGAGAATTGCTCGGCATCATAGACGCACCGCCGTCGCAGAGTCGGGATGCGCCCCAAAGGAAGTCCGGGAATGGCGGCACATGCAGGGCGAGGTACCAACCGATGCGCGTTCTTCTTGCCCATGACGGGTCCGGCCATGCCGCGCAGGCGGCGAACCTGGTTCGAGACATCCGGTGGCCGCCGGAATCGGTCCTGCGGGTCGTCAGCGTGATCGAGCCCACCATGGTCGCCATGCCGATGGGCGGCGGCGGCGGCGCCGGCTATTCGCCCCAGATGGAAGGGGAGCTGAGCGCCTACTACAACGAGGCGCTGGCCGAGGCGGTCCGGCACCTGGACGCGCCGGACCGCACGGTTGATGGCGCCGTGCTCCCCGGACGGCCCGCGACCGTCATCAGCGATGAAGCACGGACGTTCGGCGCCGACGTGATCGTCGTCGGTTCACGCGGCCACGGCGCGATCGCCTCCCTCGTCCTCGGCTCGGTCTCGGCGGAGGTGGTCGACCATGCTCCCTGCCCCGTTCTCGTCGCCCGCCGGGCCAGCCTCTCACGCGTCGTCTTCGCGACGGACGGCTCGCCGTCGGCGGCGGCCGCGGAGGCCCGCCTGTCGCAGTGGCCGATCTTCGAGGGTCTCCCGATCCACGTGGTCAGCGTGGCGGATGTTCCGCATCCAATGCGCTCCGGAATCGCACCGACGATGCTCGCCGCGGTCGCCAAGGCCGATGCCCAGGACCTCGAGGCGGCGAGGGAGGAGCATCGACGCCTTGCCGAGGAGTGCGTCGGGCGGTTGCGCGAGGCCGGATGCGACGCCGAGGCAGAGGTCCGGATCGGCGATGCGCCCGCCGAGATCATCGCGGCGGTGGACGCGCATGGCGCCGATCTCGTCGTCCTCGGTTCGCGGGGTCGGACCGGCCTCGCGCGCCTCTTGCTGGGCAGCGTCGCCCGCAACGTCGTCCACGGCAGCGGGGCATCGGTCCTGGTGGTGCGGGATCCCGGCCAGAGCTGAGCGATCAGCCGGGGAGGCGTTGGCGCGCCGGACAGGATTCGAACCTGCGACCTTCGGCTCCGGAGGCCGACGCTCTATCCACTGAGCTACCGGCGCGCGAGAGTCACCGATGATACCGGTCACGCGCGGCGGCGTCTCCGCGGGGTGGGCTCGTCGGGTCGGCGTGGTGGCGGATCTGGCGTGTGTCGCCGTTTCAACCTCGTGGCACGTAGCTGAGGAAGACCACGCCGGAGCGGAACGAACGGGCGTCCCCTAGCGTGAGGCCCTGCATCGACAGTCCCTCCGGGACGAGGTTCCGGCCTCGGCTCGTCGTGACGGGGAAGAGGAACAACCGGACCTCGTCGATGAGATCGGTACGCATGAGCTGGTGGACGACGCTGACGCTGCCGGTGACACCGACCTCACCCGTCTCCCTCGCCTTCAGGGATCGAATCTCATCAGGAAGCGATCCTGAGAGGATGGTGCTGTTCTCCCAGGCCGGATCCGTCATCGTTGAGGAGACCACGTACTTCGGCACCTGATTGAGGTGGGCTGTGAATCCGGTGGTGTCGTTCCCCTGCTTCGGCCAGTAGTTCCGGAATTCCTCGAACGTCTGCCGGCCGAGGACCAGGGCAGTCTCACAGGCGGCATGGCCGCGCATCAGGTCGAGGAGATCCTGGTCGTCCTGCTGACCGGGGTCGAACCACGGGTCAACGAACTCGATGACGCCGTTGGCGCTGATGTTCTCGGAAACGATGAGCTTGCTGCCGTTGGCCATGAGCGGCTATCTCCCTGCTCTCGGGACTTCGGGTCCTCACCAGTGGACTCGTGGGCCCGGCGAGAGTCATCGGTCGCCCGGGAGGGCAGGCAAGACGAAGGCCCCCGCCGAAGCGGGGGCCTCCATTGCTGCCGGATTCGCTAATCGCAAGGGCATCTTTCACGCACGGTTTCCCGCACTACCCTAACCCTTACCTACCCATGGCCTTGCGACCAGTAGTGAATCGCTGTGCGAACAGCACCGATAGAATAGACCGTCTGTTCCCTTTCGACAAGGGTTTCAGAGGTTTAGTTTCCTTTACATCGCAAAGCGCTTTGGGCGCCGATGCGTGCGTTCGGCGGTTCGCGCGGCCGCGACTTGAAATCTGCGCACGTGAACGACGATTACCCGCGGAAAGGGGTGCGCGGACGCTGGTTCCACGCTCGGACACCCGCCGGCTGGAGGGGATTAGCCGCCTAATACGCCGCTGTACGCGCAGGTTTCCAGCCGGCGGCCTTCGAGTGGAATCCTGCACCCCTACGGCGCGTTCGGCGGTTCGCGCGGCCGCGAGTTGAAATCTGCCAACGTGAACGAGCATTAAGGCGCGGAAAGGCTGCGCTCTGGCTGGTTCCACGCTCGGACACCCGCCGGCTGGAGGGTATCGGCCGCCTAACGTGCCGCTGTACGCGCAGGTTTCGGTGGCGGTCTGCCGAGTGGGATGGCGCACCTCCACGGAGCGTTGGGTGGATCCTGTGGGTCGAACCGGGCGTCACTCGTCGGATGGCGAAGGCACCGGTGCGGCCGAGATCTCGATCCGCTCGATCGTCACCTGCTCGAGCGGCACTCCGACCTCAGGATCGTTGACGGGCACCGCCGCGATCTCGTCGATCACGTTCGTCCCGCTCACCACCGCGCCGAAGATCGTGTACACGCCCACGGCGCGCAGCTGCCCATCGAGGTCGGTGAGGCACACGAACCACTGGCTGCCGTTGACGACCCGGTCGTTCGCCATGGCCACGGTGTACCTGTCGTAGCGCAGGCCTGGCGCGGGCGGCTCGATCTCGAACCCATAGCCCGGACCGCCCTTGCCGAGGCCGGCCCAGTCGCGGTCGTGCGTCTTCGTGCCGGGGTCGCCGGCCTGGATGACGAAGCCGGCCAGGATGCGATGGAACCACTGCCCGTCGTAGAAGCCGCAGCGCGCGAGTGAGACGAAGTTCGCCGTCGCCAGCGGCGCCTCGTCGCCATAGAGCGCGATCGAGAACTCGCCCTCGACGGCGCCGGTGACGGTCACCGTCGCGAGCCGCGCGTCCTCCAGCGTCGCCTGGGCCGAGGCCAGGCTCGGCGCCTGGGTCGGGCATGGTGGCGGCGGTGTCGGCGACGGGTCGGCGCTGCACGCGGCCAGGACCGCGACGAGCGCCGCCGCGGCCGGGCGTCGAGCGAAGATCATCGGCCGTTGAGGTCGAAGAGGCGCCTCGCATAACTGACCGGCATCGTGCCGCCGTAGATCAGTGCGTCGTGGAATCGGCGCTGGTCGAAGTCGGCGCCCTGGTGAGCTTCGACATCGGCCTTGAGCCTCTCGATCATGTGGCGGCCGAACAGGTACGACAGCTGGTAGGTGGGCGTCGCGGTGTAGCGCTTCACCTCCGCGAGGGCGGCGGGCCGTTCGAAGCCGGTCTCCGCGACGAGACGGTCGACCGCCTCCTCGAAGCCGATGAGGCCCCGATGGAGCTGGACGTCCAGGATGATCCGGGTGGCGCGCCAGATCGCATCGGTGTGGACCACGTACCAGCCCTTCGGCGTGTCGTCGAAGCCGGCCTCCTTCATCATCCGCTCGCAGTAGAACGCCCACCCTTCGGTGAACTCGGGCGCGCCTGAGAAGAGCCGGACGAGGCTCGGATTCGTGATCGCCGCAGACAGCTGAAGGTGGTGGCCCGGGTAGGCCTCGTGAACGCTCGTGTTCGAGATCGATGAGCGGTTGTGCTCGCGCATCATCCCCGGCTCGCTGGGCGGCGTGACGATGTACGTCCCGACCGGCGTCGGGTCGAACCTCGCCGGGTCGTAGTAGGCCGCGAACGGGATGAGATGCCGGATGAACCCCGGCGTCTCGATGACGTTGAGGTGGTCCTCGTCCGGAGGCGTCGCGATGCCGTGTCGCACGACGAACTCGCGCGCTTCGTCCATGGAGGCGCGGTACTCATCGAGCGCCTCGGCGAACGTCCCGGCGTGGTCGTCCTTGACGATGTCCATGACCTCGGGAAGGGACGCGGTCGGGTCGATCTCGCTCGCCAGCTCGTCGCGCGCCGCCTTCTCGCGACCCAGCAGATCTTCGCCCACGGCCAGGATCTCGTCGCCGCCTGCCTCGAGCTCCCTCAGGCGGAGCATCTCCTCGAACCGCTCCGGACCGGCCTTCCAATCGCCGTCGGCGCGCGGGAGGACGTCGTCGCGGAGCCAGGCGGCGTGCTCTTCGAGCGCCTTCTTCGTCTCGCCGGCCGCGGCGCTGAGCCGACTCGCAACGGCGTCGTCGCCCCCTTCGGCCTGCGCGGCGGCGAGGATGATGTCGAGGAATCCGGGGAAGCGATCGGTCGTCTCGAGGTCGATCTCCACCCAGATACGTACCGGATCGGTGACGCGCTCACGCGACTCGCGGATGAAGCGCGGCGCCTGCTCGAGGCGACCGGCGATGCTGGAGAGACGCGCGGTCAGGGGAGCGAAGTCACGGGTGAAGAGCGGGAAAAGGGCCTCGCCGACGCTCCCGGCCGCCTGCGAGGTGAACGCCCAGTCGCGGTACTCGGTCAACCAGTAGAGGCCGAGGCGGGCCTGATGGATCGCGAGGTCCCGATCGAGGGAGCGCTCCGCGCTGAGCTCCGCCGGGTCGACGGCCGACAGCTCGTCGATCGTGCGGCGGAAGAACGTGACCTCCTCGTCGATCGCATCCCGGCCGCCGGCCGGGAGGTCCGCGTCGTGCTCGTGGAGCCCGAGGAAGGTTGCCGTCTCGGGATGCATCGCGACCTGGTCGCGGAACCAGCGATCGATCGTGCGGTCGAACCGGGCATCGGCCTCGGTGGGAGACATCGTCATCTGCGGGTGGGTACCTCGTGCTGCCCCTGAAGGTACGGCGCCCTCAGCCGGCGGGGGCGAGGGCGCGCTCGAGGAAGCCTAGCACCCAGGCCGCGTATTGCTCGGCGCACGCCTCCGGCGCCTCGGCATGCCCGGCGGCCTCGCAGACCTCCAGCTCGACAGGCGAACCGGCCTCCGCGGCAGCGGCTCGGATCTCCTCTGCATCCTGCGGTCCGATGCTCTGATCCTGGCCCGCGCCGATGATGAGCACGGGTCGCTCGTTCAGCCGCGTGACGGCGAGGATCGGATCCGCCGAGCTCACGTCCTCCCCGGTGCGAATGAGGGCGCCGAGGAGCGTCGCCCAGCTGCCCGGAACGGCGAGCGAATAGCCGCTCTGCTCGAGCCGTGCCTGCACGGCATTGGCGAGGCTTGCGTGGGTCGACTCCAGGATGATCGCAGCGATCCTGTCGTCGCCCGCCGCCTCGGTAGCGGCGCTGGCTCCGCCCATCGACACGCCGAGCACCGCGATCCGCCCCGGTGCCTTGTGCTCGACCAGCCAGTCGACGACGGCGCGGAGGTCGCCCGCTTCGCGGACGCCCTGCGTCGTGTCTCCGGGCTCCGACTGACCATGGTTCCGGAAGTCGAAGAGGACGAGGTTGTATCGGTCGTGGAGCATCGTGGCGCGTGACAGCATGTCGCTCTTGTTGCTGCTCCAACCGTGCGCCAGGATCACCGTCGGGCCGGTCGGGCCGATCTCCGCGGTCGCCGGGATGTACCAGCCGGCGAGCCGTACCCCTCCGGGCCCGACGATTTCGCCGCCGGGACGCGCGCCCCGCGACGTGCATGCCGCCTGGTCGGGTTGCTCCGCCAAGAGGGCGTCGCTCCCGATCGGATAGTTGATGGCCTCGTACAGCCAGCCGAGCGTCGACGGGGTCCGACAGTCGGTGGAGTCGGTGTCCGCATTGGTGAGCTGTCGCGACCCCTCGTATCCGACGTACCCGAAGTAGAGGACGAGCACGACGAGCAGGACGCCGAACGCCGTGCCAAGCCAGCGCGTGATGGGGGCGCGACGTTCCTGACGCGGATCGACGGGCAGCTCGAAGGGCATCGGCCGAGGGAGTATACGGCCGGCTGCAGGGGCTCCCGGGGCCGCGTACAATCCGTCGCCGATGACCAGCCGACGCCCGATACGGGCCGCCTCCGCCGCCGGCGCGCGCCCGCGCGGCGCGCACTCCCTGGCACCCGAGCACCTTGGGGAGGCCGCCGCCGCGGCGACGGTCGCGGTGATCGTCGGTGGCGTCGCGCTCGTCATCACCGGGATCGGCATGGTCGCCATGGCGTTCACGCTCGGCTCCCGGTACGGTGCCGATCCGCCGCCGAACGTCGGAACGCTTGCCCTCGTCCCGTCCGTGGCCGGGGTCCTCGCCATCCTCCTGGGAGGGGCGCTGGTGGCTGGCGGGATCGCGGTCCTGGGCGACGTCCGGCGCGCGCGCCTCGTCACCGGAGTCCTCGCCGGAGCGACAGCCGCGCTTGGCGCTCTCGCCGCCGTGCAGGTCATGGTCAACGCGCCGGCCGATCCGGTCCTGGCGACGGCGCTCACGGTCGCGACGCTCGTCTTCGGCGTCGCCACCGTCCTCCTCCTCCGCCCGCGCCGCTGATCGGGCGGTGGCCCGATCGGTACTCCTGGCGGGGGCGGTCACATTCGTCGTAGCCGGGGCCTTCGCGATCGGCCTGTCCACGTTCGGCGTCGCCCAGCTGAAGTCGTGGCTGCCACCCTTGGCGATCGACGACGCGGCGCTCGGCGGCGCGATCCTGGCGCTCGGTCTCGGGTTCCTCGCGGTCGCGGCCGTCCACGCTGCGGTGTTCATCGGGCTTCGCGCTCGGCGGGGCATCGCCTGGACCATCGGCGTGCTCCTGACGATCGGGATGGGCGCCACGCTCGTCGCTCTCTCCGCCGCCTCCGCGACGAGTGCCGCCGCGACGCCGGAACGGGCCTGGGCGTTCCTCGTGGCGACGATCGGGGCGGCGCTCGCGGCGGCTGCCTACGCGGTCGCCGCGATCGAGCTCGTGGGCGAGCTGAGGTCCGGATCGGTCACCTGAAGCGGTGGGGCAGGTCTGCTATGCTCCGCCACCGCGTCACCGCCGCGGGCCCGTGGTGTAGTGGCCCAACATGCCAGCCTGTCACGCTGGAGATCGCCGGTTCGAATCCGGTCGGGCCCGCCATCAGCGCCCTGATGCCCGATCGATCGGCCTCTTAGCCTGCCGTGGCGCCCTTGCCTGATTGGGCGTGCTGAACGGCTTCCTTCGTCGCCGTGCGACTCGCCGCTTCCTTCTGGGCCTGCTTCGAGCGATGGTGCCGCGTGATTGCCTCACAGGCCTCGTCGATGTCGCTCGTGATCGTCAGCAGGTGAAGGTCCTCCGGCGCGATCTTCTCCTCGTAGAGCGGCTTCTCGCGAATCCACTGCATCATCCCCTCCCAGTACTCCCGCCCATAGAGCACGACCGGGAAGTGCTCGACCTTGCCGGTCTGGATCAACGTCAGTGCCTCGAATAGTTCGTCGAGGGTGCCGAAGCCGCCGGGAAAGATGACGAAGCCCTCGGCGTACTTCACGAACATGACCTTGCGGACGAAGAAGTAGCGGAACTCCATCCCGAGGTCGACGTATTCGTTCAGGCCCTGCTCGAACGGAAGCTCGATGTTGCAGCCGATGGAGACGCCGCCCGCCTCCTTCGCGCCACGATTCGCCGCTTCCATGACGCCCGGTCCGCCGCCCGTGATGATCGCGAAGCCCTCCTTGACGAGGGCGGCGGCCAGGCGCCGTGCGGCGCCGTAGTAGCGGTTGCGGCGGCCGATGCGCGCCGAGCCGAAGATGCTGACAGCCGGGCCCACATCGGCGAGCGCGTCGAAGCCCTCGACGAACTCGCCCATGATCCGGAGCGTTCGCCACGTATCGGTGTCCTGGAAGTCAACGGAGGGCCCAGCCGACCGGAGCAGCTTCTGGTCCTCGGTCCGCCGATCCCCTCCGCTCTTGCCGCGCACGACGACTGCTCCGCGACGCCGCTCTGGCTCCTTCTTCCTACGTGGCATGGGCACCTCTTGCGGTCGACAGCTTCAGGGAGCGGATGGTAGGGTGGCCCCCGTGCCGGCACGTGTCCTGCTTGGGCCCATGCCGGCTGAGTGTTGCATTGGGAAAGGATTCTATTGCCGCATCTCCTGCGGCGCGTCGCCGCACTGACCGCGTTGAGCGTGATCGGGATCGCCCTGCTGGCGCCCCTCTCCGCGCGGTCCGCGCTGCCCGATCCCGTCGCCGCGGCCGATCGCCTGCTGGCGGGGACCGCCGGCCCTGCCGCGTTCGCGGAGGTGGACACGGCAGTCGCTCGCAGCGCGCTGTCGATTCGCGACGTATCGGCGGCGGGAACGACCGATGGCGCCGAGCCGGTCGCGGTACAGCCCCTTCCCACCCCCGCCTCCGCCCCGATGGAGGCGACGATCATGCCGAATGCGCCCGCCGTCGCCCCGGCGCCGCAGGTGGCCGCCGTCTACGCCGCTGGCGATACCGTCTGGGATGAGCTCGCCCAATGCGAGTCGAGCGGCAACTGGGCGGCGAACACCGGCAACGGCTACTAC
The DNA here is from genome assembly GCA_036274575.1 of Candidatus Limnocylindria bacterium. GTDB lineage: Bacteria > Chloroflexota > Limnocylindria > QHBO01 > QHBO01 > JACDBZ01. The sequence goes on from DASUFJ010000031.1 coordinate 20,705, forward strand.
GGCGGACTTCAGTTCAGCTACGGCACCTGGCACGGGTACGGCGGCGGCGGCTACGCGGATTACCCGCATCAGGCGACGCGCGAGCAGCAGATCGCCGTCGCCGAGCGCCTCCGCGACGCGCGCGGCTACCAGCCATGGCCGGCCTGCCGCGCCAAGCTCGGACTGCCCTAGGAGACCTGGTCTTCCCACCACGGGGGAGTAGCATCGATCGATGCTGCAGCCGGTTCGCATCGGCCATGTCGTCCTGAAGGTTCGCGACCTCGATCGGTCACTCGCGTTCTACCGCGACCTGTTGGGCTTTCGCGTTGCCAGCGAGATGAGCAACGTGATGACCTTCCTGACCGCGACCGGCGAGAACCATCACGACCTCGCGCTGCTGCGTGTCGGCGACTCCGCTCCCTCGCCCCTTCCCACGGCCGTCGGGCTCTATCACGTGGCGATCCAGCTCGCCGACTGGGATGCGGTGCGGAGCGCTCACGAGATCCTGGCCGAGCGCGGCCTCCTCAAAGGAACGGCCGATCACGGCGTTAGCCGCAGCCTCTATACCGCCGACCCCGATGGCAACGAGATCGAGCTGTTCTGCGACTCGCCCCGCGAGGAGTGGGAGGGCCGCGTCGACCAGGCGATGACCGTGAGGCCGCTCGTCTTCGACTGATCGGCGGCACGGCGCTTGCGTCCGGAGTGCGAGCGATGCCGTTCCTTCCGCTCGTCCTGCTCGCGGCGCTCCAGGCGCTCAGCCGCGCGGCGTCGTTCGTGCTCGGCTGGGCGACGGCCCTCTACTTCGGGCAGGTTCCCGGCCGTCAGGGCCGCATCCTCTCGGTGATCAGCCTGCTCGCGGTGGCGTGGGTCATCGTCCTCGTCGGATTCGCGATCCCGCTGCTGGTTGGCGCGGGCCTGGACGCCCTGGGCGTCGTCGAGCGCAACTTCTCCGTCACGCCGCTCGTCGCGTCGCTGCTTGGATTCGCCGTAGTCGCCACACCTCCGCTCGTCGCGGCGGCGGTGCTCTTCTTCGACCTCAGGCCCGACCGGAATCTCCGCGCCTGGGTGCGCCTCATCCCGGTGAGCTACCCGGCCACCTTCATGCTCGGCCTCGCCGTCCTGCTCATGGTTCTCATCACGCCCTTCCTGCTCGTCGAGCGCTGGAGAGCGCGGCGAATCCTCCTCCAGGTGCCGCTCGTCATGCGGAAGGGCTCCGACGATGAGCTCGTCGACGCCGCGCGCAGGGCGTTGCACTCGATCGACGTCGACGACATGGAGGTGCGGCGAGTCGAGGGACCGAAGACGTGGCCGATGCGAACCGTCGCCTACGCCATCAAGCACCTCATCGGTGCGGTGGTGCGTGGCGAGCCGATGGAGCTGGTGACCGACGGAGTGGAGATCTACGCGTACGCAACGAATGTCTCGATCCTCGGGCCGAAGGGCGATGCGCACCGCGTCCGTGCCGCCATCGAGCGCGAGCTTGCCCTCACCGATGCGTTCCTCACCTGGGACGAGGAAGCGCAGGGTCTCGAGGCCGCGCTGCGCGACGCGGACCGCTCGGCGAACGGAGACATCGACGCTCTCCGGCGACGGCTGGACGAGCTCCAGGTGAAGATCGACCGGGCGTCGCTCAACAGCGAGGAGTGGAACGTCCTGTACCGGGAGCGCCTCCAGGTGGAGCAGCGCGCGGCTCGGCACTGACCGCTCTCGCGTTGGGCGTGAGTAGGATGCGCCCGTGGGACGGCTCCGGCGCATCGGCCTCGGAATCGCGATCCTCCTCGCGCTCCTGATCGCGTGGGAGCCGACGCGGGTCGCGATCCAGACCGCGGTCCTCCTCCCGAACCTGCTCGGCTCCGCCCCGACGCCGCTGACGCTGTTCAGCGGGGCGCCGCAGCGCTCGAGCGTCGCCTACCGGCCCGGGCAGAACGGTGGCGACCCCGAACTGGCAGAGCTGTGGCTCCCGTCATGGGCGAGCCGCGAGCGGCCGGCCGGCGCGGTCCTCCTCGTCCTCGGCGTGAACAACGTCGGGCGCAACCATCCGGTCGTCGAGCGGGTGGCGGACGGGCTGGCGAGGACCGGGCTCGCCGTCCTCGTGCCCGACTCGCGGACGCTGCTGGAGGGCAGGCTCGACGTGGGCGAGATCGACGGCGTGGTGCGCGCGTACCAGCTTCTCGCCTCCCGGCCCGAGGTCGACGCGGGGCGCATCGGCATCGCCGGATTCAGCGTCGGTGGATCCCTGTCGCTCCTGGCGGCTCGCGATCCTCGAATCGCCGGCGACGTCAGGTGGGTCAATTCCTTCGGCGCCTTCGCCGATGCGCGGACGTACCTCGCTTCAGTCGCCGCACACGCCTACCTAGACGGCGATGATGAGGTTTCGTGGTCGCCGAGCCCGCTGGCGCTCCAGGTCTACCTCCAGTTCATGGAGGACCAGGTCGACGACCCCGATGATCGGGCGCGGCTCGACGAGGCCTTCGGCGCCGCGGTCCTCGCCGGTGAGCGTCCGGCCGCCGACCCGGCATTGCGCGAGGAGTTGCGGACCGAGGTGGGCCGCGCGGTGCACGACGTCCTGACGGCCGATTCGCTGGCGGCTGCACTCGCGGCGATCGGCGACCTCCCGGAGGCCAGCCAGGCGTTCATCGACGTCATCTCGCCGATCCGGCACCTCGACGGTCTCGAGGCCGGGGTCTTCCTCATGCACGAGACGACCGACCACCACGTCCCGGTCGTCGAGTCGCGAGCGTTGGCGGGCGCGCTGGAGGAACGTGGCGTGCTGCGAGAGCACACCGAGTTCCGCCTCTTCGACCACGTCCAGCCCGACGACATCGATCTGCTGGCTGCGGCGCCCGAGATCGTGAAGCTGCTGCTCCACGTCCGAACGCTGCTCGAGGAGTCGCTGTGATCGTTCCTCAGTTCGCGGCGACGAGGACGACGGCGACCAGGGTCAGGCCCAGGCCGATGCCCTGGCCACGATGGATCCGCTCGTGGAGGACGAAGGCCGCAAGCAGCACCGTCACGGCGGGATAGAGAGACGCGAGGACCGATGCGACCGCCAGGAGGCCGGACTGCGATGCGAAGAGGAAGCAGACCGTTGCCGCCGCCGCCAGCGCCCCGACGACCACGCCGTTCCAAGCGGCGCGATTCGCGGGGAGCCAGCTCTGACGCAACGTCATGGCAAGGACGACGACCGCCGCGATCGAGCTCAGCTCCGCCATTGCCAACGGGGCGAGGCCGGCGGACTCAGGTACCTGCCCGAGGGCGGAGAACATGAGCCCGAACCCGAGACCCGCCAGCAGGCCGTTCGCGACGTCCGAATTCAGGCGTGCCGGCGCCGGGTCGGCGACCGCGGTGTCCCTCGACGTCGACACGAGCCAGATGGCGGGAAACGCGCAGGCGATGCCGACGAGGGTGACCGGTTGTGGGCGCTCGCCCGTGGCGATGCCAACGACGACGGGGAGCAGCGCGGCACCGACCGCGGACAGCGGCGCGACGACGCCCATTCGTCCGGTGGAGAGACCGCGATAGAGGCACGCGGTGCCGACTCCGGTCCCGATGCCGGCGAGGGCACCCCACGCCAGGTCCGCCCGTGTCGATTCGCTCGGCTGGAGAATCGCCAGGGCGCCGAGGGCGACGGCCGCCGTGATCTGGGTCACGACCGCGACGCCCCAGACCGATGCCCTCCGGCTGACGAGGCCGCCCGCGAAGTCGGACAGTCCATAGAGGCCGGCGGCGGCGAGCGCGAGGACGATCGTCGCCATCGGTCGGCGACTACCGCGTGCTGGTGAACAGTGCCAGCGATCCGAGGATCAGCAGGATGGCGACGGCGATGATGATCACGCGCGCCAGCCACGGGTTGCGCCGCTCGGGGATCGGCTGGTACGGGCGCCCGCGGCGCCTCCGGGCGGATCGGCTCACGCTGGCCCCCAGCTGCGCCGGAAGAGGAACGGGATGGTGAGCGCTTCCCGGCTCGAGACCGAGCGCAGCTGCTTCCGGGTCCGCTTCAGGAGCTTGCCGTGGTACGTCCCGTCGCCGTACGGCTCGAGCAGCCGCGCCACGTCCCACTCGCGCACGCCAACCACCGTCGACTGGGGCAGCCATCGGTCGAGGACGTCCTTGGCCTCGTCGATGGCGACGAAGCGGCGCGAGCGCGCCGCGTTGTCGAGCGTGATGACGGCGTTGGCGAAGCTGACGTCGACATCCTCGACCAGGGTCGTCAGCCGTTCCATCGTTCCGGGCATGCGCTCCGGCTTGAAGAGTCCAGTCAGGAGCGCGCGACGGTCGTCCTCGCCCACCGTCTCGAGCAGCGGACGTAGGCTGGGAACGCGCATCGCGTCGTCCGCGGCGGGCACGTCGTAGTCGTAGAGGCGAACCATCATCGGCGGCCAGATCGTAGACCGATGGCTGCCAGAGCGCTGAGAGGCGGCCGACTAGACTGTGATCCCGCGCCCGCGCCATCGGTCAATCCGCAGGAGGCCCTCGTCCGCATGCTCCTCGACGGCAAGAAGCTGCTCATCACCGGCGTCCTGACCGACGACAGCATCGCCTTCGCCGTGGCGAAGGTCGCGCAGGAGCAGGGTGCCGAGGTCCTGCTCACGAACGTCGGCAAGGGGGTGCGGCTGACCGAGCGGGTGGCGAAGAAGCTGCCGGCCACCGCGGACGTGATGCAAATGGACGTCAACAACCCGGATGACATCGCCGCGGTGTCGGCGGCGGTGATGGACCGCTGGGGCCGCCTCGACGGCGCGCTCCACGCCATCGCCTTCGCCCCGCAGGACGCACTCGGCGGCAACTTCCTGACCGCCCCGTGGGAGAGCGTCGCGATCGCGCTCCAGACGTCTGCCTACTCGCTGAAGGCGTTCACCGTCGGCCTGCTCGAGCCGCTGAAGGCTGCCGACGGTGGCGCGTCGGTCGTGTCGCTGACGTTCGACGCTCGCTTCGCGTGGCCGATCTACGACTGGATGGGCGTCGCGAAGGCCGGCCTGGAGGCGACCACCCGCTACCTCGCGCGGGACCTGGGCGAGCACAACATCCGGGTCAATACCGTCTCGGCCGGACCGATCCGGACCATGGCCGGCAAGAGCATCCCCGGCTTCGACGCCATCGCCGGCGCCTGGTCCCAGCGAGCGCCGCTGCCGTGGTCACTGACCGATGCGACGCCGGTCGGCCAGATGTGCGCCTTCCTCCTCAGCGACATGTCCCCGATGACCACCGGCGAGATGATCCACGTCGACGGCGGCTACCACGCCCTGGGCGCCGACTTCAAGACGGCGCCGGAGTAGCCCCCGACTCGAGGTCGAGGAGGAAGCGCTTCGCCGGTAGCCCGCCGCCGTAGCCGCCCAGCCCGCCGCGGGTCGCCACGACCCTGTGGCATGGAACGATGAGCGCGAGCCGATTCGTGCCGTTCGCCCGCCCGACGGCCCGCCACGCGGGGCTCGCGTCGACGCGCTCAGCCAGCTCCCGGTAGGTGATCGTCTCCCCATACGGGATGCGCTGGAGCTCACCCCACACCCGTTCCTGGAACGGGCTGCCCGGGAGGTCGAGCGGCAGGTCGAAGTCGTGCCGATCGCCCTCGAAGTACTCGCGCAGCTGAGTCTCGGCTTGCCGAAGGAGGGGCGAGTCGCCCGTGATCGTCGGGCCGATCCGGCGACGGACCGATGCAAGCTGTGCCCGCATCATCGGCCGGTGGCTGAAGTCCGCGAGGACGACGGCGGCGTCGGTGGCGCCGATCGTCATGCGGCCGATGGGCGTTGAGATCTCGCGGATCGTCACCGTGGCGCCATCGTCTGGGTGGCAACGCAGGCAGGCGCGGTAGCCGGCGTCACGGGCCGACTCGCCGTCGGGCAGGAACGAGATGTTCTTGCGCAGCGGCTTGCGGACGCGGCACGACGGACGGCAGTAGATGCCTGTCGTGCGCACGGCGACGACGAAGCGACCGTCCCACGCGGAGTCGGAGTCGTAGAAAGCGCGTTCCTGATCGGTGATGCTCATGCTGATTCAACGCCACTCGGCGGAATTGCGTGAGGTGGCCCGGGTGTGCCCGGATGGCACGCATCGGTGGTCGAGAGGCCCGCGAAGCCCGCTCATCGGCGCGGGTGAGCGACCCAGGCACAAGGCAGCCGCGGACAGGCGGCGAAGACGATCTCCGCCGCCGTTACGTGCTGTGCTTGCACGTTCACCCGCCGGAACCTGGTCAGGCGTTGCCGGGCTGCTGGCGGAGGATGAGGTTGACCATGAACGGCGTGGTGCCGAGGACGCGGTCGCCGGCCCTCACCTCGACCCGGTGGCGGCCGATCTCACTGATCCGCAGGCCCTTCAGGTCGGCGACGATGTTCGCCGTCGTGGCGGTCGGCGGGACCTCGATCCGCAGGCGAGGAGCGTTCTGGAGGGTCGGCTTGCCCGTTGGGCTCATGACCTGGATCGCCAGCTCATGGGGCCCGGGATCCGCCTCGAGCACGGCGACGATGAAGCATCGGCCGTGCGTCGCCGGCAGCCGCGCGACGTTGATCTGGCTGAAGACCCCAACGGCGCTGATCTTTCCGTCCTGGGCGGTGAGCGCGTAGTCGCACATCAGAAGAGCGTGGAGCTCGAGTTCGGCCATGCGAGCGCAGTCTACGAGGTGCCGAACGCGAGGCCGATCCCGACCCTCGCCAGCTCGACAAGCGGGAGCGCGTCAGTGTCCTCGCGAGCGACCCACGCGCAGAGGTCGGACGATCCTCCCACCTCGTTGCGCAG
>DASUFJ010000032.1:0-4426 GCA_036274575.1 Candidatus Limnocylindria bacterium
CTCCAGGCAGTCGCGGGAGCCCCGCGCCCAGAGGACGACGCGCCACGGCTTCAGGTTGGCGGCGACCTTCGTGACGCGGCCCTCGCCGCTGACGAACACCGCGTCGATGGCGTAGCGCATGAAGAACATGTGGATCGACGGTGATCGCTCGATCCAGAGACCCTCGCCGGAACGAACCTGGGGCGTGCGGAGGAGGCCGACGCTGCGGTCCCAGGCGCTGCTCGCGACGCGGATGCGGTCGCCGAGGGTCGTGCCGCGCGTCACGTTCTCGATGCGCATGTAGCGCGGGCCGTCGCTCACCGCCGCATCATCGCAGTCCGCCGGGCTCGGAAACGGCACAAAGAGACGCCCCGGTCCGCCCCCCGGACCGAGGCGTCTCCCTCGCCGCCGCTGAAAGCGGACGAACTATCCGGCGAGGCTACTCGACGAGGACGATTCCCATGGGCTGCGGCGCACCAGGGCTGAGATCGCCGATCCCGATGGTCCCGGGGGCCTCGAACTTGTCGACAAACCAGCCCTTGAGGCAGCTCGTTGCGCCGCTGCCGGCGACGCCGGAGGGGCTCCCTGGCGGGCTGTTGCACTCCGAAACGTTGCTGCCCTGGATGTACGCCTGGTCGAGCATGAAACCGACCCAGTACCGGGCCAGGTAATAGGTGTTGCTTCCCTGTCCGCTCCAGTCGCCCTCCGGGCACGGGTTCGGGCTGGGCGGAACGATGTCGTTCAACGGGCCGTCCGGGTCGCTCTCGCACGTGTTCGTGTGGATCGGCAGCGGGGCGACCTGGTCGCGGTCCGGATCGGACTCGTCGAACTCGGGAACGCCGATCTGGTCGCCGGCGTAATCGTTGAGCTCGTCCTCGACGCTGTTGACGTTACCGGTCTCGGTCTTGACCCACGCAGGGATCGGAATGAAGAGGTTGCAGGGGTCCTCGATGGTCTCCGCCAGGTTGCCGCACCCGAAGTCGAGCCATCCGACGGATCCCGGCGTCTCGGTGCCCGCTTCGGTCGAGCACAGCGGGATGATGGACATGTTGTCGACGCTCGGCTGATCGGCAATCTCGCCATCGACATCCAGGATCTCCCACTCGGGGCTGCCGACGACTATCTGGCTGTTCGTGCCGTCGCACTTGACCGCGCTGATCGGGAAGGTCACCGGCAGGACGCCGCAGCCGCTGCCGGCCGGGCACAGCCCGACCTGCGGACCGACGACGGCCGTCGCGTCCGCCGTGGTCGTGAAGGTGTCGAACCCTACGACCCGCGCGAGGAACGTGTCGAAGGACTCGGTCGTCGTGGCCTTGACGCCTTGAGCGTTAATGCCCACGGGGATGGCAGCCGCCGAACCGCAGTCGCCGACCTGGATTTCGGGAGTGAGCGGCGTGCCGGCGGAATCGGTGTAGACGGCACTGACGAGCTCAACACCGAAGGCATCGACGGATGCCTCGACAGCACAACCGACGTCGCCGTCCGTGGGTGGGACGTCGTCCGCATAGGCGTGCTGGACCACGACCGCGCCGGCCTTGGCGACCGAGTCTGCGGCATTCTGGTTCTCACGCTGCTTTCCCCACGCGAAGCCGCCATCGATCACGAGGCCGACCAGGGCGATCATGACGATCATGCCAACGGCCACGATCACCAGCACCTGGCCGGCGGGGCCCGTCTCGACGTTTGCCCGACGACTGCGGAGCCAACGCCGCGTGCCGGAGGTCCAGTCAGTCATCGTCAATCTCCAATCGGGCATGAAGGAGCCGTCGGTTCGGCACAGTTGCTCTCGACGCGGAACATGCTCTCGCCGACGAGCGGGATGGTGCCGATCAACTGCGAGAGAATGGGAGTCGCCGCGTTGTAGTCGTAGGTGACGCGCACGACGGCCAGGCATCCGACGATGGCGTTCTGGCCCGGTGCGCCGTCACACGAGTTGGCGGTGTCGACGGCATCCGGATCTCGGAAGTCGACGGTCACGTCGGACGGCGGGACGTCCAGGAAGCCAGTCCGCGAAGCAGCCATGTCCTGGACGTGCGTCAGCGTCTGATCGACGATCGCCACGCGCGCACCTTCGCGGGCCGCATTGTTCAGCGTGTTGAATGCGAATACCGCGCGGCCGAAGTCGAGGATGCCCACGATCAGCAGGACGAAGACCGGAAGGATCAGGGCGAACTCGACGAGCGACTGCCCGCGCGACTCGCCGTTCGTCACGGTGTTTCGCGACCTCACGGCTTGTCCACCCGGATGGTCTTCGTGGCGGTAGCCGTCTCGCCCTCTTCCGTACTGGTGACGGTCAGGGTGACGACGTAGTTGGTGAAGCCGCCGGATCCGGCCCACGTGAAGTCGACCTCCGGATTCTGGTCGGTGGACGTGGCGGGCGTGCCCGTAGGGCCTGGGGCGGCTCCGAACTTCCACTCCCAGGTATCGATGTCGCAGTCCGGGTCATCGGTCGACTCGTCGGTGAACTGGATCGTCACCGGGCTCGTGTGGCGTCCGTCGGTCGGATTGCCGTCCGGTGGCTGCTCCTCGACTGAGAACAGGGCGATCGGGTCGGGGCACGGGCCCGGCGGCGTCGGCTCCGGAGTCGGGATGGCCGGGACGAGGATCTGGTTGATCGCGAACGTCGCGGTGGCGCTGAGATCCACGGGACTCCCAACGATCGCGCCGGCGAGCGGCGTGATGACGTCGAACTCGCAGTCCAGCGTCACCTGCACGTGATCACCGTCGTCCATCGTGTCGCCGTTGCCATTCGTGTCGATGAAGGCCGGGTCGGGGATGTCCGCGATGTCCCATTGCCCATCGGCGTCCGGGGGTGGCGGCGCGCAGTTGATGCCTTCCATGTCGTCGATGACGAGCCGCTGGTACAGCTGGCTGTCGTCCGTGTCCCAGGTCGATGAGTTCCCGGCGGCGAAGTCGGCGGCGATCCTGGCAGCGTTCTGAACGGCGATCCAGCCGAAGAACACCCGGCCGAAGTCGAGTGCCATGACGAGAAGCAGCGCGAGGATCGGCAGGACCAGCGCGAACTCGATCAAGGCCTGGCCGCGTGAGGACGTGCGATTGAAGCGGCGACGAAGGAAGAACATGCTCGGGCGTGGTGCTAGCTGGTTTGGGCGGAGTCTATGAACGGGACCTTACAGGTCACCTTGCAGGGTGCCCCGGACCCCCCGGGACCGCACTGGTACGGTCGTACTAGTCGGCCGCCGCCGCCGACGGCTCCGACGGCACGCGAAGGGTGACCGATGCACCGTGGCCGAGGCGGCTGTCGATCTCGATCGATCCACCCATGGCCTCCATCAGGCCCCGCGCGGCGTAGAGGCCGACCCCGCTGCCGTCCGGCGCAAGCTTGCGCGCCTGGTCGGACCGATAGAACTGCTCGAACGCCTGCGCTCGCGTCATGTCGTCCATGCCGGTTCCCGCGTCGCGAACGGTGATGGCCAGTCGATCGTCATCGGGCGCGATCGTCACGTCGACGGGTGAGCCGGACGGGCTGTACTTCACGGCGTTGTCGAGCACGGCCCACAGCACCTGCTCCAGGCGATCCGGATCGGCGATCGCGAGATGCGGTGGTCCCTGCACGTCGAGCTCGAAGGGCCGATCGGCCCGGAGGGCGCTCCACGTCCGCTCCACCAGCGGCGGGACGGCGAAGACCTCCTGCTGTGGCGTGAAGACGCCGGCCTCCAGCCGCGAGGCGACCAGCAGCTGGCTCACCATGCGGCGCAGCCGCTCGGCCTGGTGCGAGATCGACTCGAGGTCCCGCCGCGCCGATTCGGGGACGGTCTCGTTCGCGCGCAGCTCCGTGGCCAGTGCGCCGATGCTCGTCAGCGGCGTCTGGAGATCTTGCGTGACGCCGCGCAGGAAGTCGGCCTGCACAGCGGCCAGCCGGGTGAGCTCGTCGGCCTGGCTTCGCACCTGGGCATAGAGGAGGGAGTGCTCGAGGGCCGTGCCGGCGTGCTGGCCGACCAGGCTGAAGAGGCCGATCTCGGCCGGCGTCGGCTCACCACGCCCCTCCCACGGCGCGTAGAGGATGGCGCGCATCCGATTGCTGACCGCCACGTCGATGACGACGAAGGCGCCCCACGGGCCCTCCACCCAGCGCGCCGGCCGTTCCGGCTCCGACACGGCCGCCCAGTGTTCCATCTCGCCGACCGGCTCCGGATCGCGGGCGTCCTCGGTCCCGTGGTACACGCCCGCCGGGAGCAGGTCGGGTGGCGTCGACGCCAGGACCGCCAGCCGCCAGGTGGGATCGCTCATCACCACGCGCACCGCCGACACGAGCGCGTCGACGACCGACCGGGGATCGTCGTCGATCGGCACCAGGCTCGACTGCTGGGCCAGCGCCGAGACCTGTCGGTTGCGCTCGTCCAGCGTCGAGGCCAGGCGCTGGTAGGCGGTGCGCTCATCGCCTTCCGGGTCCGCGCCGCCCTCCGCGATCGACAGGAAGGAGCGG
>DASUFJ010000033.1:0-12826 GCA_036274575.1 Candidatus Limnocylindria bacterium
TTCGTGAAGCACACGTGGGGACCGACGAAGACGCCGTCCTCGACCGTCACGCCGCGGTAGAGGCTCGCGTTGTTCTGGACCTTGACTCGATCGCCAATGACGACGTCGACATCGACATACACGTTCTTGCCGATCACGCAGGCCGCGCCGATGCGGGCTCGCTCCCGCACCTGCGCCTGGTTCCAGATGCTCGTGCCGGGACCGATGACCGCCTCGGGCGAGACCTCGGCCGTGGCATGAATGCGGGCATGGCGTTGCGTCATGGATTCCCCTTCGGAGCGGCCATGATACCGGCACCGGCGCCGCCGTCTTCGGCGACGGCCAGGCGAAGCCGGCCGATGGCGCCCCAGGCGAGCCACGCCATGAGCCCGGCGAACGCGGCAGCGAGCGCCACGTGGGCCACGGCGCCGACCGGCGTTCCGGCGATCGGCTCCGTGAGCAGCGTCCCGGCGGCGAGCAGCGTCACGAGGCCGGTGCCGATCGCCGCCAGCTTGCCGACATCGAGCGCAAGCGCATAGATCCGACGGGCATACCAGGTGGTCAGCCCCGCCAGCGCCGCATAGCCGGCGAGCGTCGCCCAGGCCGCGCCGACGATGCCGACGGTCGGGATGAGAACCAGGTTGAGCCCGACGTTGAGGAGCCCGGCCGCGATCGTGAGCGCGGGGAGCACGGCGGTTCGGCGCTCCATGAAGACCGGGCTCACGACCATGAAGTACAGGCCGTACGCCACGGACGCGACGGCGACGATGGGCGTGATGCGGGCCGCATCCTCGATCGCGTCGCCCCACTGGTCGCCGGCCAGCGCCGTCGCCAGCTCGGGCGCGAGGAGCCCGATTCCGGCGGCCAGGACTGCCAGGCCGGCGATCGAGAGCGTCGTCATCTCGCGGAGGAGCCTCGGCCCCTGCGGCCCGGCACCGCGCTGGTAGAAGAACGGCACCCACGCGGCGTTGAACGAGAAGGCGACGAGTCCGACGACCTGGCCGAGGAGGTATCCGAACGAGTACACGCCGATGGCCGTCTGTGCCGCCGCGGCGCCACCGACCACGAGCAGGCCGATGAGCCAGCGGTCGGAGACGTTGAGCACCCAGGCCGACAGCGAGTGCGGCAGGAGCGGCAGCCCGAAGGTGAGTGCGCGCCGCAGGAAGTCGGCGCGGAAGGCCGCCGCACCGAGACTCACCAGGACGACGATCGTCGCGGCGGCCGCCGTCCCGGCGGCCCCGATCTGCCCGAGAAGCGCGCCGACCGCGCCGCCGTCGAGCACGAGGACGAAGAGCACCGTCCCGACGAGCCCCCCCGCGAACGAGACGACGGTGAGGAGCAGGAAGCGGCCGGGAAGCTCACGGGCGCGGAACCACGACGAGGGCACGTACTGGAACGAGAGCAGGAAGGTGAGGATCAGCGTCAACGGCGCGAAGGGCCAGAAGGGCGTGCCGGCGAAGAGGCGGCTGAAGGTCGGCACCGCGATCAGGCCCAGGAGGACGGAGAGCACGAGACCGATGGCGGCGGTGACGACGGAGAGCGTCAGGTACAGGGACGGCCGATCCCGCTCCTCGACGTCGAAGTGCAGGCGCATGAGCGCTCCATCGAGGCCGAACCGATAGACGATTCCGAGGACGCCCGCGATCGAGAGCATGAGGGAGAAGGTTCCGAACTCTGCCGGTGCCATCGCGGCGGTGTAGATCGGCAGGAGCAGGAAGGCGCCGATGCGCGGCAGGAAGTTGCCGACCGTATAGAAGAGAGAGCCGCGGACGAGGGTGCGCAGCCTCACCGACCTGCCCGCCAGGCCTGATGGCGCGCAGTGATATGGAGCCGCCTCACGAGCGCCGATTGTACGGTCAATGACTGTAGGCGAGGACGTCCTCCGCCGGCAGCCATGTGCCGGCCCAGATGCCGTTCGTGACGAGGACCCGGGCGCGACCGTCCACCACCGCCCAGGCGGAGATATTGGCGCCCGATGTCCGGTCCAGACGCGCGCTCACCGAGCCGGTTTGCGTGCCGGTCGCGTCGAGCCGGAGCCCGACGTGCGCCCCCGCGCCGATCTGGATTCGCCGCGTCGGCGAGAGGTTCATCCGGTCGATGAAGCCGTCGCGATAGGCCTTCGTCGACTCTCGCAGCCACATGCCGGCGAAGAGGCCGGCGGTGACGTGGTACTGGCGCACCCCGTTGATGACGGCGACCGCGTCGACGGGCGCGCCGGAGCTACGGCCGAGGGTGACCGTCCGCGATGACAGGAGGCCGCCGTCGGAGTCGTAGGCGCGGCCGACGTGGGTGCCATTCCGGACGATGATCCGCGTGCCGGCCGGCAGCGTCTGTTCGTCGAAGCTCCCGGGAACCCAGGCACGCGCGCTCTCGGCGATCCAGGTGCCGGCCCAGGCTCCGTTCTCGACGTAGATCCACGCGCCGGGCAGGTTCGGAAGCAGCGCGCGCTGCGCGCCACTGGCGCTGGATCCATGGGCCAGCCGTCCACTCCTGAGGCCGAGCACCGTGCCGTCCTGCGCGAAGCGATGGCCGACATGGGTCCCCGCCGCGAAGCTCACCCTGCGGGACGGGACGAAGGTCGTCCCCGGCATCGTCGTGAACTTGTATCCCGAGTAGAGCGGCGTCAGGTTCGCCGCGTCGCGGATCGCATCGGAGAGAAGGAGCGTCATCTTCATGCCGCTCGGCATCGGTACGGTCGGGGTGACCGTCACCTTGCGGGTCGAGGAGGCGTACGTCACCGTCGCGGGGACCTGCTTGCCGCTGTTCGTCCGCAGCGTCACGCTCGTCGCGTCGACGCCGGTGACCGGCTCGCTGAAGGTGAAGGTGACCGGCTTGCGGGTCGGAGCCATCGTCGAGTTCGGCGCCGGCACCAGGCCAACGGCCCGCGGCGGGACCTCGTCCACGAACTTCGTCGAGAGCTGGTACGCCCCGCGGTTGCCGTTCGGGTACCAGTTCGTGACGCGCACGAGGACCCTCGTCGGGCCGGCGACGGTCCACGTCGCCAGCTCCGTCCCGCCCTCCCACTGGGCGTCGACGCGCTTCAGCACGGAGCCCGAGCCCGACAGGATCTCCACGATCGGGTCGATCGGCAGGCCGCTCTTGTTCCAGGGATAGGCCCGGGTGTCGACGATGCCGGTGACCCGCACCTCGAGCCGGCCGGCGCGCGGCAGGCTGAGGGAGTAGACGTCGACGTCGCTCGCCGGATGGATGCTCGGACGGACGGTGCCGCCAAGGGACATCGGCGTCGCGGTCCCGACCGTGTTGTTCGGCTCGTGGCCGTCACCCGCCGAGGCGCCGACGCCCGGGGCGCTGCCCGTCACCGCGCGCTGCGCATTGACGCGTCCGCTCCCGTACCTCTCGTCCCAGCCCGCGTAGCCGAGGTCGTCGGTCGTGTCGACGAGGCGGTTGACGATCTGCTGTGCTGAGTCGTTGGGGTACACCGCCCGGATGAGGGCGACGACCCCGGCCACGTTCGGGGTCGCGAAGCTGGTTCCGCTGATGAAGGTGTGAGTGCCCCAGCTGTCGTGGTCGGCGTAGGTGCACACGTAGCAGTTGGTCGTCAGGACCGAGGAGCCCGGCGCGCTGACGTCGACCTTCGGACCATAGCTGGACCAGTTGCTGAACTCGTCCTCGGGCTGCGTGGCACTCACGCTCACCACGTGTTCGAAGCTGGCGGGGTAGTAGGACTCCCGACGACGGTTGTTCCCGGCGGCCCCGACGAGGACGACGCCCTTGTTCCATGCCGCGTTCACCGCGTCCTGCATGATCTGCGAGTACGGGAAGCCGCCGACGCTCATGTTGATGACGTCCGCGCCGTTGGCGGTTGCCCACTGGATCCCGGCCAGCAGGTCCGCGGTGCTGCCCGTCCCCTCGCGATCCATGATCTTGATCGGCATGATCTTGTCGGTCCAGGTGATCCCGGCGATGCCGTACGCGTCGTTCGCGTGCGCGGCGATGATCCCGGACACCCAGGTGCCATGACCGTTGTCGTCGCTGGGGTTGGTGTCGTCGTGGACGAAGTCGTAGCCGCGCACGGTCCGCCCGACGAGGTCCGGATGATTGAGCTGGATGCCGGTGTCGAGGACCGCGACGACGTTGTGCCCACCGGTTGTGCGGGACCAGGCATCGCGGACGCGCATCCGGTCGAGGGAGTACTGGTCGCCGGTCTTCGGATCGTTGACGAGGACGGCGGCGACGGTCTGCTCCTCGGCGAGGCGGACCACGTAGTTCGGCTCCGCGCGGAGGACCGATGGATCGGCGAGCAGCTCCGCGATGACCTCGTTGACGCCGCGTCCGCGGGTCGACACGAGTGCCGGCGCGGCCGCCTTGTCGGCGCCGAGCTGACCCTCGACGGTCAGCCCGTGCACGCGGGTCACCTCATCCGCGCGTCCCTCACGGAACTGGACGATCACCTCGCCGGGGATGATCCGAGCGTCGTCGGGGGCGACGGCATCGCCCTCGGGCGCGCGTGCGGCCACCGGGAGCGCGGCGCTCGCGAGGAGGACGATGACAGCGAGGAGGCAGGCGACGGCTCGGGACACTGGTACTCCGGTGCGGTGCGGTAACGAGAGCCATCGCACGTATGACCCCCGCGAAGGTCACCCAACCGTACGTGTCCGCTCCGTGCCCGGCGACGGGACGAAGGTCTCTACCCCGCTTGGGACCGATGGACTAGCGCCCGCCGAGAAGCTCGCGCAGCCGCGGCAGGGCCGCCGCGACCGCCCGGCCACGATGGCTGATCCGGTCCTTCTCGGCCTCCTCGAGCTCGGCGGTCGTCCGACCGTCCGGGAGCTCGAAGACCGGGTCGTAGCCGAATCCCCGCTCCCCCCGGGGCGCGGTCGTCACCCAGCCGCTGACCTCGCCGGTGAAGATCTCGATCTCCGGCTCCGGATCGCCGGGGACGGCGAGGGCGAGTGCACAGACCATTCGGGCCCGTCGATCGGTGGCGCCGGCAAGCGTCTCGACGAGGCGCTCGGCGTTGCGGCCGCCACCCCATCGAGCGCTCCGCACGCCGGGTCCCCAGTCGAGCGCCGCGACCTCGATGCCCGAGTCGTCGGCAAGGCTCGGCAACCCGGCGGCGCGAGCGAACGCCGCGGCCTTGGTCGCGGCGTTCTCGGCGTAGGTGTCGAACGGCTCGTCGACCTCGAGGTCGAGGCCGACGTCGGCGGGCGCGACCACGTCGGCGGCGAGTGGCGCCAGGAGGCGACGGAACTCGTCCTGCTTTCCGGCGTTCGTCGTCGCGAGGAGCAGGCGCCGGCTCACTCGCCGGGCGGGGCTTCGATCGCCGTGCGCTGGATGGCGAACAGCTGGCGGATGCCTGCGGCAGCGAGGTCGACCATGGCGTCCATGTCCGCCCGGCTGAAGCTCCCATGCTCCGCGGTGCCCTGGACCTCGATGAGGCGGTCGTCGTCGGTCATGACGACGTTGAGGTCAACGTCCGCGGTCGAGTCCTCGGAGTAATCGAGGTCGAGATGCAGCTGCCCCTTGACGAGTCCGACGCTCACGGCGGCGACCTGGCCCGTGAGCAGCTGGCCCATGCCGTACGTGTTCAGCGCTCGGGCGAGCGCGACGTACGCGCCGGTGATGCTCGCGGTCCGGGTGCCGCCATCGGCCTGGATGACGTCGCAGTCGAGCGTGATGGTCCGCTCTCCGAGACGGCCCATGTCGACGACGCCGCGCAGGGAGCGGCCGATGAGGCGCTGGATCTCGTGAGTCCTGCCGCCGATCGATCCGCGCGCCGCCTCGCGCTGGCTGCGCTCGGTGCCCGCCCGCGGCAGCATGCTGTACTCGGCCGTCACCCAACCCCGGCCCTTGCCGCGCATCCAGCCCGGCACACGGTCCTCGATCGTCGCGGCGCAGATCACCCGCGTATCGCCGACTCGGATCAGCACCGAACCCTCGGCGAACTTCAGGTAGTCCGGGACGATCTTGACCGGCCGCAGCTGGTTCGGGACACGGCCGTCCGAGCGACGGGCGACAGGGGCAGTGGTCATCAGGCGCCGATTCTAGCGCCGGGCCGCTCCGAGGGGGGCCTAGGACCCGAGCCAGACGCTCGCGGTGTCGGGGACCCAGTGGCCGGCCCAGATGCCGTTCACGACGTAGAAGCAGCGACGACCGTTGATGACCGCCCGCTTCGTGGTGTCGGCACCGGACGTCCGGTACAGCGTCGCGCTCTTCCTGCTCACGATCGACCCGTCGGTCCGGTACACGTAGCCCGTGTGCGTGCCGGCACCGAACACGATGTCGCGCGCCGGGAACGTGTGGACGTCGACGAAGCCGGGGATGTAGGACCGAGACGTCTCCGGGACCCAGTAGCCGGCCCAGATGCCGTTGCGGATGTAGAAGTACGCGCGTCCACCGATGATGCGTCGTTCGCTGAAGTCGGCGCCCGAGTTGCTGGCAAGGGTCGCGCGCTTCGTCTGGCTCACCACGCCGTCGCGGAATCGGTAGCCCGTGTGCGTGCCGGCCAGGAACGTGATGCGGGTCGCCACCTTCGCGACTGTCGTCGTCGTCGCGCAGGCCTTGATGAAGATCATGGCCGAGTACGTCCGGCCATCGCCGCCGACGGACCAGCTGCCGCCGGCCGCGTTGAAGTCGCCGACGATGATCGCGTGGTGCCCGGGCGACTTCCACCACTGGGCCATCGTCCGCTCGTACGAGTGCGACGGATAGCCGCTCTCCCAGGCGATGATCTCGCCGAGGTTCGAGTAGCAGACGCCCAGCTGGCGGAGCCTGGTCGAGATGTAGTCGAGGTCGTGGTACATCGACTTGCGTGACGCCATCTGGTTCGCTCGCTCGACCGCGATCCGGTCGACGGCCGCGTTGAACGCAACGGGCGCGAGATCGTCCGACGCGCGGTACTGGTTCGTCAGGCGGACGAACTCGGATCCACCGACGGCCAGGGTCGCCGCGGGGGCGACGCTTGCGGCCGCGAGCGTCGCGGCGGCAAGCGCGAGGGCGGCGAGCACGCGGGCTGGGCGGCGGGCGGCGCTGGGAAGGGTCGACACGCTGGTCTCCTGGGATTGCGGGGATGAATGCCCGCGCAACCTACCGAGAGCGCCGTGGTGCGGCCATGGTTCTTTTGGTCGCCCGTCGGCGACCCGAGGGTCAGGGCTCGAAGGTGATCCGAGCGTCGAGCGGCACCCACCAGTCAGCAAGGAGGCCGGCGTCGACGAGGACCTGGCGAACGCCGTTGATCACCGCAGCCGTGCGGATTGGCGCGCCCGACACGCGCGTGATCCGGACCGACGTCGATGCTGTCCGGGTGCCGTCGCTTGCGTACCGCGACGCCGAGTATGTTCCCGGCGCGAAGTTGACTCGGGGCAGAGACGCGAGCAGCGTCACTTCGATCGCTCCCCGGACGTGGGCGCGCGCCGATTCCGGAATCCAGTATCCCGCCCAGATCCCATTCACCACGAGCCAGTAGGCGCGGCCGTTGATGATCGCGCGGGCAGATGCGTTCGCGCCGGACGTCCTGCCGAGGGTCGCCGTACGCGAGGCGATCACGTGGCCGCCGGCGTCGAACCGGACCCCGGTATGTGAGCCCGAGAGGAAGCGCAGGCGGGTCGAGGTCGGCACCGTGGTGCGCTCGACCTCCCCCGGCACACCGATCGCCGCCGACTCCGGCACCCACATCCCGGCCCATGCTCCGGCCTCCACGTACAGCCAGCGGCCCGGAAGGTTCGGCATCGTGGCGCGCTGGCCCACCGGAGCTCCCGAGGTCGACGAGAAGGTGACCTTCCGGCGCGACACGATCTCACCGCCCGGCCCGATGCCGTAGCCGGCGTGCGCCCCCGCGACGACCTTGATGCGCGTCCCTTCCGCCAACGGCACGCCCGGCGCCGTCCTGTACTCCTGCGACCGTGTCGCCACCGGGTTGCCGGCGGCGTCCCGCGCGCCGTCGATCACGAGCGTGACGGTTGCATTGGTTGGCAGTGCCGCGCGCTGCCGAATCGTGGCCGTTCGGCGAGCGCTGTCCCACGTCAGGCTGGCATCGACGTCGGCACCCGCGAGCTCCAGGCGGATGCCGCCGGCAGCCGTCGACATCGGCTCGGAGAACCTGACGGCGAACGATCCCATGGCCGGGACCATGACGGCCGGGCTCGGAGTGACCGACGCCACCGTCGGCGCCGTCCGGTCGACGGTCACGCCCCAGCGCTGACGGAGGGTGGTATCCACGCCGTTGGCAGGAGCGACGTGCTGGCGGCCGCCGGCATCGGTCACCACGAGCCGGACGAGATAGCCGCCGTTCGGCACGAGGGCTCCGGAGTCGTTCCTGCCATCCCATGCCACCTGGCCCGGGCCGGCGACCTGGACGCCGAGGGAGCGCGAGCGGACGAGGGAGCCGGAGGCGTTCACGACGTCCATGCGCATCGCCGAGGCCGGCCCGACGAGCGTGTAGCGCATAATGAGGCCGTCGTTCACGCCATCGCCGTTCGGGCTGATCGATGCCGTCGAGCGTGCGTAGCCCGACACGAACGGCGCGAGGTTGGTGATGCTCGGCGCGTAACCGGGCTTCAGGTAGGTATCGCCGCCACTGCCGGCCGCCATCCAGCCGATGCGTGCGTAGTCGGTCGAGGGCCACGTCGACCAGTCGTACTCCACCTGCCACCAGGTGTACCCGCCGGCGCTGACCGGCCCGCTCAGGATGTAGACGCGGTCGCCGGAGCTCGCCGTGCCGACGACGGCGTAGTTGGTTCCGGCCCCGGAGCGGACGTTGAGCGTGGTCGTCGTCACGGACGCGAACGTTCCCGGCCTGAGGCTCGAGGGCATGCCCGGGGCGACGAGCCAGGGCTGGGCGTTCCCACGCAGGTCGACGGCCTGGACCCGAAACTCGTAGGTCTTGCCTTCCTGACCGGGATAGAAGGCGTGTGTCGCATGCGTCCCGGTGATCCAGGCGCTCCACACCGACGACGTTCGCTCGCGGACCTGGACGTTGTAGTGGCTCAGCCCTGACTGGTCGTCGATTGCCGCCCAGCCGACGTCGATCGCGTTCGACGTCGTGCGTTGGGGAAGGGTCCGCACGCCGCCGATGGGCGGCCGCGTGTCGGTGACGAAGCGGTTCGCGATGAGCCTCCAGAGCTCGTCGCGAGTCCCGTCCATCAGCAGGTGCCAGATCCCGATCCCCGCCATCCCCTTCCGATTGACGAGGTCGTATTTCACGCCCAGCGAGGTCGTGTCGTCGTAATACACCTGGATCCACGACGATTTCGCGGAGTCGTAGTAGCGGTACCAGGGAACCTTGCCGACGGCATCCCACAGCCGACCGTACTTGCCTGCGTCGGCGAGGTGGCGCGTGTAGTAGTAGGCGAAGGAGCCGCCCTTGGTCACGCCGTTCAGCTGGTTCGTCGTCGTCGACCACCCGCGGCCGTAGTACGGCACTCCCCAGATGAGCTTCGACGCCGGCGCCCGTGCGGCGAAGTCGGCCATCGCCGTGCTCACGTCGAGGGCGTACGGGCTGTCGATGGGGGCAACGCCGCCCGCCCGGCTGGAGCCGGCCCAGTTGTAGTCGTACCCCATGACGAAGAGCGCGTCGGCGGCGCCGCTGGCCACGAGCCCGGCGACGTCATAGCCCGTCGCCCACGTCGCGGCCCCGCCGGTCACGCAGACGGTCAGGGCCCTGCCCGCTCCCTTGGCCACGAGCGCCGCCCTCACCTGGCGGACGAACGACGTGTACGCCGCCTTGAGGTCGGTGGGGACGAGCTCGAAGTCGAGGTTGACGCCGTCCGCGCCACGCGACTTGACGGCATCGGCAATCTGCCCGGCGAGCCGCGCACGGTAGGTGGACGAGTTGAGGAGGGTGCGCATGCGGTTGTAGCCCGCGGTGTCCCAGGCCATCATCGTGACGGTGAGGACGACGCGGACCCCCCGTGCGTGCGCTCGGTCGATGACCTGCGTCATCTGCGCCGACCTCCACCCGGCCCAGCCGGTCGACGGATCGCTCGCCGTTCCCTTGTCCAGATAGCCATCCGACCGGGCTCCGACGCTGAAGTACGCGACCGTCGACAGGAGCGAGTAGTTCATCTCCGCGAGATCGGCATCGGTGAGCATCCAGTACGGAAGGAAGCCGAACACCTGGCGGCGGAGGCCACTCGGCAGCCCCGTGGCGCTGACCGTTCCCCCCGCGGCCAGCAGCTGCGGGTCCGGCGCATCGGCGGTGCTGCTTATCGAGCCCTTGCCGTCGAGGAGCACCGTTGGCTGCCCGCCGAGATCGAACTGGTATGTGTCGCCCTCGTGCTCCGCAAGCATCTCGGCGTGGACCGGGGGAAGGTCGACGGCTGAGGGCTGCTGCGGTGCGGCCTCCGGCGTGGGCACCGGCGTGGGCTGAGCTGTAGGCACTGGCGTGGGCTGAGCCGTGGGCACCGGCGTCGGGTCCGCCGCGGGCGATCCCTCGACGCTCGGCGTCGGCGTCGGCTCGGCGGCTCGCACCGGCTGGAACGCTGAGGTCGCGACGAACATGATGGCGAGCAGAAGCCCGCCGGAACGGAAACGCACGGATCGAGTGCCCTCGCCCTGGGAACGTCACCCCACCCTACCGATCCGCCCCCATCGCCCCCATGGTACGAAGGGACCACTCAACGGCGCCGGGGCGGCGCGAGCTCAGGGGAGATAGATCACGTCGGAGGCCGGCACCCAGTAGCCTGCCCAGGCGCCGTTCACGATGGCGAACCATGCGCCGTGCTGGTTGGGGATGGCCGCCAGCCGGTATGCGTCGGCGCCCGAGTTCGTGGCAAGCGTCACGGTCCGAGCGGCGAGCAGTGCCCCGGTGGCGCTGAAGCGGTAGCCGGTGTGGGTCCCCTGGCGGAACGAGATTCGCCGCGGCGGGTCGTACTCCGCCGCGCTCGCCGTGACGGAGACGGCGGAAGTCGTCGCGAGATGCACGGCGTCGGACTGGCGGAGCCAGTAGCCCGCCCATGCGCCGTTCACGATGTGGAACCACGTTCCCGACTGACCGGCGATGGTGCCGCGGAGGTCCGCGTTCGCGCCGGAGTTCGTCGCAAGCGACACGGTCCGCACGGCCGTCGGCGCACCGGACGCGTCGAATCGGTAGCCAGTGTGCGTCCCCTGGAGGAACGCGAGCCGGACGGCGGGGTCGAAGGCCTCCATTCCCTCGGGCGCCGGTGGGGTGCCGGCGGTGGTGAACCGCCAGCTGTACGGGGCGAGCGACCCGCCGCTCGAGCTGATCCCCCATCCGAGGCTGGCGACATACGTCGTCCCCGGGAGCATCGGCGCGCTCGGCCGGAGCTCGGCGCGCTTCCAGTACGCGTTGTAGGTCACCGATGCCGGCACCGACTGCCCGCTCGCAGTATGGAGCGAGAAGGTCGAGCCGGACACGCCGGTGACCGCACGGTCGAACGTGGCGGAGACGGTCGCGTTGACGGAGCCGTTCGCGCTGTTCGCGCCGGGGTACACGCGCGCGATCTTCGGAGTCGTGGCCGCGGCGCCGCTCGGCGTCGCATTCGGGTTGCCCGCGAAGGCGTACCAGTAGTCGGGATCGCCGAAGTGGAGGCCGCTGACCGAGGTCCGCTGCACCCAGACCTGCGCACCGCTCACGTCAGGGTGCGCCATGGTGGTCAGCGTCGATGACGAGAAGCCGCGCCCGGCGCGGAAGATGTCGGCGAACGTCGTGGTCCGCATGGTGAGGACGCGGGTCACGATCTGGTCGGCGTCGCCGTAGGCGGTCGCGATGTAGCCGCGCGCGCCGAGCCGAAGGACCGGGTAGCTGTAGTGGCGCACGCGCTGCTGCGCCTGGCTGAGCGTGGTGAGCGGATCGTCCTCGTCGTACCGCTCCCCGAACCCGGGCGCGTAGTGCGCCTGCGCGTAGATCATCGTGAAGCCCGCCGCCGGCGTGATGCCATCGTTCGCCGTCCCGCCGCAGTACGTGCGGCGCACCGCATCGTCGCCGCTGGTGAGCGTGCCCAGGAGCGCGCGCTCGCCGCAGTACGCCAGCGTCGTGGACCAGCCATCGGCGTCGCCGTTCGTCGTGGTCCGATTCAGCCCCCACCCGTTCACCCGGTCGGTGTTCTCGGTGGTCGAGTACGGATTGGGGAAGCCGTTGCCGTGTCCGAAGTAGACGACGACGTTCGCCCCGCTCACCGCGGTCTTCACCTTGCTCCACGTCGCGTTCGGGGAGTACGCCTTCGCGACGGTCGCTCCCG
Source organism: Candidatus Limnocylindria bacterium (assembly GCA_036274575.1). Classification (GTDB taxonomy): domain Bacteria; phylum Chloroflexota; class Limnocylindria; order QHBO01; family QHBO01; genus JACDBZ01. The sequence goes on from DASUFJ010000033.1 coordinate 12,138, forward strand.
CGGCCGTGGCGGCCGAGGCCACACGATCCGCGGAGCTGCGGTAGCCATCGGTCATGTCGCCCACCGGTCCAACGATGATCGCGACCTTCAGGGCGGCGGCGCGGACCGTCGGCGCGGCGGGGAGGACCAGCGAGGTCGCCACAGAGACGACGAGCGCGAGGATGAGCGGGAGGGCACGGACGCGGACGGGCAATCGAATCTCCGGGGCGAGAAGGGTTCGCGATCATGCTCGTCCGCTCCGATCGCGGCGCCTATGGCGCGATGGTCACGCGAGCGGCGGCGCCGATGGGGCCATTCAGCCCTGGCTGAAGTCGAGGACCACCAGGAGCCGCTCGGCGGCTTCGACATCGAAGGCGGGACGCACGAAGGCAGTTCGCGTCAGGCCGTTGGCGTCGTCCTCGATCGCCTGGACCGTCCCGATGAGCAGCCCGCCGGGATAGCGGCTCGTCGTCTCGCCCAGGGCGATCCCGGCGCTGACGATCGTGTCGCCAACCGACACGGCGTCGGTGACCGGCACTCCGGTCATGACGAGCTGGCCACCGGCCTGACCGTGCACCTCGCCCAGCGCGCGGCTTGCCTGGTCGAGGCCGATGACGACCGAGCGCGTGTCGACGACGAAGCGGACGCGCGCGGTGTCGCCGGTCACGCCGACGACGGTGCCGGCCAGGGCGCCCGCGCCATCAGCGTTG